>DATAOY010000126.1:0-26397 GCA_036265495.1 Nocardioides sp. | reverse complement strand
CCGCGTTGAGGAGCGATTGGCATGTTCGAGCGGTTCACTGACCGAGCCCGGCGGGTGGTCGTGCTGGCCCAGGAAGAGGCCCGCATGCTCTCCCACAACTACATCGGCACCGAGCACATCCTGCTCGGCCTGATCCACGAGGGCGAGGGCGTCGCCGCCAAGGCGCTGGAGAGCCTCGACATCTCACTGGAGGCCGTGCGCGCGCAGGTCGAGGAGATCATCGGACAGGGCCAGCAGGCCCCGAGCGGGCACATCCCGTTCACCCCGCGCGCCAAGAAGGTCCTCGAGCTTTCCCTGCGTGAGGCGCTGCAGCTCGGACACTCCTACATCGGCACCGAGCACATCCTGCTCGGCCTGATTCGCGAGGGCGAGGGCGTCGCCGCCCAGGTGCTGCAGAAGCTCGGCGCCGACCTCAACCGCGTCCGCCAGCAGGTCATCCAGCTGCTCAGTGGCTTCCAGGGCAAGGAGCAGGCGGGCGCCCAGGCGGCCACCTCGGGTGCCCCGGCCGACACCCCGTCGTCGTCGTTGGTGCTCGACCAGTTCGGGCGCAACCTGACGCAGGAGGCCAAGGAGTCCAAGCTCGACCCGGTGATCGGGCGCGAGCAGGAGATGGAACGGGTCATGCAGATCCTGAGCCGTCGCACCAAGAACAACCCGGTGCTCATCGGCGAGCCGGGCGTCGGCAAGACCACCATCGTCGAGGGGCTCGCCCAGGACATCGTCAAGGGCAACGTGCCCGAGACCCTGCGCGACAAGCAGATCTACACCCTCGACCTCGGTGCGTTGGTGGCCGGCTCGCGTTACCGCGGTGACTTCGAGGAGCGCCTGAAGAAGGTGCTGAAGGAGATCCGCACCCGCGGCGACATCGTCCTGTTCATCGACGAGATCCACACACTCGTCGGCGCCGGCGCGGCCGAGGGCGCGATCGACGCTGCCAGCATCCTCAAGCCGATGCTGGCTCGTGGCGAGCTCCAGACCATCGGCGCGACCACGCTGGACGAGTACCGCAAGTACCTCGAGAAGGACGCCGCTCTCGAGCGCCGCTTCCAGCCGATCCAGGTGGCCGAGCCGTCGATCGCGCACACGATCGAGATGCTCAAGGGCCTGCGCGACCGTTACGAGGCGCACCACCGGGTCACGATCACCGACGAGGCGCTGGTCTCGGCGGCGACCCTGGCCGACCGTTACATCTCCGACCGGTTCCTGCCCGACAAGGCGATCGACCTGATCGACGAGGCCGGCTCGAGGCTGCGCATCCGCCGGATGACGGCACCGGCCGACCTCCGCGAGTACGACGACAAGATCTCCGAGGTGCGGCAGCGCAAGGAGGCAGCGATCGACGGCCAGGACTTCGAGGCCGCGGCCAAGCTGCGCGACGAGGAGAAGCAGCTGACCGCGAAGAAGGTCGAGCGCGAGAAGCAGTGGCGCGCCGGTGACCTCGACGAGGTCGCCGAGGTCGACGAGGAGCTGATCGCCGAAGTGCTCGCGGTGGCGACGGGCATCCCGATCGTCAAGCTCTCGGAGGAGGAGTCGACGCGACTGCTCAAGATGGAGGACGAGCTCCACCGACGGGTGATCGGGCAGGAGGAGGCCGTCAAGGCGCTCAGCCGCGCCATCCGGCGTACCCGTGCCGGCCTGAAGGACCCCAAGCGTCCCGGCGGCTCGTTCATCTTCGCCGGCCCTTCCGGCGTCGGTAAGACCTGGTTGTCCAAGACGCTCGCCGAGTTCCTCTTCGGCGACGAGGACGCGCTGATCCAGCTCGACATGAGCGAGTTCAGCGAGAAGCACACGGTCTCCCGGCTGTTCGGCTCGCCTCCGGGCTATGTCGGCTACGAGGAGGGCGGCCAGCTCACCGAGAAGGTGCGCCGCAAGCCGTTCAGCGTGGTGCTCTTCGACGAGGTCGAGAAGGCCCACCCCGACATCTTCAACAGCCTGCTGCAGATCCTGGAGGAAGGTCGGTTGACCGACTCCCAGGGCCGGGTCGTGGACTTCAAGAACACCGTGATCATCATGACCACCAACCTCGGCACCCGCGACATCGCCAAGGGCCTGAACCTCGGGTTCGCCCAGACCGGCGACGCGGCCGGCTCCTACGAGCGGATGAAGAACAAGGTGCAGGACGACCTCAAGCAGCACTTCCGTCCGGAGTTCCTCAACCGTGTCGACGAGGTCATCGTGTTCCCGCCGCTGTCGCGCGAGCAGATCATCCACATGGTCGACAACATGATCGCGTCGGTCGAGCTCAGGCTGAAGGACCGGGACATGACCCTCGAGCTGACCCAGGCGGCGAAGAACCTCCTGGCGGAGCGCGGCTTCGACCCGGTGCTCGGCGCGCGTCCGCTCCGCCGCACCGTGCAGCGCGAGGTCGAGGACGTCCTCGCCGAGAAGATGCTGTACGGCGAGGTCGGCCCGGGTCAGATCGTGCTGGTCGACGTCGAGGGCGAGGGCGAGAGCGCGACGTTCACCTTCCGCGGCCAGAAGATGGCCGAGCTGCCCGACCTGCCGCCGCTGGAGACCGTGGCGGTCGAGCCGGCGTCCGGCCCGGCCGGGCGCGGCGAAGGCGACGCGGAGACGCCGGGCCCGACCGACGTGGAGAAGTCGGCGGACTGACCGAGGCTTCTCGGACCCGGTCGTCCCACTCGGCGGGGTGACCGGGTCCGGTGGCGTCCGGGACGCCTCGCGCCGCCGGCCCGGTCAGCGCGGGCTCGTCGTGTGGAGGTTGAGCACGACGACGCCGACGACGATCAGCCCGAGGGCGGTGAGCTTGATCGCGTCGATGCGCTCGCCGAGGACCAGCACGCCGATGGCAGCGATGGCCGCCGTGCCCAGCCCGGACCACACGGCGTACGCCACCGAGACCGACATCTGGCGCACCACGAGGGCGAGCAGCCAGATCGACAGCCCGTAGCCACCGAGCACGACCAGCGACCACGGGAGGTCGTGGAACCCCCGAGTACGCGGCAGGGCGGTGGTGGCGCCGACCTCGATGCCGATCGCGGCAAGCAGGACGACGAGCGGGCTGAGCATGGGTCTCACTCTTTCTGTGGACAGGCGTAGCGAGCGCTACATACACACACTGTAGCGCTCGCTACGCGCCGTGTTCAAAGCGTTTCCGCCGCTAGGGTGTGCCCGTGGCCACACGACGCGACGAGCTGGCCGATGCGGCCACCGACTACGCGCTCGAGCACGGCCTCATCGGACTGAGCCTGCGCCCCCTCGCCCGAGCCCTGGGCACCAGCGACCGGATGCTGCTCTACCACTTCGAGGACAAGGACGACCTCGTCGCGACGATCCTGCGTACGACGAGCGAGCGCTCGGTGCGCAGCCTGCGCGACCTGCCGCTCTCGCCCGGCCTGAGACACGCCGTGCTCGATCTGTGGCGCGCGGTGACCACGGGGCCGCAGCAGCGCTGTCAGCGCTTGTACGTCGAAGCCGCCGCGCTCGGTCTCTTCGGGCGCGAGCCGTACGCCACGGCGGTCAAGGAGACCAATGCCTCATGGGTCTCCGCGGTGGCCGCACATTTCCGACGGGTGGGACTCTCGGCGACCGCGGCGCGGCAGGTCACGCTCCTGGTGGATGCGACGTTCATGGGACTCCAGCTGGACGAGCCGCTCGACTCGGTGGCCCAGCAGCGGCGGGCGGTCTGCGACCTCGCCGACGCGGTGGAGGCGCGCTGGGGTCGCCGGTCTCAGCCGGGCAAGGCGTAGCCCGCCCCGACTCGCACCAGCAGCCCGTCCGACAGCAGCGAGTCGAGGCAGCGTGCGCGTTGGTCGGACTCCGGCCACGCGCGCTCGACGGCCGTCACGCCGACCGGACCCGCCGCCTCCCGGGCCAGCGCCATCAGCCGGCCGCGGCACTGCCGGTCGGTCCCCGACCAGGCCTGTCCGCGCCGCGGCGGCCCGTCGTGGGCCGGATGGCCGGCCGACCGCCAGGCACAGCCGTCGCGAACGGGGCAGTCGCCGCACCGCGGAGTGACGGCCGTGCAGACCAGGGCGCCCAGCTCCATCAGGGCCACCGACCAGGTCGCGGCCGTGGGGTCGTCGCCCGGCAAGAGGTCGACCGCGAGCGCCCTCTCGACGGCGGTCACCGCATCCGGCGGGAACTCGATGCCGCTCGCCACGCGAGCCAGGACCCGGCGCACGTTCGTGTCGAGGACTGCCTGCCGGTGTCCGAACGCGAACGCCAGCACGGCGGAGGCGGTGTAGTCGCCGACGCCGGGCAGGGCGCGCAGCGCGTCGTAGTCGTCCGGGACCTCTCCGCCGTGGTGCTGCCCGATCGCGGTTGCGGCTGCGTGCAGCCGGATCGCCCGGCGCGGGTAGCCGAGCCGCCCCCAGGCCCGGATCGCCTCGCCGGACGGCTCCGCGGCCAGGTCCGCCGGGCGAGGCCAGCGCGCGAGCCAGGCGTCGTACACCGGCAGGACGCGCGCCACCGGCGTCTGCTGGAGCATGAACTCCGAGACCAGCACCCCCCATGGCGTCGCCGACGTCCGCCGCCATGGCAAGTCGCGCGCGTGGGCGTCGTACCAGCGCAGCAGCGGCGGGTGCAGGTCGGACACGCGGTGATCGTAGGACTCGCGAGCAAGCTCGCTCGCTGCGGCCGGGCGCGAGTGTGGACTCGCGAGCAGGCTCGCATCGTCGCTGGCTCCGGTGTGCCACTCCGGCTTCGCCGGATCGGCCGGGCACGATGGTGGACTCGCGAGCAGGCTCGCATCGTCGCTCGCTCCGACGTGCCACTCCGGCTTCGCCGGATTGGCACGTCCTCGCTCGGGAGTGGCAACCACGAGGGCGGGCTGGGGCTGACTAGCGTGAACACATGAGTGGAAGGACGCGTGGGCGACTGCCGGCGCGCGTCTACTGGATGCGTCGGCTGATGGTCCTCGGCATCGCCACCCTGCTCGTCGTGGGGATCGCGAAGCTGCTCGGCGGCTCGAGCGACGGGTCCTCGGGCGATGACGCGGCACGCACCGTGGCAGTGACCTCGTCGCACACGGCGGGCACCGTCCCGAGCGGCCCTGCGACGTACCGTCCGTCCAGCGACACCTCCTCGCACGGCAAGCACCATGGCAAGCAGGCCGACGATCCCGTCACCCCGATGGCGATGCCGTCAGGTCCGTGCGCGGCCAGCGACGTGGCGATCACACCGTCCGTGCCCAGCCCCGTGGCCGGACGCGACATCTCGCTGGTGCTCGACATCTCCAGCCTGAACACGCCCGCGTGCACCTGGACGTTGTCCGGGAGGACCTTGGCCCTGAAGATCACCTCGGGCAACGACCTGATCTGGACCACCACCGAGTGCGCTCGGGCCATCCCGCAGCAGGACCTGGTGCTCCGCCAGGCCGAGCCGACCCGGGTGAGGCTGACGTGGGACGCGCGGCGTTCGGAGCCGGGCTGTCCGGTGCGCACGGCGTGGGCGCTGCCCGGCACGTACCACCTGCACGTCGCTGCACTCGCCGGCCAGCCGCAGGACGTCGCCTTCCTGCTGACCACGCCGAGCCCGGCCGAGGTCACCAAGACCGCGCACCCGCACCACGGGCACCACGGCAAGAAGAAGACGGTCGACTGACCCCTCAGACGTAGCGCTCGAGGATCGACGACTCGGCCAGCCGCGAGAGCCCCTCGCGCACGCTGCGTGCCCGGAGCTCGCCGACGCCGTCCACGGCCTGCAGGTCGTCGACACCGGCGGAGAGCAGCTTCTGCAAGGTGTCGAAGTGTTCGACCAGCCGTTCCACGACCGTGGAGGGCAGCCGCGGCACCTTGGCGAGCAGGCGGTACCCACGCGGCGCAACGGCCCCGTCGAGATGCTCGCCGAGACCGAGCGCGCGGGCAGCGGAGGCGGGGTCCACGAGCTCGATGGACGAGAGGCCCTCGAGCCTGGCCAGGGTGGCCTCGGGACCCTTGGAGCGTCGGCCAGCGGGCAGATAGTCGCGGACCACCAGCTCACGCTCCTGGTCGACACCCGTGACCAGCTCCTCCAGCTGCAGGGACAGCAGGCGGCCGTCGGTACCGAGCTCGAGCACGTAGTCCTCGATCTCGCGGGCGATCCTGGTCACCATCTCGAGCCGCTGCGCGACGACCGCGACATCGCGAACCGTCACCAGATCCTCGATCTCGAGCGCCGACAGCGTGGCCGAGACCTCGTCGAGGCGGAGCTTGTACCGCTCGAGCGTCGCCAGCGCCTGGTTGGCCCGCGAGAGGATGGCCGCCGACCCCTCGATCACGTGCCGGGTCTCGCCGACGTAGGCAGCGATGATCTGCATCGACTGGGACACCGAGATCACCGGGAGACCGGTCTGCCGCGCCACCCGGTCGGCGGTCCGGTGCCGGGTGCCGGTCTCTTCGGAGTGGATCGCCGGGTCGGGCATCAGGTGGACGGCCGCGCGGGTGATCCGGGTGAGGTCGCGGTCGACGATGATCGCGCCGTCCATCTTCGCCAGCTCGCGGAGACCGGTGGCGGTGAACGGCACGTCGAGGGTGAAGCCGCCGGTGCAGATGGACTCGACGGTGCGGTCGTGGCCGAGCACGATCAGCGCGCCCGTGCGTCCGCGGAGGATCCGCTCCAACCCGTCGCGCAGGGCCGTGCCCGGTGCGATCGCCGACAGGGTCGCGCGCAGGCGCATCGTGTCGTCGCTCCCCGTCGCGCCAGGCACGCCGGCCTCCCCTCGTCGAGACTGGCGACCGCGATGCGCAGCCGCGGCGTCAGTGTAGGGGGTGCCAGGCGGTCCCTAGCCCGCCGGACGGTCGCCGATACCGCCGTCGGTCTCCTCGGCGATCACGTGGAGTACGGCGTTGATCAGGGCCAGGTGGGTGAACGCCTGGGGGAAGTTGCCGAGGTGGTGACCGCTGTGCGGGTCGATCTCCTCGCCGTACAGCTCGAGCGGGCCCGCGAAGGACAGCAGCTTGGCGCAGAGCTGCCGAGCCAGGTCGTGCTCACCGATCTCGCACAGCGCCGAGACCAGCCAGAACGAGCAGATCGTGAACGTGCCCTCCTCCCCGGCGAACCCGTCGTCGGTCTCCTCCACCTTGTAGCGCAGCACCAGGCCGTCGACGGTCAGCTCGTCGCGGATGGCCATCACGGTCGCCCGGATCCGCGGGTCGTCCGGCGGGAGGAACCGCAGGAGCGGGGCCAGCAGCAGCGACGCGTCGAGCGACGTGCTGCCGTAGTACTGGGTGAAGACGCCGCGCTCGTCGACGCCGTTGTCCAGGATGTCCTGCTTGATCTCGGCGGCGGCGAGCTCCCACTCCTCCGCCTGGGCGGCGCCACCACCCATCCGGGCGAGCTTGGCGCCGCGGTCGACCGCGACCCAGCACATGATCTTCGACGAGGTGAAGTGCTTCGGTTCGCCGCGCACCTCCCAGATGCCGGCGTCGGGCTCGCGCCAGTTCTTCAGCGCCGCTCCGACCTGGCGCTCGAGGATCGGCCAGATCCGGTTGTCGAGGTGGTCGGCCGCCTTCGAGTGCAGGTAGACCGAGTCGAGCAGGGCGCCCCACACGTCGTGCTGACGCTGTGAGTACGCCGCGTTGCCGATGCGCACGGGACGTGAACCGGCGTATCCGGGCAGGTGGTCGAGCTGGAACTCCTCGAGCTCACGCTCGCCGCCGATGCCGTACATGATCTGCAGGTCCTGGTCGCCCGCCGCCATGTCGGCGATGAACGAGAAGAAGTCGACGGCCTCCCAGTCCAGGCCGAGGGAGTACATCGCCCACAGGGCGAAGGTGGCGTCGCGGATCCAGGCGTACCGGTAGTCGTAGTTGCGGTTGCCACCCAGCGTCTCCGGCAGTGACGTGCTGCCGGCCGCGGTCACGGCGCCGGTCGGAGCGTAGGTCAGGCCCTTCAGCGTCAGCGCGCTGCGCTGGAGATAGCTGCGCCACGGGTGGTCCGGGAACCGTCCGCGAGCCAGCCAGTGCTGCCAGTGGTGGGCTGTCCACACCTGCCTCGAGTAGGCGTCGTCGTAGGTCATGGGCGGCTCGGCCCCGCCCCAGGAGAGGGCCACGAACCGGCGGTCGCCCTCCTTGAGGAGCGTGCGGCACCCGGCGTGGCCGCCCTCGAAGCCGAGCAGCATGTCGCTGGTCAGCGTCAGGTGGACGCCGCCGCCCTCGGTGGAGGCCCTCCCCTGGTGATAGCTGGTGCCGGTGTACTCCCAGTGGGCCAGAGAACGGCCGTAGTCGAAGACCGGCTCGCAGTCCATCACCGTCTGGACCTCGCCGGAGACGCAGCGGACGGTGCGCAGCAGGATGTGCTCGGCCTCGTAGTCGTTGGGCGTCCGGCGGTATGTCGCGGAGCGGTCGTCGGCGTGGTGCCACGGCCCGATGAGCAGCGCGTCGCGGATGATGATCCATCCGGTCGGGGTGCCCCAGCTGGTCTCGAGGATCATCGTGCCGGGCAGGTAGCGTCGGCTCGCAGGGACGCTGACGTCGAGCGGCGCGATCCGGAACGACCCGGCGAGGCGGCCGAGGATCGACCCGAAGACGCTGGCCGAGTCGAAGCGTGGCACGCACATCCACGACACCGAGCCGTCGGGTGCGAGCAGCGCGGACACCTCACCGTCGCTGAGGAAACCGTGGTCGCCGATCGGCACTGCACGGGCGCGGATGGTCTCGGCCGGCGCGTGTGCCGGGTCGGAGGCGGCCATACCGGCAGGGTCCACTGCCGAACGTCTGATGTGCAAGCGCGCCTAGTCCGACCCTCGGGCGGGGGTACGGCGCGGCGCGGTGAGACCGACGGCAGTCAGGGCACCTGGAAGGTCGGCGACCTCGACCACTGTCATCCCGTCGACGGTGCGCTGTTGGTGCGTCGCGCTCGGGTCTCCGACCGGCACGACGGCCACGCGGAAGCCGAGCCGGGCCGCCTCGGCGATCCGCTGCGGGAGGTCGCGGACCTTGCGCACCTCTCCGGCCAGGCTGATCTCGCCCAGCGCGACCACGCCGTGCGGAGGTGAGGAGCCGATGGCCGCGGAGGCCAGTGCGATCGCGATCGCGAGGTCGCTGGCCGGCTCGGCCAGCCGCGCGCCGCCGACCGTCGACACGAAGACGTCCTGGGTGTGCAGCGCGATGCGGCAGTGCTGCTGGAGGGCGGCCAGGATCATCGCCACCCGCGCGGAGTCGAGCCCGGACGTCGTACGGCGTGGACGCTCGAGCGGGGTCGTCGCGACCAGCGCCTGGATCTCGGCGAGCATCGGCCGGCGACCCTCCATGGCCACCGCGACGCAGGTGCCGGGAACGCGCGACCGGTGGTTCTCCACGAAGAGACCCGTGGGATCCGTGACCGCGGTGATGCCTTCGGCGGCGAGGTCGAAGCACCCGACCTCGTCAACGGGCCCGAACCGGTTCTTCAGGGCACGCACCATTCGGAACCGCGAATTGCGGTCGCCCTCGAAGTGGAGGACGACGTCGACGACGTGCTCGAGCACGCGCGGGCCGGCGATCGAGCCGTCCTTGGTGACGTGGCCGACGATGATCGTGGTGATGTTGCGGGTCTTGGCCACGCGGATCAGGGCCGCCGCGACCTCCTTGACCTGGGTGACGCCACCGGGAACCCCGTCGATGCTGGCGGCCCCGATCGTCTGGATCGAGTCGACGACCAGCACCTCGGGTCGCACCTGCTCGACGTGGGTGAGGATCGCGCCGAGGTCGGTCTCGGCGGCGACGTACAGCTCGTCGTGCACGCCCCCGGTGCGGTCGGCGCGCAGCCGCACCTGGGACGCCGACTCCTCGCCGGTGATGTAGAGGGTGCGGCGCTGGTACCGCGAGGTCTGGGCCGCGACCTCGAGGAGCAGCGTGCTCTTGCCGACGCCGGGCTCGCCGGCCAGGAGGATGGCGGCGCCCGGGACGAGACCGCCGCCGAGGACCCGGTCGAGCTCGGGCACACCGCTGCTGCGGAACGCCGACGTCTCCACCGACACGTGGGCGATCGGCACCGCCGCGCGGGTGACCGGAGTGGCCGCGGCCCCCGCTCGTGGTGCTGCAGCCTCGGCGACCGACCCCCACGCCTGGCACTCGCCACACCGCCCGACCCACTTCGCGGAGGCCCACCCACACTCGGAGCACCGGTAGGACGGACGAGGGGTCTTCGACATGATCCGCACGCTAGGCGGAGGCGCCGACAGCGTCGTGCAGACACGTCGGCGGGGACCTGGCACCCGTGTGGGTGTAGCGCGGACGGGAGCGGTCGCGGACGGTATCCTCAGCCGTTGGATCGATCAAGAGGACGATCGCGAGGGGAGCGTTCCATGTCCTGGTCCGGACGTCTCTCGGTCACGCCGCCGACCCTCGCCGACGTGGCCGAGCGCGCCGGGGTGTCCCGTCAGACCGTCTCCAACGCGGTGAACAACCCCGAGCTGCTGCGCCCGGACACCCTGGCCCGCGTCCAGGACGCCATCGCCGAGCTCGGGTACTCGCCCAACCGCGCGGCCCGCAACCTGCGCACCCGCGCCTCGCACCTGATCGGCCTGAAGTTCAACCCGGCGCAGGAGGGCACGGCGAACGCCGCGATGGACCGCTTCGTCCACACGCTGGTGGAGACCTCCGGCGAGAGCGGGTACCACATCCTGTTGTTCTCGGGCAGCATCGCCGACCCGCTCGGGGGGTACGACGACCTCCTCCGCTCGACCGCGGTCGACGCGTTCATCGTGACCGACACGTATCTCGGCAACCCGCAGGCCGCCTGGCTGACGTCGCGGCGCGCGCCGTTCGTGGCCTTCGGCCGGCCGTGGGACAACCCGGACGCCACCCACCCATGGGTCGACGTCGACGGGGCGGCCGGCGCCGAGCTGGCCACCAACCACCTGCTCGACAAGGGCCACACCCGGATCGCTTGGATCGGTTGGCGCAAGGACTCGTTCATCGGTGAGGACCGGCGTTCGGGCTGGACCCGAGCCATGCACGCGCGCGACCTGCCGACCACCGGACTGGCGTCGCGAGTGGAGGACACCGTGGCGTCCGGCCGCGAGGCGGCGTCGGTGCTCCTGGACGAGGCGCATCCCTCGGCGTTCGTGTGCGCGTCCGACACGTTGGCGATGGGTGTGCTGCACGCCCTCGGCGACCGGGGCATCCATTGGGGCCAGGACGTCGCCGTCGTCGGCTTCGACGACTCCCAGGTCGCCCAGGTGGTGCCGGGCGGACTCACGTCCGTGCGCCAACCCCTGGAGCAGGTCGCGGTCGAGCTGATCAAGGCCCTCGAAGGACTGCTCTCCACCCCACCCGTGGCCGGGCCCGGCGTGCTGCTCTCCCCGACCCTCGCCGTCCGCCTGTCGTCGGGGTAGGCGGTTGCCGGTTTCACCGCTTACGCGGTGAAACTGTTGCTTCCTGGCCGAAGCAACACGCAATAACCATCGGGATCGGCCAAGAAGGTCGGGCTCAGTACGACGTCCACCAGAGGTTGACCGCGTAGTCGACGGTGGTGCCCTCGTGCTCGTCGAGGATCGCGTCGGCGACGTCGGGGGTGAACTCGATCCGGACCACGGACTCCAGGTCCGCGCGCTGGTCGAAGCGCCACTCGAGGTCGAGCGGCACGCGGGTCCAGCCCTGGCGGGCCCAGAAGCGCTCGACGGCCACCGGGTCGATCTCGGGGTACCCGCGGCTGAACCAGCGCCCGAACGTCGACCGGGTCGGGTCGTTGTCGATGACGAACGCCGTACCGCCACGACGTACGACGCGCGCCAGCTCGCGCAGCCCGGGCTCGCAGCCAGGGCCGAAGAAGTACGCCCACCGCGCGTGCGCCACGTCGACGGACGCATCGGGCAGTGGCACGGCCTGCGCGGTGCCGTGCAGCAGTGTCACGTCGGCCAGCCCCCGGGTACGACGGGCCGCCAACCGCAGAAGTGCGGGATGCGGCTCGACGCCGTAGACGTGGGCAGCCGAGGCCGCGAACAACGGCAGATGGAATCCCGACCCGCACCCGAGGTCGAGCACGTCGCGCGACGACCAGTCGGCGATCGACGACATCGCCGCCTCGAGCACCCCGTCGCGGTCGACCGCGCGGTTCTCCAGCTCGTACGTCGCAGGGTGCTCCCAGATGTTGGGGCTGCGGACCGTGCCCCGCGGCAGCACGTGGTGATGGCGAGTCCGGTCGTCCCCTCGTCCGGCACCGGGCCGAGCCGTCATCGGCGCCCTCGCCGTCTCGGACGCAGGGCGTCAGACCCGGACGAGGCCGTTCGGGGTCTGGAACTGCGCGGCGATGATGCCGGGCGTGCCATGCGGCGCGACCCACTCGACCTTGACGTCCTCCAGCGGCGCCTCGACGGTCTCGCCGAGCCACTCGCTCACCCGCTGCGGGTCACCCGCGATCTCCAGACAGGCCAGCGACCAGTCGTCGACCCCGCCGGTCGAGGGGTGCAGCGTGTCGGGGCTCAACCACTGGACGAAGAACGGCAGCTGCGGGTCGGCGATCAGGCCGTTGACGCCGATCTGCTTCCAGAGCAGCTCGGTGCCGTCGGGGCGACGGCGGTTGCCCGCGACCGACTCGCGACCGAGCCGCTGCTCGAGCGGCGCGATGTCGTCGACCGCGACCACCCAGCCGAGCCAGCCGCCGCCCAGGGCCGAGCGGGCGCGCACGGCTTGCCCGAACGGGGCCTTGTCGGATGCGGGATGGTCGAGCACCTCGACCACCTCGAGGTAGGTGTGGTCGGCCAGCGGCAGCACCATGTTGCGGGTGCCGAAGCGAGGGTGGATGCCACCCTCGCTGAACTCACGGCCGAGCAACCCCCCGATGCGCTGCGCGGTGCCGGCGAGGCCGTCCGGGCCGGCGGCGTAGCTGAGATGGTCCAGGCGCATGCCGAGCATTCTGCGCCACGTCGTACGCCGATCCGGACAGGGGGTCGGTTTCTCTCGACGTCGAGACGGTGCCGGAGGACCGTGCGTCAGCTCGGGTCGGCCGGATGGATCGCCAACCGGTCGCGGGCGGCGAGGTGCTGCTCGCAGTGGGTCACCAGCTCGTCGTACGCCGCGCGTCCCATCAGCGCGACCAGCTCCGCCTCGTTGGTGACGTAGAGCGGCTCGGGCGCGACGTGCGCCTCGGTGTTGCCCGAGCAGTACCAGTCGAGGTCGTGGCCGCCCGGTCCCCATCCGCGCCGGTCGTACTCGCCGATCGACACCTCGGTGTACGACGTGTCGTCCTGACGCTCGACCGTGCGGAAGGTGCGGCGGATCGGCAGCTGCCAGCAGACGTCCGGCTTGGTCTCCAGCGGGTTGCGTCCTTGCTGCAGCGCCAGCGAGTGCAGGGCGCAGCCGGCGCCGGTGACGAAGTCCTGCCGGTTGTGGAAGATGCACGCGGACTGCCCGTCATGCTCGACGACCTTGGTCTTGCGCTCGCCGTCGGCATCCTTCTCGATCCAGTCGGACTTCTTGGCGCTGCCCTTCGGATGGAACTGCCAGAGATCCGGGCCGAGCTGGTCGACGTACGACGCGACGCGCTTCTCGTCGGCCTTGTCCGCGAAGTGCGCGCCGAGAGCGCAGCAGCCGACGTCCGGTGCGTCGGCGTAGATGCCTCGGCAGCCCTGGCCGAAGATGCAGGTGTAGCGCGACGTCAGCCAGGTGAGGTCGCAGCGGAACACCTGGTCGGAGTCGGCCGGGTCGGCGAACTCGACGAAGACGCGCGGGAACACCAGATCGACCTCGGGCACCTCACCAGCCTAGGACGCGCCTCGCAGGGGCAGACCGGCCGGTAGATTCGACCCATGCGCCTCGGCGTCCTTGACATCGGCTCCAACACGGGGCACCTGCTCGTCGTCGACGCACATCGCGGCGCGGCTCCGCTCCCGGCGTACTCCCACAAGGAGACGCTGCGACTGGCCGAGCACCTCGAGGGCGGCGAGGTCACCGCGGGCGGGATCAAGGCGCTGACCACGTTCGTGGCCGACGCCGTCCTCGTCGCGGAGGACAGGGGAGCCCAGGACATGCTGGGCTTCGCGACCTCGGCCGTCCGCGACGCCCGCAACTGCGACGCCGTCCTCGACCACGTCGCCGACGAGACCGGAGTGCGGATCGCGGTCCTCCCCGGTGACGACGAGGCCCGGCTGACCTTTCTCGCCGTACGACGCTGGTTCGGGTGGTCGGCCGGACGGCTCTCGGTCTTCGACATCGGCGGCGGCTCCCTGGAGATCGCCGGTGGCCCCGACGAGGAGCCCGACGTGGCCTGGTCGATCCCCTTGGGCGCGGCTCGGCTGGCGCGCGACCACTTCAGCGACGGGACGCCGGACGACGCGAGGATCCGAGCGCTCCGCAAGAAGATCCGGGCCGACATCGCCCAGGACGCCGGTCACCTCCTGCGCGCCGGGCCGCCGGATGTCGCGGCGGCGACGTCCAAGACGTTCCGGTCGCTGGCCCGCATCTGCGGAGCGGCGCCGAGCGAGATGGGACCGCTCGTCGCCCGGGCCCTCTGTCTCGCCGACCTGCAGAGCTGGATCCCGCGTCTGGTCGGCATGGAACCCGCGGAGCTCGCCACCCTGCCCGGGGTCTCGCCGAGCCGCGCCCACCAGATCGTGCCCGGCGCCCTCGTCGCCGAGGCGGTGATGGACATCTTCGATCTCGCCGAGCTCCAGATCTGTCCCTGGGCGCTGCGTGAGGGCGTCATCCTGCAGCGTCTCGACCAGCTGTCGGACAAGGGAGACCAGTGAGCCTGGTCGCCCTCTCGACGGCGTCGGTCTATCCGGAGTCCAGCGCCCACGCGTTCGCCTACGCCAAGTCCCTCGGGTACGACGCGGTCGAGGTGATGGTGGGCATCGACGCGCTCAGCCAGCAGACCGCCGCGGTCAAGCAGCTGTCCGACCACCACGAGCTGCCCGTCTGCGCCATCCACTCGCCGTGCCTGCTGTTCACCCAGCGGGTCTGGGGCACCGACCCGTGGGGGAAGCTCGAGCGCTCGGCCGAGATGGCGCACGCCGTCGGCGCCGACGTGGTGGTCGTCCATCCACCGTTCCGTTGGCAGCGCGAGTACGCCGCGGGCTTCGTCGACGGCATCGCGGCCATGGAGGAGTCCACCGGCCTGGCCTTCGCGGTGGAGAACATGTACCCGTGGCGTGCCTCGCCGCGGCGCGGCGTCGAGATGTACCTGCCCGGCTGGGACCCGTCGGAGGAGAACTACGCCAACGCGACGGTCGACCTGTCGCACGCGGCCATCGCCCAGAGCCTGCCGGTGGAGATGGCCGAGCGGCTGAGCGAGCGGCTGCGCCACGTCCACCTGACCGACGGCTCCGGGTCGCCGAAGGACGAGCACCTCGTCCCGGGCCGCGGCAGGATGGATGCGCAGGGCTTCCTCGAGTACCTGTCCAGCGTCCGGTTCACCGGGCACATCGTGCTGGAGATCAACACCCGCAAGGCAGGCACCCGCGAGGAGCGGGAGGCGGATCTGCGCGAGTCGCTGGAGTTCGCGCGCACGCACTTCCGCGCCTGACCGGTCGGCGTCCGGCGTACCATCCGACCAGGCGCGCAGGAACGCCCGACGTCCGCTCGAAGAGGCCCAGCCTCCCTGTCGTTCCACCACCGAGTCGCCCGACCTCCTTCCCGGTCCGACCACGCGGACACCGGGCCCACCGGAAGGACGTCCAGGACATGCCCAGCTCCCTGCCCGACTCCCCGTCCGTGGACAAGCTCCGCGAGCAGGCGCGCCAGCTGCAACGCCGGGTCCGCGCCGCCGACCCCGACGCGCTCGGGTTCCTGACGCAGTGGCACCCGCGACCTGACCGCGCAGCGCCGGACTCGCTCGCACTCCACGACGCCCAGCTCGCCGTGGCCCGTCGCTACGGCTTCGCCGGCTGGCCCGCACTGGTCGGCTACGTCGAGACGGCCCGCGCCCTGAGCCGCGACCCGGCGACGGTTGCGGAGGACGCGCTCGACCCGGCCGACCTGTTCTGCGCCCTCGGCTGCCTGCGGTACGACGAGCGCGACGAGCCCCCGCGACGTGACCGGGCGGCCGCGCTGCTCGCCGACGACCCCTCTCTCGTCCACCGGAGCATCTGGGCCGCCGCGACGGCGGCCGACCCCGACGCCGTACGACGACACCTCGACCGTGACCGGTCCCTGGGTCGACGAGCCGGGGGGCCGCGTCGCTGGGAGCCGCTGCTGTATCTGTGCTACTCCCGCGTGCCGACGGGCCGCGATGTCGGTGAGGTGCTCGAGGTCGCGCGGGTGCTGCTCGACGCCGGGGCAGACCCGGACGCCGGCTTCCTCTGGCGCGGCCTCGCGACGCCGTTCACCGCCCTCACCGGCACCTTCGGCGAGGGCGAGCAGGGGCCACGCCGGCAGCCGCGACATCCGCACGACGTCGCTCTCGCGACCCTGCTTCTCGACAGCGGTGCCGAGGCCAACGACGGGCAGGCGCTCTACAACCGGATGTTCACGCCCGGGGTCGAGCACCTCGAGCTGCTCTTTCGCCACGGGCTCGGCGGCCCCGACCGCGGTCCCTGGCGGCGTCGTCTCGGGGATGCCATGGAGTCGCCGGCGGAGCTCCTCGACCGGCAGCTCCACTGGGCCGCCGAGCACGGGTTCACGGACCGGCTGGAGCTGCTGGCGCGGCACGGTGTCGACGTCTCGGGCGTCGAGGTGTGCGACCGGTCTGCCCTGCCGGACGACGTCAACGCCAAGGTCGGTGGGCGCACGGCGCTGCACGACGCGGCGTGGGGCGGCGACCTCGAGCGCATCGGGGCACTGCTCGCCGCCGGGGCCGACCCCGGCATCGCGGACGACGCGCACGGCGGCCGGCCGTTGGAGTGGGCGGAGCACGCCTACCAGGAGGAGGCGGCCGCGCTGCTCCGCCGGCACACCCCGGATGCCGGCGCCCCTCCGGCGTAGCCTTCGCGCATGCCGTCCACCTCCCGTGCGCCGCGCCGTGGCCGGCGGCCGGGAGCCCCGGACACCCGGGCGACGATCCTCGACGCGGCCCGCTCGGCCTTCGCCGAGAAGGGGTTCGCGGGCACCACGATCCGGGCGGTGGCGTCGATGGCCGGTGTCGACGCTGCGCTGGTGCACCACTACTTCGGGACCAAGGACGACCTGTTCCTCGCGGCGATGGAGCTGCCGTTCGACCCGCGACACGTGATCGGTCCGGCCCTGGCCGGTGGCCCGGACGGCGCCGGGGAGCGCCTGCTCCGCGCGTTCCTCTCCCTCTGGGACGACCCGGAGATCGCGCCGGTGCTCGTCGGGATCGTCCGTTCTGCGCTCCAGCCGGGGGGTGAGCGACTGCTCACCCAGGGCTTCGTGCCGGTCGTGCTGCTGCCGGTCGGGGAGGCGCTCGGCATCGATCGTCCCGACCTCCGGATGCCGTTGGTGATCAGCCAGGTGGCCGGGTTGATCCTCACCCGCTACGTGATCGGGCTCGAGCCGATCGCGTCGATGCCGGCCGAGACCGTGGTGTCGACGTACGCCCCGGTGATCCAGCATTTCCTGACCGGAGACCTGAGTAACGGAACGAAATCCGTGAAATAGAGCCCCGAATTGTGGCCGAATTGCTGCCTCAGGAGTCGTTCACAGACTGTTCACGCAGCGTCTTCCCGGGCATAGTCTGCACTCGCAGCAGGCCCGATGTGGTGTAGCAGCAGCCCACCCGAGGGCTCGAAACGGTCGAGATACGGAGTACCACAACGATGCAGACACCACGACGGACCCGCTTGGCGGGCACCGCGGCACTGGCGGCACTCGGGCTCGCCCTCGCAGCATGCGGCAGCGACAACAGCTCGTCGCCGACCGCGACCGGCAGCAGCTCCACCACCACGACGGACTGGGCGACCGCACAGTCCGCCGAGGCGGGTGGCGGGATGGAGGCGCTCGTCGCAGCGGCCCAGAAGGAAGGCACCCTCAACGTCATCGCGTTGCCGCCGACCTGGGCCAACTACGCCGAGATCATCTCGACGTTCAAGAAGAAGTACGGCATCAAGGTCAACAGCGAGAACCCCGACGGGGCCAGTGCCGACGAGATCAACGCCCTGAAGTCCACCAAGGGCCAGTCCAGTGCTCCCGATGTCGTCGACGTCGGCAACTCCTTCGCGCTGTCGGGCGCCCAGGACGGTCTCTACGCGCCGTACAAGGTGGCGACGTGGAACGACATCCCCGACGGGCAGAAGGACACCGGCGGCCTGTGGACCTCCGACTACGGCGGCTACATCTCGATCGGGTGCAACGCCACGAAGGTGGGGACCTGCCCGAAGACGATCAAGGAGCTGGACAACCCGGCGTACAAGAACATGGTCGCGCTGAACGGCGACCCGACGGAGTCCAACTCCGCCTTCCAGGGCGTCTGGGCACTCGCCCTCGCCAACGGCGGCTCGGCCGACGACATCCAGCCGGGCATCGACTACGTCAAGAAGCTCAACGACGAGGGCATCTTCAACAAGACCCAGGTGACGCCGGCGACCGTGGCCTCCGGGGCCACGCCGATCGTGCTCGACTGGGACTACCTGAACGTCGCCGAGGGCACCGAGCTCGCCAAGAAGGGCCAGAAGTGGGAGGTCAACGACCCGGCTGATGGGCTCGTCTCCGCCTATTACGCCCAGGCGATCAACCGGAGCGCACCCCACCCGGCCGCGGCGCGGCTCTGGGAGGAGTACCTCTACAGCCAGGATCCCGACGGTGGCCAGAACCTCTGGCTGAAGGGCTACGCCCGCCCGATCGAGCTCGTGGCGATGCAGAAGAACGGCTCGGCGGACCAGGCTGCTGTCGCCAAGGTTCCGCCCGTCACGGACAAGAACCCGTTCGTTCCCACCCAGGACCAGGTGACCAAGGCGACCGCCACCGTCACCAAGAACTGGGCGGCGGCGGTAGCCGGGTGACCGACAGCCACGAGACCGGCGGGACCGGGTCCACCCGGTCCCGCCGCGTCCCGCTGGCGTGGCTCGGGCTGACGCCGTTCCTTGCGTACGTCACCCTGGTCTTCCTGGTCCCGATCGGGTTCATCCTCTTCGAGGCCTTCCGGCGTACGACGACCACCGGCGCCACCCGTGACCCGGTCACGCAGCAGTTCGTCAAGCACTCCGAGACGACGTTCACTCTCGACAACATCCACGACTCGCTGCAGGGGATCTACCGCACCTCGTTGGTCACCAGCGTCAAGCTGTCGGCGATCACCGCCATTCTCGGCGCGATCTTCGGGCTGCTGCTCGCCACGGCCGTGGTCAGCAGCTCGAGTGCGTTCCTCCGGCAGGTCGTGACCTCGGCGGCCGCGGTGACCGCGAACTTCGGCGGCATCCCGCTGGCGTTCCTCTTCATCGCCACCCTGGACGCCAACTCCGGCATCGTCACGCTCTTCCTGCAGGACCACTTCGGCATCTCCCTGCAGGACGATCTCGGCCTTCAGCTCCCGGAGCTGTCCGGGCTGAGCCTGGTCTATCTGTACTTCCTGATCCCCTTGATGGTGCTGGTGATGGCGCCTGCCCTCGAAGGACTGAAACCCCAGTGGGCCGAGGCTGCGGAGAACCTCGGCGCCAGCCGGTGGACCTACTGGCGGCTCGTTGCTGCGCCGGTCCTCCTGCCCAGCTTCCTGGGGGCGGTGCTGCTGCTGTTCTGCTCGGCGTTCTCGGCGTACGCCACGGCCTACGCGATCAACAGCGCGTTCCCCCTGATCACCATCCGCATCGACGCGGTGCTGTCCGGCAACGTGCTCGCCGGCCAAGGGAACCTCGGCGCGGCGCTCGCCCTGCTGATGATCGTGTTCGTGCTGCCGCTGACCGTGATCTACCAGCTGCTCCAGCGACGCACCAGCAGGTGGCTGGCATGAGCACCCCACCACGTTCTTCGTCTCCCTCCCCCGTCGAACAACGCCAGGGGGCACCCGCATGACCGCCGGCCTCGGCGACGTCGCGGGTCCCGCCGACCTCGCGGTGACGCCGCGGCGTCCCTCGGCCGCCGCGCGGCGCAGCCGCAACGGCAGGTACGGCCGCTGGCTGATCCTGACCGTGGCCGGGATCTACTTCCTCGGGCCGCTGATCGCGGCCATCGCGTTCACGCTCAAGGACAGCCAGGGCGGCATCACGTTCACGGCGTACCGCGACATCTTCACCACCTCGAACGGACAGACCACCCTGGGCGGCGCTCTGGTCTACTCACTCCTGATCTCGGCCGTCACCATTGTGATCACGCTCGGCCTGATGCTCCCGACCCAGCTCCTCGTGCACCTGCGGCTGCCGGGCTGGCGCCCGTTCGTCGAGACGCTCACCCTGCTGCCGCTGGTGTTCCCGCCGATCGTGCTGGTGGTGGGCGTCAGCAACGTGTACGCGTGGGCCGCTCCGCCGACGGGTGCGGCCGCGGGCACGCAGGAGAGTGCGATCTTCCACGTCCTGAGGTTCCTGCGCGAGGACAGCCATCCGCTCCTGCTGGCGCTGCTGTACGTGATCTTGGCGATGCCCTTCACCTACCGGGCTCTCGACTCCGGGATCCGGGCGATCGACGCGCAGACCCTGTCCGAGGCTGCGCGCAACCTCGGTGCCGGCTGGTTCACCGTGCTCTTCCGCGTGCTGATGCCGTGTCTGCGTACGGCGCTGGTGAACGCTGCGTTCCTGTGCTTCGCGCTCGTGATGGGAGAGTTCACGATCGCAGCCATCCTCCTCTACACCAGACCGTTCCCGGTGTGGCTGGCGCAGCTACCGACCACGTCCGGACAGGTGCAAGCGGCCATCTCGGTGTTCAGCCTGCTGCTGGTCGAAGTGATCTTGTTGGTGCTGGGCGCACTCAACGTGCGGCGTCCGGCGAGCCGGAAGGAGTGAGACATGTCCAGTCTCCCCATCACCACACCGCTGTCGGAGTCGTCGTTCGCCGTCGGGAGCGGCGCGACCGTCGAGTACCGCGGAGTACGCCGTGTGTTCGGCGCGATGTCGGCGCTCGACGGCCTCGACCTCCGGATCGCTCCTGGTGAGCTGCTGGCCCTGCTCGGGCCCTCGGGCTGCGGCAAGACCACCGCACTGCGACTCCTCGCCGGCTTCGACACCCCGACCGAGGGCGACGTCCTGGTCGACGGCCAGGACGTCTCGCACACACCGGCGAACAAGCGCGACATGGGCATGGTGTTCCAGTCCTACAGCCTGTTCCCGACGATGTCGGCGACCGACAACGTCGCCTTCGGGCTGCGGATGCGGGGCCAGGGCACCCGCGATCGTCGCGAGCGTGCCGGTGAGCTGCTCGAGCTGGTCGGCCTGGCCGAGCACGCCAAGAAGTACCCCCACCAGCTCTCGGGCGGGCAGCAGCAGCGCGTCGCGCTGGCGCGCGCGCTCGCCGTACGCCCGCGGGTGCTGCTGCTCGACGAGCCGCTGTCCGCACTGGACGCCAAGGTCCGCGAGCAGCTGCGCGACGAGATCCGGAGGATCCAGCTGGAGCTGGGCGTGACCACGGTGTTCGTCACCCACGACCAGGAGGAGGCGCTGTCGATGGCCGACCGCGTCGGGGTGATGCGGTCCGGGAGGCTCGAGCAGTGCGACGTCCCGGCCGTGCTCTACGACCGTCCGGCGACGCCGTTCGTGGCGGAGTTCGTCGGCACCATGAACCACATCCCCGGACGCACCGAGGAGGGTGGCCGGGTGCGGGTGCTCGGGCAGGTGCTGCCCGGCGATGCCGAGGGTACGGCGCCGCCGCCCGGCACCGCTGTCGACGTGCTGGTTCGTCCCGAGGCGGTGGTCGTGCAGGCCGCCTCCGCCGACCAGGGCGACGCCGTGGTGATGGTGTCGACCTTCCGTGGGTCGAGCGTCCGCATGCGGCTCGCGCTCCGCGACGGCAGCGAGGTGCTCGCCGACGTCGCGTCGCACCGGGCCGCCGAGCTCGCGACCGGGACCCACGTCTCCATCTCGCTGCTCGACCGGCCGGTCCTGCTCGCGACCTGACGGCGGTCTTCGTTGACGACCCACGAGCGGACGCTGAGCGCCGCCCCGCCCGGACCCCTCGGGTATCGCCGGCTGCTGCCCGGTCCCGGCGAGGCGCACCTCGACCGCGATGCAAGGGGCGGGCTGACGGGCTCCGAGGAGGTCCTCGTCACGCTGGCCCACCTCTCCGACCTGCACGTGTGCGACGCGCAGTCGCCGGCCCGGGCCGAGCTCCTCGACCGGTGGGTCGACCCCGACTCACCGATCTGTGACGTGATCGGTGAGGTCGGGACCTACCGCGCGCAGGAGCTGCTCACGGCGCAGGTGGTCGAGGCCATGGTGCGCTCGCTCAACGCCGTACGCCGAGGCCCGGCGGCGGGTGCGCCCGTGGACGCCGCCCTGGTGACCGGGGACAACACCGACAACGCGCAGGCGAACGAGGTCGACTGGTACCTCGCGCTGCTCGACGGAGGCGAGGTCCGACCGGACTCCGGCGACCTGACCCGTTGGGAGGGGGTGGCGTCGACCACGGACGAGGACGACCGCTACTGGCATCCGGAGCGGGAGAGCCCGGATCTTCCCCGCAGTCGCTACGGGTTCCCCGTCGTGCCCGGCCTGCTCGACGCCGCACGCGCGCCGTTCCGGGCGACCGGGCTCGACCTGCCGTGGCTCGCCGTACACGGCAACCACGACCGGCTGATCCAGGGAACGTTGCCCGCGGAGTCCTGGTGGGCGCGGGCATCGACCGGGACCCGTCGCGTGGTGGACCTCGGCCCCGACATCACTCCGGAGGAGGTCGTCGAGCTCGTCGACTCGCTCGACGGCTGCGACCCCGAGGCCCTGGCGCGGCTCGCGCGCGGGCGATCGGTGCGCGTCACCCCGGACCCGACCCGGCGCGTGATCTCGCGGGAGGAGTTCGTCGCGGCCCACGACCGGGCCGGCGCGCGCCCTCCCCGGCACGGCTTCCCTGCCGACGGCCGCACCTACTACCGCCACGACCTCGCCGGCGTCCGGCTGCTGGTGATGGACACCGTCAACCCGTACGGCGGATGGCAGGGCTCGGTGGACCGCGACCAGTGGGAGTGGCTCTGCTCGGAGCTGGAGCGTGCCGACGCCGACCATGCCTACGTCGTCCTCGCCAGCCACCACCCCCTCGACACCTGGGTCAACGCGCACGCGGACCCGACCCGCGTGCTCGCCCCGGAGATGTCGACGCTGATCGCCGACCACCCGAGCGTGGTGCTGTGGCTGAACGGCCACACCCACCGCACGGAGATCCAGGCACGGCCCGGCTGGTGGGAGGTCACCTGCCCCTCGCTCATCGACTGGCCGCAGCAGGGCCGGGTCGTCGAGCTCCTGCGTGGCGACGGCGTGCTCCGGGTTGCCTGCACGATGGTCGACCACTGCGGGGAGGCGCCCTGGTCCGGGTCGGTCGACGAGCCCGCGGGCATGGCCGGCCTGTCCCGCGAGCTCGCCGCGAACGACTGGCAGGGGGGTCGCCCCGAGCATCTCGAGCATCCCCCGGCGGGGCGACGCGACGACCGCAACGTGCTGCTGACCGTCGCCGACCCCTGGGCCTGAACCCAGATTTGACGGGGGTCGGCCGCAAGCCACATAATTCAACACATGGTGAATAACTTGGTCGAGGTCAGGAGCCTCGTCGTCGACCGCGGCGGTCGTCGGGTCCTGCACGGACTCGACATCACCATCGAGCAGGGCAGCGTGACCGGGCTGCTCGGCCCGAGCGGCTGCGGCAAGAGCACCTTGATGCGGTCGCTGGTGGGCGTGCAGCAGCTGACGTCGGGACAGGTCACGATCGCCGGATCGGAGGCGGGGAGCGCGCCGCTGCGCAACCGGATCGGGTACGTCACGCAGGCCGCCAGCGTGTACGACGACCTGACCGTCCGCGAGAACCTCTCCTTCTTCGCCCGGGTCCTCGGCGCCGACGGCGCGGCCGTCGACGAGGCGATCGCGACGGTCGACCTGGCCGGTCAGACCGACCAGGTCGTGGGCCGGCTCAGCGGTGGCCAGCGGTCGCGGGTCAGCCTCGCGGTCGCCCTGCTCAACACCCCCGACCTGTTGGTGCTCGACGAGCCGACCGTCGGCCTCGACCCGGTACTCCGCCGCGACCTGTGGGCGCTGTTCCACCGGCTGGCCGCCGCCGGCGCCGCGGTCTTCGTGTCGTCGCACGTGATGGACGAGGCGGACCGTTGCGACCGGCTGCTCCTCATGCGCGAGGGCCGCATCATCGCCGATGACACACCTGCCCACATCCGCGAGAAGACCGACACCCAGGACATCGAGAGCGCGTTCCTGGCGCTCGTCGACGCCGACCGCTCGGAAGACGGCTCCGAGGAAGGGAGCGAGCAATGACTCCCCGGATCCTCCTCGCCGTCGCCCAGCGCGTCCTCACGCAGCTGCGTCGTGACCACCGCACGGCGGCGATGCTCCTCGTGCTGCCCTGCGTGCTGATGACGCTGCTGTGGTGGATGTTCCAGGACATCCCCGGCTCACTGTTCGACCGCTTCGGCCCGGCCCTGCTCGCGATGTTCCCGTTCATCGTGATGTTCCTGGTGACCAGCGTGACCACCCTTCGCGAGCGCTCCTCCGGCACCCTCGAGCGGCTGCTCGCGATGCCGATGGGCAAGCTCGACTTCCTCGGCGGGTACGCCGTGGCGTTCGGCGTGGTCGCGGCCGTCCAGGCCGCCCTCGCCGTGGCGCTGAGCGTGGGACTGCTGGGCCTCGACGTCGAGGGCCCGGTCCTCCTGCTCGGCGTGGTCGCGGTGGCCGACGCCGTGCTCGGCACCGCGCTCGGCCTCCTGGTCAGTGCCTTCGCTCGCACCGAGTTCCAAGCGGTGCAGTTCATGCCGCTGTTCGTGATCCCGCAGATCCTGCTGTGCGGGCTGTTCGTCCCGCGCACCTCGCTCCCCGACTTCCTGCACGCGGTGAGCAGTCTCCTGCCGCTGAGCTACGCCACCGACGCCATGCAGACCCTGGTCACCACAGCCGCGACCGGCGATGTCTGGCGCGACCTGGGCATCGTCGCGGCCTTCGCGGTCGCCTCGCTCGCCCTCGGCGCCGCCACCCTTCGTCGTCGTACTCCCTGAACCTGGACCCTCCCGGCCGCGTAGCCTGTCGGCATGTCGCTCCTCCGCCAGCCGTTGCTGCTGCTCGCGCGCAGCGGCCGGATCAAGCGCCTGGTCAGCACGATGCCGGTCTCTGCGGGGATCGTGCGCAGCTACGTCCCGGGCGAGGACACCTCGGACGCCGTGCACGCGACGGCCGACCTGGTGGACGAGCACCTCCGGGTCACCCTCGACTACCTGGGTGAGGACACGCTCGACTCCGACCAGGCCGACGCGACCGTCCAGGCCTACCTCGACCTGCTCGGCGCTCTCTCGGCGCGCGGACTGACCAGGTTCGCCGAGGTCTCGGTCAAGCTCTCGGCGATCGGCCAGGCCATCCCGCAGCAGGGACACAAGATCGCCCTGGAGAACGCCCGCACCATCTGTCGCGCCGCCCGCAACGCCGGCACCACCGTCACGCTCGACATGGAGGACCACGCCACCACCGACGCGACGTTGGCCACATTGCGCGAGCTCCGCAAGGACTTCCCCGAGACCGGTGCCGTCCTCCAGGCCTACCTCCACCGCACCGAGGCCGACTGCCGCGCCCTCGCCTACGAGGGCTCGCGGGTCCGCCTCTGCAAGGGCGCCTACGACGAGCCCGCCGAGGTGGCCTTCCAGAGCCGGCTCGAGGTCGACAAGTCCTATGTCCGCTGCCTCAAGGTGCTGCTGGCCGGACAGGGCTACCCGATGATCGCCACCCACGACCCGCGGATGATCCGGATCGCCTCCTCGCTGGCGAGCCGCAACGGGCGTGCCGCGGGCAGCTACGAGTTCCAGATGCTCTTCGGCATCCGCCCCGAGGAGCAGCGCCGCCTGGTCGCGGCCGGCGAGACGGTGCGCGTCTACGTGCCCTACGGCACCGAGTGGTACGGATACCTCATGAGACGCCTCGCTGAACGACCGCAGAACCTGACATTCTTCGTCCGGTCCCTGGTCTCCAAGAAGTAGAGGGTCGCCCGTGAGCACCACCGCGATCATCGGCGCCGGCGTCATGGGCGAGACCCTCCTCTCTGGACTGGTCCGCGCCGGACGCCCGCCCGCCGAGCTCCTCGTCGGCGAGAAGCGCCCCGAGCGTGCGAGCGAGCTCGAGGAGAAGTACGCCGTCTCCGTGGTCTCCAACCTCGACGCGACCAAGCGCGCCGACACCCTCGCCCTGGTCGTGAAGCCGCAGGACATGGAGTCGCTGCTGGAGGAGATCGGCGGCGAGGTGCGACCCGGCCAGCTCGTGGTCTCGCTGGCCGCCGGCATCACCACCGACTTCCTCGAGGCCCGCCTCCCTGCCGGCACGGCCGTCGTACGGGTCATGCCCAACACCCCGGCGCTGGTCGACGAGGGGATGGCCGCGATCTCGCCCGGCTCGCACTGCGACGACGCGCACCTCGCCGAGGTCGAGTCGCTGATGGCCTCCACCGGCAAGGTGCTGCGGATCCCGGAGAAGCAGATGGACGCGGTCACCGCGGTCAGCGGCTCGGGTCCGGCGTACTTGTTCTTCGTCGTCGA
>DATAOY010000125.1:0-24438 GCA_036265495.1 Nocardioides sp. | reverse complement strand
AGATGTCGGAGAGGATGTTGAACATCACCATCAGGTACGCGATGAACGCGAAGCTGACGATGATGAACCAGATGATGTCCCAGAAGCTCATCGTGGCCCCTTCTGTTGCGGATTCGAGCCCGTGAGGTCATGGATAGCCCTCTCGAAGGTGCGCCGGTCTCACCCTCTTCGGGCGAACTTCCCGACACCTCTGCACGCTCCGCCGTGCCCTCTCGCCGGTCGAGGAGACGCGCCACTGCCGTCGCGAACCCCGGTGCCGGCGCCTTGCGATCAGCCTCGCCACCGCCGACCCTTCGCTGCTCGGGGCGGTGCGCTCGCGGTGGGTCGGCCACTCACCCGTTGCGGGTGAAGTGGACACCGGCCGCGGGCGACAGGTTCTCGACGTGAACGCCTGGTGGCGATGGGGCCGTCTCACGACCGGGCTGACCCTCGTGGTCGTCCTGTACTTCGCCGTGCCGGTGCAGGGCGACGCGGCACGCACCATGGCCGCCCGCATCGTGATCAGCGTCCTGGTGCTGGCGGCACTGGCCTACGCCGTCCTGATCCAGGTCCGGCTCCAGCTCGTCGTCGACGACCGACGCGTCGACGGGTTGGTGCTGGCGTTGGCGGTCGGCGTCCTGGTGTTCGCGCTGGGCTTCTACGCACTCGAGCTGCACGACCCCGGCCAGATCCCCGGACTCCACACCAGGTTGGACGCGCTCTACTTCACCATGTCGACGGTGCTCACGATCGGGTACGGCGACGTGCACGCCCACGGGCAGCTCGCCAGAGGGATCGTGCTCGTGCAGATGGTGTTCGACGTCGTCGTCCTGGCCGCGGCCGCCACCACCCTCACCACGCGCGTCAAGCAGACGGCGGCGTCGAGAGCCGCCAGCCGTCGCGAGAGTCGCTAGCGACTCCAACCGGCCCCGCCCGTTGGCCGGGTCAGGCCGAGCGCAGTCTGCGCATCTGCAGACCGGCGACCACCGCGAACAGACCGATGCCGAACAGCCAGATGCAGGCCACAACGACCAGCAGGCCCAGCGACACGTCGGGGTTGACGACCAGGAACCCGCCCGCGAGGAGGGTCAGCAGCCCCGTGGCCACGTCCCAGACGCGCCGTCCGGGCGTGGGGGAGAGGAAGGCGCCGAGCAGGTCGACGAAGCCGGCGAGGACCAGCCACACGCCGACCAGCAGGCCGATCACCAGCAGGGTCTGCAGCGGGTCGCGCAGGCAGAGCAGGCCGACGATGAACGCCAGCGCCCCGGTGAAGCCCACGAGCGCACGCATCCCGCCCTCGAGCGTGCGCGAGGTCAGCGCGATCACGACCCGCAGCAGTCCGGAGACCAGGAACTGGATCGCCACGATCACGGCGAAGACCGTGAGCGTCTCGTCCGGCCACACGGCCAGGACGATGCCCAGACCGAGCGAGACGACGCCGTAGCCGAACACGAGCCCCCAGTGGTCGGCGAGCTCGGGAACGCCCGGAACCGGTCGCCCGCCCGGGCTCGTGGGTGACATGGCCTCGTACGACATGGTCGACCTCTCTCCGCGTGGTCCTGGTCAGCGTCGGCGGCTGGGTCAGCAGCGGAGCCATGGTCGACCGGGACGACGTAGCCCGCTTCGCCCGATTCAGGTGGCTGCGGTCGCGCCCCCCGTCAGAGCAGGTCGAGGGTCCGCGCCACGGCGAGAGCATCGCTGCGACGGCGGACCCCGAGCTTGGCGTAGAGGCTCGAGACGTGGGTCTTGACCGTGTTCTCCGACAGGTACAGCGCCGCGGCGATGTCGGCGTACGTCGCTCCGCGGGCCAGTCCCCGGAGGACGTCGCGCTCGCGTGGGCTGAGGACCGGACGCACGACCGTCTCGGGCACCACCTGGCGTTCCTCGACGGTGGCGGTCCAGGGCCCGAGCACCTCGCTCATGCCGGGTACGCCGCGGGTGGCCTCGACCAGCTGGTCGACCCAGGGGTCGGGGCTCTCCCGCTGCAGTCTCTCGAGCAGGATGTGTGTCGACGTGCCCTGCCGCGTCCAGCCGAGGAACGGCACCGCGTTGCCGCGTACCTCGGTGACCACCACCGCGGTGCGCAGGAGGTCCATGGCGGCCGCTCCCTCTCCCAGCGCATCGCGCAGCTGCGCCTCGCAGACCAGAGCCAGCGCCCGGCAGGGCGGCTGGGCCAGCCGGACGCCCGCCGCGGCGTTCGCGAAGTGCTGCGCGGCCAGTCGTCGGTCCCCGCCCAGGTCGGCACCGAGTCCGCGCAGGAGCTCGCCCTCGCCCGGCCAGCCGAGGTCGTCGAGCGCCGTGGCCATGCCCAACAGGCCGTGCTGGTCGCCGGTGAGTGCGGTCAGGAACCCGCGCTCGACGTGCAGGACGGCGCGCAGGTACGACGGCGGGTTCGGTGTCTCGACGGGCTCCTGGATGATCCGCTCCGCCGCCATCACCGCGCCGTCCATCAACGAGAGCCGGACGTCGCGCAGCCTGGTCCAGAACTTCACGGTCAGGTCGGACGGATGCACCTGCTCGGTGGTGTGCGGCAGGTCCTCGATCGTGCTCGGGAACGGAAGCGAGGTGAACCTCGCGAGCTGACTGACGAGCAGAGCCCGGTGCTCGGCCAGCACCGGACGCCACGGCAGACCGCGCTCGATGCCCTCCAGCGCGAGCGTGGCCAGCCGCAGGCTCTGCGACTCCTTGCCCTGGAGGAAGAACAGCATCGCCAGGTGCGACATCGCCGTGGTCGCGTGCACGCTCATGTTCCACGCCTGGCTCAGCCGTACGGCGTCGGTGAGGCTCGCCTCGGCCGCCTCGAGCCTGCCCAGCCAGATCTGGTTCAGCCCGAGCTCCTGGAGCAGGTGCGGGAGGGCCAGGCGAGGCGGACCCTGGCCGACCTCCCCGCTGACGACCTCTTCGGCGAGGTCGACGGCAGCCTCGAGCGACTCGAGGCCCAGCCTCCCTCGCATCATCCGGACACAGGCGATCTGGGCGTCGAACTCGCTGCTGGTCCGAGCCTCGTCCGGCAGGTCACGCAACAGCCGGTCCATCCAGCTGATCGCACCCTCGATGTCGCAGTCGAACCACCTCTCGAGGGCCAGGCAGAACCACACCCCCGGGTTGGCGTCCACCGTCTGGCGGAACCGGCGGGCGAAGCCGCGCAGGGCCGCGTGGTCACCGTGCACGAGCAGCGTGTGCCCGTCGCTGGCGATCAGCGCCGCCGCCTGCTCGGGAAGGTTCAACGCGACGAGTCGCCGGAAGGCGGGCTGCGCCTCGCCCCGTGCGACGTCCAGCCGGACGGCCCGAAGCACGGTGGACTTCGCCCGGTCCACGTCGACCCCACCGGCGAGGATGCGGCGACGTACCACCTCGGCCATCAGCGGATGGATGCGGTAGCGATCGCCCGGGTCTCCCCCCGCGAGGTCGCCGTCTCGCTGGTGGGACGGCTCCGCGCGTCCGGTCACCGGCGGGGACGGCGAGGGGCCGAGGTGGGTCACGAGGAGACCGGTCGTCTCGAGCCCGGAGAGCACCTGGCCCGCACCCGCGTCGTGCGAGAGGTGGGCCGCCGTCTCCGCGGTGACGACGTCGTTGCCCGCCACGCACAGCAGCAGATGCCGTTCGCGGGGCTGCAGCGCCGCGAACACCTCCGACGCGACGCGGTCGGCGGCCACCAGATCCTGGGTCTCGAACTGGCGCGCCGCGGCGAGACGGTCGGAGAAGTTCCCCACCGCGCGGGCCGCCAGCACGGTGGCCCCGCACCAGCCCTCGGTCCGGTCCATGATGATGCGGGCCACCTCGGCCGAGTCGCTGCGCGAGTGCTCGGCGACGAGGACCGCGGACTCCATCTCGGTGAGACGCAGGATCTCGCCCCGAAGGACGGTGAAGTGCCCCAGCAGCTCGGGGCCCAGGCGCGTGATGGGGAGGTCCCACCGCGAGACCAGCAGGAGGCGCAGGGACTCGGGTTCCTGGTCGAGCCGAGTGTCGACGTACCGGAGCGTGGCGGCGGGCAGGAGATGGGCGTCGTCGACGATGACCAGGGGTGTGGCCCGCCCCCTTCCCGGCGGGTCGAGCACCCGGCGCAGGTCCTGTGGGCCGAGGGCCTGCTCACCGTGCAGCCACACCACGGCGTCCCGCTCGTCCTGGTCCAGATGTCGCCGGCCGAGCCGGAGCCACCCGCTGACCCCGAGCGTCTTCCCCGACCCCATCGGACCCACGAGCAGGGTCAACGGGCTGTCGGTCGCCTGATCGAGACGCTGCCACAGCTGGGTCCGCGGGACGTACACGCGCGGGAGCCGAGGGACGTCCGGCGGCGCCCCCTGCTCGAGCAGCTCTCCGGCCTTCCCGTTCGACTTCGGACGGGCTGTCGTCGGACTCGTCACGTCACCCTCCCCTGTCCGCCGAGCGGCGCACGGTGGGCCGGGCCAGACGGAGCCCGTTGTCTCCCGCCGCGCGTACGCCTGGTCTATGGGCGCGTCTTCGACCGAGGTGCCGTCCACTCAGTCACGCGGGGCGACCCTCGAGTCCTTCTGCCTGCTGTCAACATAGGAGGCACAGCGGCGGTCCGCCTCATCCGTGACGGGTGAGGTCGGTGAGGTCTTTCAGGCGGGCGGGTCTCCTAGTCGGACTCGGTCGAGATCTGGTGGCACAGCGCCCAGATCACGAACACGTCGAAGGCGATGATGACGAACGCCCAGAAGGGGTAGTACGGCATGAACGCGAAGTTGCTGAGCATGGACAGGCCGGCGATCGCGATGCCGCAGAGGCGACCCCAGGTCTGACCGGTCAGGACGCCGTAGGCGGTCGCGATGCCGATCACCCCGATGATGATGTGGAACCATCCCCAGGCCGTCACGTCGAACTGGTAGGTGTAGTCCAAGCCCCGGACGTACACCTTGTCGTTCGCTGCAGCCGCGATCCCTTCGAGGAGCTGGAAGACGGAGATGATCGCCAGCATGATCCCGGCGAAGGTGACCAACCCGTAGGCGAACAGGCTCGAGCCGGAGCCCTCGTCGTAGTCCGTCCGGGGTGAGGTGTTGCTCATGTGCTTCCTCCACTCGTGTCGCTCGCGGATCCGGGAGAGGTCACCCGGACGTCTCGTCGCACCGGTGCGACGCTAGGGTCGCGCGCGGTCGAGCGGGTCACCCGGAACGGGCGAAGGTCGCGGCGGACGGCTCGTGTAGCAGGGCTACGCGTGGCGTCACGCCGTGTCGTCGGGCAACGACCGACCGAGCTCCTCCAGGACCGCCTGACCCTCCTCGGACAGCTCGGCGTGGATGAGAACCCCTTCGGACCGCTCGATGACCGGAGCGACCTGCGTGGCATCGGCACCGCTCGACATCACGAACAGCGCCGACGTACCCGGCTTCACCGCCTCGCGGACCTCTGCCACCAGGTCGTCACTGATGCCGGCGTCCCGGAGCCGTTGGGCTCCGGCCCCGGCGGCCGCGCCCACCGCCGCTCCGGCCACGGGGTTGAGCAGCAGCAGGCCGACGGCGGCACCCCACATGGCGCCACGTCCCGCCGCCCGCGCCGTGAGATGCCCGAGATGGCGTACCCGCGGCTCCGGATCGCTGGGCACCCAGCTGACCGCCACCGCGTCGTGCACGACGAGGGCGCCGCGCTCCACCAGCGCGGTCAGGTGGGCTTCTCCGGTCTCGGCGCCGAACGCCGTGGGGTAGAGCCAGACGGTGACGGAGGGCATGCCTCTCTCCTCAGGACGGGTGTCCGCCGGGCGGTTGCTCAGGCGGTGAAGACCTCGCGCAGTGCGGCCTCCTGCTCATGGCTGAGGTTGGTGAAGATCAGCTCGGCCCGCTCGCCGCCCTCGAACGCGTCCTTGACCTTGTCGATCACCGCGTCCGACGTCATCACGAACAGGGCCGACGTCCCGGGCGTCACCTGGTCACGCACCTTGTTGATGAAGCCGTCGTCGATGCCGACGTCGGTGAGCATCCCGGCGAGGGCGCCCGTGGCGGCCCCGATCGCGGCGCCCAGGAGCGGGACGAAGAAGATGAGCCCGAACAGGAGGCCCCAGAAGGCACCGCCCAGGGCTCCAGCCCCCGCCGTCGGCTCGAGCTGGTGGGTCGTGGGCTTCTTCTCGCCCAGCTCCCAGGTGACGGTGGCCGCGTCGTGAACGGTGACGACGTTCTCGTGGGCCATCTGCAGGAGCCTCGCCTCCGCTCGGGCCGCCCCGTCGGAGGAGTCGAACCTCCACACGGTGAGCGAGGCCATCGGGCCTCCTTCGGTCGATCCGGCACCTACCTGTGTCCTGCCGCCACGGTCCCGCGTGGGCGGGCCGAGGTGTTCACCCGGAAACGGTGAACGGGCGGGGCATGCGCTGCCGCCCGTCACGGGTTCCCCGGTCGCCGACGCCACCGCCACGTCCAGGTCGCGACGGAGCACCAGGTCGAGACCGCTCCGTTCCGTCGGTTCCGGAGACCGCGGGCGCTGACACGGCCGACCGGCACGGATCTGGTCCCCTGCGCCACCTTGCTCTCGCCCGTTTCCGGTGAAGCACCCCGCGCGGCGGGGCTCCTACTGTGCCGTGAGCTCAAGTGGTGCTGGGAGTGATCTGTGGACCGCAACCTCGTCCGTGCGCGCACGGGAGATCGAGCGCCTCACGCGCTCCTGCGACCTTCCCGCGTGAGACCGTGATGACGCGCATGATGATCCGGGTCGACGCCGAGCTCTCCGACGAGCTCGTCGCCGCTTTCCCGCACCTGACGCCGAAGACGCAACGTGCCACCACGACGCTCACCGGCGACCTGACCGACCAGGAGGAGCTGCAGGGGGTCCTGAACCTGCTCAACTCGCTCGGCATCAAGGTCGTGGAGATCGTGACCATCCCGGAGGAGTGAGGCGTGACTCACCGAACGCCGTGGAGGGCAGGACCATGACCGAGCAGGAGCGGCACCGGAGGTCCGACGCTTCTGCCGCGCTGCCGGCCGAGGCGCTGGGGGCCGCTCCGGGACCCAGGTCCGTGCTGATGAAGGTGCTCAGCGCTGCCCTGTCGGGCGGGCTGCTGGTCCTGCTGTTCCTCGTGATCATCCCCGCCCTGGGCGACATGAGCGAGGTGTGGGACGCCATCACCTCGATGTCGGTGGCGACGGTCGTGGGGCTCGTGATCGCCGCGCTCGTCATCAGGGCGCTGCTGGCCGCGGCGTACGTGCCGCTGATCCCGGGGTTGTCCTTCGTCCGCTCCGTGATCGCCCGCGAGTCGTCGTCCGCGGTGAGCAACGTCATCCCCGGCCCGTCGGGCACCGCCACGCAGTACGTCGTCCTCCGCAGCTGGGGGGTCAGCACCGAGCGGTTCGCGGGCGCCACGGTCAGCGTCAGCGTGATCACCGACGCGTTGCTCTTCGCGGCTCCCGGCGTCCTGCTCCTGCTCTGGGTGCTGCTCGGCCAGCCGGCCAAGCAGAGCAGTCATCAGGTGTGGCTGATCGGCGTGATCACCCTGGCGGTCACCGCCGTGACGGTCACGCTCGTCGTCGCGGTGGCTCGCAGCGAGCGCCTCGCGGGTCTGCTCGGTCGCGTCGGCCAGGCGTGCGTGAACCCCTTCCGCCGCCTCTTCCGCAAGGACACCTTCAGCAACTGGCCCGAGCGCGCCCAGGGGCTCCGCGTCGACACCCTCGGCCTGGTCCGCGGGAACGCGACCGTCCTGGCCTGCACCATCGGTGGCGGCTACCTGCTGAACGGGCTGCTCCTGGTCTGGTGCCTGTGGGCGTGCGGGGTCGACCACGCGGTGATGCCGATGTCGCTGGGCCTGTTCGTCTACTCCGTCGGCCGGGCCGTCACGATCGTCCCGATCACCCCCGGCGGTGTCGGCGTGGTCGAGCTGGTCTACACCGCGGCCTATGTGGCGGTGCTCGGCGAGGAGTCCCACGACGCCGTGCTGGCGGGCGTCCTGGTGTATCGCGCGCTGACCTATGCGCTGCCCCTCGTCACCGGAGCCATCGCCTACCTCGCCTGGCGCATCATGCGGGTCAAGGAGATCCACGACGTGGCGGCGGCCGCCAAGCCCTAGCTCCCACCGGGAATCACCCGGCGATCACCTGGTCACCCCGTGGGGATGATGTCGAGGCGCTGCTCGGGGGCTTGAATGCTGGTATCCCGGCCGGGAGCCGCGCGCCGCCGGACGAACGGCGTCCGCTCGCGTCCGCGGGCCGTCCTGGAAGGGGAGTCCGGTGTCCGACGCAAGGTCGACCGCATGAGCACACGCATGGTCGGCGACGACCTGGTCCGGTTGCTGGAGCTGATGAAGGGCGCCGACAGCGTGGAGCTGAAGCTCACCGTGCCCGAGGAGTCCCATCGATCGGCGCTCGCGGCCCTGGGGGTCGACCCGCTCGAGGCCCAGATCCGGCAGGTCTTCTTCTTCGACACCCCTGACCTCGCGCTCAACGCAGCGGGTGTCGTCGCGCGCGTCCGCAGGATCCAGGGTCGTGATGGCGACTCCGTGGTCAAGCTGCGGCCGGTCGTGCCCGACCAGATCCCCGACGACGTACGTCGCTCGCCGACGTTCGGGGTCGAGGTCGACGCGATGCCCGGTGGCTACGTGTGCTCGGCATCTCTCAAGGGCACGGTCCGGCCGGCCGCCGTGCTGAAGAGCGTCTCCGGCGAGAAGCGGCTGAGCAAGCTGTTCTCGTCGGACCAGCGAGCGTTCTTCCGGACCCATGCGCCCGACGGGCTGACCATCGATGACCTGTCCGTCCTGGGGCCCATCTTCGTGCTCAAGCTCAAGCTGCCGTCCGCGACGTTCCGGCGCCGCATCGTGGTGGAGATGTGGCTGTACCCCGATGGGGCGCGCATCCTGGAGCTCTCGACGAAGGCCTCGCCCGAGGAGGCACTCATGGTCGCCATCGAGGTCCGGCAGTTCCTCGAGGACCGGGGAATCGACACGTCGGGTGAACAGCAGACCAAGACCAGGACCGCGCTGGAGTTCTTCGCGGCCGAGCTGCGGTCGGCTCCCGGACCGGCTGCCTCCCCGGAGCCGACCTCGACCAGGAAGCGATCATGAGACTCCTCATCCGGTGGGTGCTCCTGGCGGTCGTCATCGCCGTGGTGGCGTTGATCGTGCCCGACGTCGACATCAGCGGTGGTGTGCTCGGGCTGATGATCGCCGCGGCGGTCTTCGGGCTGGTCAACGTGCTGGTCGGCCCCGTGCTGCGGCTCCTGGCCCTGCCGTTGACCATGGTGACGTTCGGGCTCTTCTCCCTGGTCGTCAACGGGCTCCTGCTGGCGCTCACGGCCGGTCTCACGTCGTTCCTCGACGTCGGTGGCCTGATTCAGACGATCGTCGCGGCGTTCCTGATCAGCGTGCTGAACACGCTCGCCCTGGTGGTCACCGGGGGCCTGGTGTCTCGGACGTCGACGGCTGCGGCGTAGCGGGGGAGCCGACCTTCGACCGCGCGAGGAATGCGGCGAGGGGTGCGGACAGCTCGGCGCTCCGGTCGCCCCAGTCCGTGACGACCGCGGTCCCGGCGACCAGGTCGTGAAGTGCGCGATGCTCGCGCTGGAACAGGATCATCAGGAGCCCGATGCCCAGGAAGACGAGGCTGAAGGGGAGCACGAGGGTCCGGACCAGGGCCTGCCTGGCCGACAGGGGAAGACCGTCGGCGGCGAGCACTCGGAGTCCCACGACTGCCTTGCCGAAGGTGCGTCCGGCCACGGCCAGGGCGACGAAGACGTAGAGGAAGGCCCACACGGCCAGGGCGGCGACGGCAAGGGGCTGCGTGCGATCGGGGCTGAGGGGCCGGTTCAGGAGGGTGCTGGTGAGCAGGTTCGTCACCGCGTACCCGAGCGCGAACGAGATGGTCACCACCGCGATGTCGATGGCGGCGGCAAGGGCACGTGCGAGCGGCCCGGCATAGTGTCCGGTCACCGACGTCACCGACGTCACCGGGGTCGGTGGATCGGGATCGGCGTGGACGGGACGCAGGTGGGAGGGGGCGAGGCGGGTCGGGTCGGGTGGCCGTCGCAGCAGCCGGTCGAGCCCTCGGTCGAGCAGCGTGTCCAGGCCGACGACCTGTCGGCGCGCGAGGTCGAGCGCGGACTCCGCGAAGCGCCCGGTACTGGCCATGATGACGTCGGGGACGCCCGAACGCTGGACGAGCGCCTCGACATCGATCCGGGCGAGCAGCTCGTCGAGGTCGATCCCGGCCAGGACCTCGTCGAGGTCGACCCGACTCAGCAGGCGCTGGAGGTCGATCCGGTCCATCAGCACGTTGGGATCGATCCGGTCGACGACCTTCTGGACGTCGATCCGCTCGAGCAGCAGGTCGAGATCGACGTACTCCAGGATCACGTCGGGGTCGACGAGCTCCACGACCCGTCCGGTGGCGACACCCGCGACCCGGCCGATGATGCCCTTGCCCGGCGCGCTCACCGGCCGCCCGCCCTCATGGCTTGCTCGGGGCGCTCGCCACGCCGACCGTGTCCTCGTCGCTGGTGTCGGGTGGCTCGGATCCGGGGTCTGGTGGCGTGCTCGTCATCGCCGCCTTGCCGACTCCCACCAGGACCTGCAGGGCCGCGAGGAGCACGACCACCACCACGACCGACCAGAACAGCCGCGACTCCGACGCGTTGTTTCCCCAGAACAGGGTGACGACTCCGACGAGGCCGATCACGATCCGGAGCCACACCGCGTTGGGCACGACCCAGCGCCCGGCCTGCGCGACCGGGCTGTCGGCCGCCGCAGCACCCACGGACTCGAGACCGCCGCTGATCGTGGCGCGGGTGGCGGTGCCCAGCTTGGTGGCTCCCGCGAACCAACCCACGAAGGCCAGGATCACCCCGAGCCAGAGCATCACGTGCTGCCCTCGCTGCAGGTACGTGAACAGCTGGTTGTAGAAGACGGTGCTCGCGGGCCCGAACACGGTGCCCGACAGCTGGTTGACGAAGAGCTGTCGCCCGATCGAGAGGATCAGCGCGAGGAGCAGGGCGTTCGCCGCCAGCAGTGCTCCGATCACGATGGCCGCTCTCGGCCGGCGCCACGCGAGCAGGAAGCCTGCCAGGTACAGCAGAGCGACCACCACGAGCAGCCACTTGGCCACGGGGTTGGCAAAGGCATAGATCGTGCGTACCTGCTTCAGCTGCGGCGCCTCCAGCAGCACGATCTCGCGGTTCTGCGCGGGGAGCGGCGGCGCGTTCTGGAGGATCGTGAGCCCGCGGTCGACCAGGCGCTGCTTGACCTGGTCGATGACCTGGGAGAGGTCGAGGACCAGAGCCCCGCCCTGGACGGAGACGGCCCCAGAGGTGTCACCCTCGAGCAGACGCACCAGTGCCTGCTGCGCCCTGGCGTTCGCCGCGACCCAGAACTCCGCGAACGCGTCGGAGGCGACGAAGGCGCGTACCTGGGTCTCGATCAGCCCGTTCACCGCACCCGAGAGCGGGCCGACGAGGGCCTGGAGCCGGGGCCGGCTCTTGATCACGTCGGCGAAGATCTGGTTGAGCAGGGCCTCGACGTCCACCTGCGACTCGATGGCGTCGGTCACCCTGGTGGTGATCGCGGCCTGCACTTCGGGCGAGTCCACCAGCGGCCCCACCGTCTCGACGTACCGCTGGCCGTCGTTGATGGTGCGCTGCCCCCAGTACGCGAACGAGGCCGGCACGGTCAGGAGTGCTGCCAGGGTGAGGCACACAGCCACCGCGAGAGTCCTCCCGCGAGGAGGGCGCTCGGTCCCCGGTTGCACAGCTACCGACTCACCCATCGGATCTCCTCCCGCGTGCGGCACGTCTCATCGCCTGACCCCCTCACGCCCGGTTCTTCGGAGCCCTGTGCGTCGAACGTAGGTTCCCGGGCTCCTCCCGCCATCGCCCGTTTCGGACGATCCCGTGGCCGGGGCCACCCGACGAAGGTGGCTCGAGCCCCGCATCCGGTCGCGGAGCTTCCTGGTGATCGTCCGGCGCGGACCATGCTGTGACCGCGGCGAGCACCCACAATGACCGGAACAGGATCTGGAGCCGTCATGGACGAGAACCCACGGGTCACGGGGCCGCCGTCGGCGACGCAGCGCGGGCGTCCATGGGCCGTGCGGAGCATCCGCTGGGCCGACGTCGTACGCCTGCTCGCATCGTGGTTGCTCAGCTTCCTGGCGCTGCTGCTGACCGCGGACCTGTTGCCGGGCTTCAGCTACACGTCCTGGGGACCGCTCCTGGTCGCCGCGGCGGTCACCGGCCTGGTCGGCATGATCGTCCGGCCCGTGCTCGTCGAGCTCAGCGCGGTGATCGGTTGGATCGCCGTCGCCCTGGCCACGCTGTTCGGGCAGGCCCTCGTGGTGCAGATCGCGTTGTCACTGGTCCCGGGCGTGTCCTTCGACTCGTTCTGGACCGCGGTCGCGGTCGCCTGGACGACGGCTGTGATCGGGACCCTGCTGGCGTGGATCTTCAGCGCGGGCACCGACGAGTCGTTCGTGGCCAGCCTGTGCCGGATCAAGCCGGGCGCGATCGGCGACCCCGACGTGGACGGCGTGGTCTTCCTCCAGTTGGACGGCGTCGCCTTCCCGGTCATCCACTGGGCGCTCACGTCCGGCACGATGCCGACCCTGCGCCGGTGGGTGGACACGGGGGTGCAGGTCGCTCACGAGTGGACGGTGCAGCTGCCCTGCACGACCCCGGCGAGCCAGCAGGCGATCCTGATGGGCACCTCGGCAGGCGTGCCCGCGTTCCGTTGGTACGACCGGGAGCTGGGGCGCCTGCTGGTGGCGAACCGGCCCGAGGACGCGGCGATCATCGAGCTGCGGGCCAGCAGCGGGGTCGGGCTCCTGGCCGACGACGGCATCTCGATCTCCAACATCTTCACCGGGGACGCCCCGCGGGCTGCCATGACGATGAGCAGGCTGGAGGTCGGGCGAGGATCACGTCGGACGCGCCAGGTGTTCGCCCGCTTCATGTTGCGCCCCGACGGGTTGGCCCGCAGCCTCGCCCGCACCGTCGCCGAGGTCGTCCGGGAGCGCTTCCAGGCGGTCAAGCAGCGGCGGCTCGACATCCGTCCCCGCGTGCATCGCTCGTGGACCTTCGCCGGGCTGCGAGCCTTCAGCAACGGACTGCTCCGGGACCTCAACACGACGTTGGTCAGCGAGGAGATGATGCGCGGCACGCGCAGCGTCTACGTCGACTACGTCGACTACGACGAGGTGGCGCATCATGCGGGCTCCACCAGGATCGAGTCGCTGGCGGCACTCACCGGCCTCGACCACGTGCTCGCCGTGCTGGAGAGGATCGAACGCCGAGCCCCGCGCCGGTACCGCTTCGTCCTGCTCAGCGACCACGGTCAGAGCCAGGGCGATCCGTTCGCGTCCCGCTACGGCACGGACCTGAGTGACCTGTGCCGGAGCCTCACCGCGTCGGCGACGACCGGCGTGGAGGGCAGCATCGAGGGCTGGGGGCGGGTGGACTCGGTGCTGGAGGACCTCGCCGGCTCGGGCGGGTCGACGGTCCAGAAGGCCGCCTCGCGTCGGGTCGTGCGGAAGATGCAGCCGGCAGCACCCACCGAGTCCGAGGTCGAGCTGGTCGTGCTCGGCAGCGGCAACCTGGGGTTGGTCTACGTGCCGGGACCCCAGCGGCTGATGCTGGAGGAGCTGGAGGCACGGTGGCCCGAGCTGGTGCCCGGCCTGGCCGGACACCCCGGCATCGGGTTCGTGGCCGCGATGGGCGCAGAGGGTCCGGTCGCCATCGGTGCCGAGGGCCGGCACCATCTCGCGACGGGTCGCGTCGAGGGGATCGACCCGCTGCTCCCGTTCGGTGCCCACGCCCCGGCCATGCTGCTGTCGGCCGCGCTGATGAAGGAGGCACCGGATCTCTACGTGAACAGCAGCGTGGACCCGGAGACGCTCGACGTGGCAGCGTTCGAGCCGCTGGTCGGGTGCCACGGCGGCCTGGGCGGCTGGCAGGACCGCGGCTTCGTGGTGGCCCCCCCGGACCTGCTGCAGCCGACGTCACCGATCGTGGGCGGGGAGGAGCTGCACGGACACCTCGTGCACATCCTGGAGTCGTTGGGGCATCGAGGTGAGCTCGTGAGGAGCACTACATGAACCAGTCGCGCACGTTCCGGCTGCTCGTCGGCGCCGCCGCCCTCGTGATCGTGGTCGCCGGGGTCAAGGCCGCCGCCGGGATCGTGGCGCCGACGATGCTGGCACTGGCCCTGACGATCGTGTTCCACCCGATCCGGGTGTACCTCGAGGGCAAGGCACCGACCTGGGTGGCGACCACGGTCGTGCTCGCCGCGGCGTACCTGATGATCATCCTCTTCACACTCGCCATGGTCGTCTCGCTCGGACAGCTGGCGGCGCTGGTGCCGACGTACGCACCACAGATCAACGACGACCTGGGCGACATCGGCAGCTGGCTCCAGGGTCGCGGTGTCGACAGCGGTCAGGCCGAGACCCTGGTCAAGGCGCTCGACCCCGAGAAGCTGGTCGGGGTCGTGAGCTCGCTCCTGTCGAGCATCGCCGGCGTGCTCGGCGACCTGTTCTTCGTGGTCATGCTCCTGGTGTTCCTGGCCGTGGACTCGGCGTACGTCGGCCGCATCACCGAGGTCACTCGGGCACACCGGCCGCAGTGGGTGGAGGCGATGTCGTCGTTCGCGCACGGGACCCGCAGCTACCTCGGTGTGTCCGCGGTCTTCGGCCTGATCGTGGCCGTCCTGGACGCCGCCTTGCTGTGGGCGATGGGTGTGCCCGGTGCCTTCGTCTGGGGGGTGCTGGCCTTCGTCACCAACTTCATCCCCAACATCGGCTTCATCATCGGGCTGATCCCCCCGGCCCTGGTCGCGCTGCTGGACAGTGGGCCGGGCCTGATGGTGGCCGTCATCCTCGTCTACTGCCTGCTCAATCTGGTGATCCAGTCCATCATCCAGCCGCGGTACGTCGGCGAGGCCGTCGGTCTGTCGACCTCGCTGACCTTCCTGTCACTGATCTTCTGGACCTGGGTGCTGGGACCGTTGGGCGCGCTGATGGCCGTCCCGATGAGCCTGTTGTTCAAGGCCATCCTGGTCGAGGCGGACCCCGAGGCGGGGTGGCTCGATGCGATCATCAGCGGCCGTCCCGATGACCATCCATCGGAGACCGTGTCCTGAGTCGCCGTACGTCGGAGCGGTCCCGGGCGGGTGGACGACGTCGCCGAGCCGCTCAGTCCTCGCGCTCCGGCGAGGTGGGCACCCCGAGCTCGAGCACCAGGGGTGTGCACCGCGGGGCCACGCGCCCGAGCGCCCGGGCGAAGGCCGGCCCCGGAACGTCCATCCAGCCTCGCGGGTAGGTCCCGCCGCCCGGGGCGTACAGGGTGCCCCAGTGCACCGGGATCGCGTACCTGGCGCCCACGCGCAGGCACGCTTCCGCGGCCTGGTCGGGACCCATGTGACCCCCGGAGAGGCGGGGTCCCCACCCTGACACCGGAACGATGGCGATGTCGATGGGTCCGCCGGCCAGCTCGGGGAGCCCGGTCAGGCCGTCGAAGAGCTCGGTGTCGCCGGCCAGCCACACCGTGGCCGAGTGGCCGCGCACCAGGTGCCCGTTGGCGCCGTTCGGCCGATGCGGCATCGGTCGTGAGGCATGGCGGGCGCCGCACAGGGTGACTCGCACCGCGGCATCCGGGCCGACCTCGATCCATTCCCGATCGGGTGGGGCCAGGGCGGCGAAGCGGCGCTTCCGTAGCCAGGGGACGTTGGCCGGCCCGGTGATCACGGGAGCGGAGGGAGGGAGCAGGCGGAGAGACTTGAGCTCGGCGTGGTCGTGGTGGAGGTGCGACAGGAGCACCGCGTCGACGCCGTCCCACGAGGCCGGGTCGGGAGGGCGTCCCCGCCGCCGCAGGATCCCGGCGTGTCGGCGGAGGAGCGGGTCTGCGATGAGCCGAGCACCGTCGACATCGAGGACGACGGTGGAGTGACCGAGCCACGTGATCGTGATGGTCACCTGAGATCCTCCCGCCCGATGCCTGGCACGAGGCGAGTGTGCTCGTCGCGCCGCCCGACCGCGTCCCCCGATGGGGACGATCCTCGGGCCTTCGCGCCGGCACACCTGCACGAACGGAGCATGCGCTCGATGCGCCCAGGGAGTAGCGTGCAAGCAGGTCACTGACCCGGGACCCCGGTCGCGGCCTGTGCATGCCGTGAGGGAGACGCGGCAGGGAGGGCACGCCGGTATGGGTGGCAAACGGGAGGACATCTCGACCTCGGATGTCGGGGCACGCTCCGGCGCGCTCGCCCCGACGAGCTGGTTCGGCGTGCCGACCGTCCCCGCCGACTACGTCCGCCGGCTGCGCCTGTTCCAGGTGCTGGACGCCGGCGCGACCGCGCCGCTGATCCTGGTCAGTGGCCCCGCCGGGAGTGGGAAGACGTCACTGGTGGCCGACTGGGTCAGCCTCCGAGCCTCGGACGAGCAGACCGAGTGGGTCACCTTCGAGCGGGAGGACGAAGCGCTCTGGCCCGGCGTGCTGGGCGGGCTTGCGCGGCTCGGGATCGCCGTACCCTCGCGGTCGCTCCCGGAAGGCACCGACGCGCTGGACCGGCAGCTGCTGACCGGGCTCGCCATGGCGGTCGCGAACGCGGCGAGGCCGGTCACCCTGGTCCTGGACGGGTACGAGCTGGCGGACCGCGACGTCGCCAACGACCTCGACTACCTGCTGCGGCACTCCGGTCATCGCTTGCACCTCGTCCTCGTGACCCGCGTCGACCCGATCCTTCCGCTCTATCGCTACCGCCTGGAGGACGGGCTCACCGAGGTCCGGATGGCCGACCTCGCGTTCACCGACGCCGAGGCCGACGAGCTGTTGGCGAAGGCCGGCCTGACCCTGACGGCCGAGTCCGTCCGTGAGCTGAACGGGCGAACGCACGGGTGGGTCGCCGGTCTGCGATTCGCCTCCCGGTTCCTGGGCAAGAGCGACAACCCGGACCAGGCGGTCGAGCAGATATCGGGTGACAGCGGGGACATCGGGGAGTACCTGCTCGGCGAGGTGCTCGCGGCACAGACGCCGGAGAACCGCCGACTCCTGCTGAGCACGAGCATCCCGGCCACCATCCAGCCCGGCCTGGCCGAGGTCTTGGGTGGACGGGCCGCCACTCGGATGCTCTCGCTGCTGGCGCGGGGCAACGCCTTCGTCGAGCCCGTGCCGGAGCACCCCGGCTTCTACCGCTACCACCCGTTCTTCAGGGACCTGCTGCGGGCCGAGCTCGCCTACGAGGCGCCCCTGGAGGTGGAGCGGCTGCAGCGTGTCGCCGCGGAGTGGTTCGCCGCGGAGGGCCTGGTCGCGGCGAGCGCTGCCCACTACGCGGAGATCGGCGCCTGGGAGGACGCAGCCGGCCTGGTCGTGGACGAGCTGGCCTTCGGAGACCTCCTGACGCGCGGCACCGACGGCATCCTCGCCCAGGCGCTGATGCCGATCCCCGACGAGGTCCGGGATCCCGCCGCATCGGTCGTCCGGGCCGCGCTCGCGCTGGGTCAGGGTGACTCCGAACGCGTCACCACCGAGCTCGCCCAGGTGCCCGACGCGTCGCCGGCCGTGGCCGACGGGCACGACGGCGCGCTCTCCCTGGCGGTCGCGGTGCTCGAGAGCATTCGCGCGCGAGCCTCCGCCGACCCGGGCGAGGCGTTCGAGCGCGCCGAGGAGGCCGAAGAGGCGCTCACAGACCGACACGGCAGGGCCAGGGAGGACGCCGAGCTCGAGATCTCGGCCCTGGTCCATGCCAGCAAAGGCATCGCTGCCCTGCGCCGGGGCCGGCTCGAGCAAGCGCACGACCTGTTCGCCCAGGGCGCCGAGTCGGCGCTGTCCCTGGGCTCGGAACCACTCCTGGTCGAGTGTCACGGCTACCTCGCGCTGATCGCCTGCCTGCGGGACCAGCTCTCAGAGGCCGCCTCTCTCGCCCACCGAGCCGTCGCGGCCGCCGATGATGTGGGGATCCGCATGCGCGACCGCTCGGCGGCACCGCAGGTCGCGTTGGCCTGGGTGGACATGGAGCGCTACGACCTGGAGGGTGCCGCGCGGCACGTGAAGCTGGCCACCATGTCAGACGCCTTCCTCGGAGACCGGGTACCCGGGACGATGCTCGCCCTGACCCGAGCTCGGATACAGGCGGCCCGTGGTGACGTGAACGGCGCGATCTCCATCGTGGAGCAGTCCGAAGCCACCGCCGACGGGATCGACTGGCTCAGCGCCCAGCTGCGACTCGAGGCGCTGCGCCTGCGGGTGGCGAGCGAAGACGTGTCGGGGGTCGTCCGGGAGTCGCGCGAATTCGAGAAGTGCTTCCCGGACGAGGTGGCGCTGATCGTGGCCGAGGCCGGAATGGTCGCGGGCGATGACCAGGTCGTCACCGAGGCGCTGTCACGTGTCATCGGACAGGGCGGTCGTCCCGGCGTCCAGGTGGAGGCCTGGTTGGTCGAGGCAGGTCGTCAGCTCCGGAAGGGCTCGCCGGCGAAGGCCAGGGCGGCGGTCGACCACTCGGTGAGACTGGCCGCTCCGGAGCACTTCCGTCGGCCGTTCCGCGAAGCCCCGACGGCGGTGGCGAGCCTGCTCCCGGGTGACCCGTCGTACGGCCACGCGGCGGCATCGGTACGGCGTACCGCCACGGCCCCGAGGGGCGGCCGGGGCGATCCCGGCACCCGGGTCCATGCGGCCGCCGACGCATCGCAGCCGCTGGTCGTGGAGCGCCTGACCGACAAGGAGCTCGAGGTGCTGGGACACCTCGCCGAGCTCCTCTCGACCGAGGAGATCGCCGAGACGATGTTCGTCTCGGTGAACACGGTCCGCACCCATGTGCGGAACATCCTGCGCAAGCTCGGCGTACCCCGGCGGAACGCGGCGGTGCGCCGGGCACGAGAGCTCAACCTGCTGTCCGGCTGACCGATCGAGCAGGGCATTCATCCCAGTGGGATGAGGACATCCCCGCCCTGTGGGGATGGCATGGATCAGGGTGACAGCGCGACCGGAGCTTCGTGGCCGCCGGGGCCGCCTGGAACCAGGGACGTGGCGCTGCTCGCACGCGATGCAGGACCTGGATCGGAAGGGCGACCCCGGGGCGACGACTTGAGGGCGGCGGTACGACGATGGGCGATGATCACAGACGGTACGAGGTGCGCATCACCGGCGAGGTGCCCGAGGCCGCCCTGGTCGGGCTCGACGACATCCGGGTGGCACGACAGGAGATGCGCTCGGTCGTGAGCGGCGAGTTCCCGGACCAGGCCGCCCTCTACGGCTTTCTCAACCGGCTCCGATCGCTGGGACTGGAAGTGCTCGAGGTCCGGCAGCTCGCCGTCGGTCCCGACCCGGGATCGGGGCCCGAGGACGTCGCGACGGACTCTGAGCAGACGACCGATCACGAGCCGGCACCATGACCAGGCAGGACGCAGCGTCGGGTCCGGCTCTGTACGAGGTCACGATCAAGGGTCACGTGGGCCCGGTCATCAGGTCGGCCCTGACTCCACACGGCGTGACCAGGTCCGAGTTCTGCACGATCCTCCGTGTGGGCGACGCCTCATTGCACGACCTGGTGGACCTTCTGCTGCTCATCCAGGAGAAGGGGTGGACGGTTGAGGACGTGTACGCGATCGAGCCGTGAGCGGACCGGACCGCCCTCTCCGGGGACGGCTGCTTCGTCGCGGCCCGGGACGTGATCACCGGATCCGGAGGTGTCGTGCCCTCCCTCGCGACACCGGGGTGGCTCGGCTCCGTTCCCGTGGCCGTCGCGGTGGTCGTGGTCGTGGTCGACGTCCTGCTGCGGCTGGCCGTGCTGGGATTCATCCCGAGCAACCGCAAGCCGTCGTCCGCGATGGCGTGGATCCTGCTGATCCTGCTGGTTCCCATCCCCGGGATCGCGATCTTCCTGCTCTTCGGGAGCAATCGTGTGGGTCGTCGCCGCCAGGCCCAACAGACCGAGGTGAACGCGGTCATCCGACAACGCACCGCCGGGGTGGCCGCCCTCCAGCTCGCCACGGCGCCGTCGTACGTCGGGTCCGTGACCGCGCTGAACCGGAACCTGGGAGCCCTCCCGGCCCTCGGCGGCAACCGCGTGGAGCTGCTGTCCGACTACCACGGGTCCATCGCGGCGATGGTGGCGGAGGTCGAGCTGGCCCGACACTTCGTGCACGTGGAGTTCTACATCACCGCGTGGGACGAGGTGACAAAGCCGCTGTTCGAAGCCCTCGTGGCGGCCACGGCACGCGGCGTGAAGGTGCGGCTGCTCTTCGATCACCTGGGCTCCAGGGGCATCCCCGGCTACCAGACGATGCTCGACCGCCTGGCCGCCACCGAGATCGAGTGGCACCCCATGCTGCCGATCCAGATCCGCAAACGGGAGTTCCGCAGGCCCGACCTGCGCAACCACCGCAAGATCCTGGTGATCGACGGGCAGGTCGCCCTGGCCGGGTCGCAGAACCTGGTGGAGCCTGGCTACAACAAGCCGAAGAACCACCAGGCCGGTCGCGAGTGGGTCGAGCTGATGTGTCGGGTCGAGGGCCCGGTGGTGGCTGCCCTCAACGCCGTCTTCGCCAGCGACTGGTACAGCGAGTCCCAGGAGGTGCTGACCGAGGAGCTGGAGCCGGTGACCAGGGATGTCGGCCGAGGTGACCTCGTCTGCCAGGTGATCCCGAGCGGGCCCGGTTTCGTCGCGGAGAACAACCTGCGCGCGTTCACCACTCTCATCTACTCGGCGCAGAGTCGTCTCTCGCTGACCAGCCCCTACTTCGTCCCCGACGAGTCGTTGCTGTACGCCGTGACCACGGCGGCTCAGCGCGGTGTGCAGGTGGAGCTGTTCGTGAGCGAGGAGGGCGACCAGTTCATGGTCTACCACGCCCAGTGCTCGTTCTACCGCGCGCTCCTCGAGGCCGGGGTACGGATCTACCTGTACCCCGCGCCGTACGTCCTGCACTCCAAGCACTTCACCATCGACGAGGACGTCGCCGTGCTCGGGTCGAGCAACATGGACATGCGCTCCTTCGCCTTGAACTACGAGGTCTCGCTGATGGTGCTGGGTCCCGACATCGTGCGGCGCATGCGGAAGGTCGAGGACCAGTACCGAGAGAGGTCTCGGGAGCTGACGCTCGAGGAGTGGGCGCGCCGATCGTGGGTCTCGACGTACCTGGACAACGTGATGCGGCTGACCGCGGCCCTGCAGTAGCGATACGGGCCCGCCCGCGCACGTCGTTCATCCGCGGTGGAGGAGGCGACGGTCCGGCTGCCCCGGCAGGTTGGGTGGCGCGGGTGACCACATCCGCCTTGCTCACGCAAGGAGACCGCTGATGGACGACGCGGGCCTGGCCAAGGCCAGGACCAGGGCCTAGCCTCAGCGCTGACGGAAATCCTCGTCCGGCGAGGACTGGAGTGCCCCGATGGACATCGTGGCAGACGGACAGACGCTCTTCCTCCGCGGTGACTTCGATGCCCGGAGCACCATGAAGGTCCGCGAAGCCATCTATGCGCACCTGTACCAGACCAAGCAGGACCTGGTGATCGACCTGACCGAGGTGCCCAACATCGATCTCACGGCAGCGCGGGTGCTGGCGTTCGCGGGCCTCGATGCCAGCAGGTCGGGCCACCATCTGCGGCTGCGGGGGTGTCGTCCCGCGGTACGGCGGATGATGCGCCTCTCGCGACTGGCCCGCTTCGTCGAGCTCGAGCACGTCGCGGACGCCGGCTGAGGGCGGTTCCGCAGCCGGACGACGAACGGCGGTGACCTATCCGAGGATCTTCGCCTTCTGCGCGGCGAACTCCTCGTCGGTCAGGATGCCCTGGGCGTGGAGCTGACCGAGCTGCGTCAGCTGGGCCATGGGGTCCGGCGCGGGCGGAGGTGGCGGAGGCGGAGGGGGAGCCGCTGCTACCGGCTCTTCCTGGACCGCCCACCGGTTCGCCTGCCGTCGGGAGACCCGGTTGGACACGGCGGTGGCGGTTCCCGCGACCACGGCGGTTCGCGCGACACCGCGGATGAGTCCTGGCATGTCTTGCTCCTTCGTGATGGATGTCTGCTTGGCGACGGACGTCTGGATGTGACGAGGGCTCAGCCCGCCTCCGCGACCTCGAGTGAGGACATCAGGTCCTCGGCCGGGATGCGGCCACTCGCGACGAGCTCAGCGCCGCTACGGCGCAGCGCTGCGACGAACGGTCCGGCCCACGTGTTCTCGTACAGGAGGATGCCCGCGGAGCTGTTCGGTTCGATGACACTGCCGGCCTCGGCGATGTCGTCGGAGTCCAGCAGGCCGGACGACGCCCCGTCGAAGATCGCGAGGTCGAGGGTGCCGTCCCCGTCGAAGTCGGCGACATTGAAGACGGTCACCGTCCCGTCGGTGTCCTTGCGCACGAAGACCAGGTCGAGGATCCGGATGATCCCGCGATCGACCAGGTCGAGCAGGATCGGGAAGCCCTCTCCGGTCATCTTGTTGCCCGGGAACTCCACGACCAAGTAGTCGACCGGGCCGAATTCGTTGTCGTCTGCCATCGTTCTGCCGCCATCCCTCGTGGTACCGGGGCCCTCGTGGTGCCGGGCCGTCGCCTCTGGACTCCCGACGCTAGGAGGTGCGGCTGACGGAGTCCTCATCCTCCGTTGAGGATTCGGATGCGGCCCGGCGTTCCGCTCCGCTCGCGCAGCCGCTCCGGAGAGCACCCTGTCGCCCCTTCGTCCGTGCCGGGGCGAGGGGGTCGAGCGAAGGTGGTGCACGAGGTGGAGGAGAGGGGAACCGGGCCCGCTGAGCCGGAAGCCGCGGCGGCCCGGCTCGCTCAGGGCGGTCCGCTCGGTCGTCGTCAGGAGCGGCGCCCGACCTCCGCGACCTCCAGGAAGATGGTGTCGTCGCCGAACCGTGTCCGGAACCTCGAGACGGCGGACTCGATCAGCTCGTCCAGAGGCCGATCGGGCGCCGCGTCGCCGGCCCTGACCGTCAGGACGACCACGACCTCCGCGGCCACTCCGGTGCGGTCCTCCCGCGGTCGCTCGAACTCGACGCCCTCCTCGCGCAGCAGGTGGGCGAGGGCGCCGACCAGGACGGGCGGCCCTCGGTAGGTGATGGTCCGGAGCATCAGGGACCGCCAGCCCGCCTCAGCGGGTCACCCACGTCGCGGAGGTGGGTGAGGGTCGCCGCGTAGGAGGCGATGACCGAGCTCTGCAGGTAGGGGATCCCGCGGTCACCGCAGAACTGCCGGACGACGGGCTGTGCATGACGCAGGTTCGCCCGCGGCATGCTCGGGAACAGATGGTGCTCGATCTGGTAGTTCAGTCCGCCGAGGACGGCGTCGATGAACGGGCCGCCTCGGACGTTGCGCGACGTGAGCACCTGGCGCAGCAACGGGTCGGCGGCCTGGTCGGGGTCGAGGGTCGGCATCCCCTTGTGGTTGGGGGCGAACGAACAGCCCAGATAGAGCCCCTGGACCCCCTTGTGGATCGCGACGAACAACAGCGCCTGGACCCAGGTGAGGGTCGTGACCAGGAGGACGACGTACGCGACGAAGTGCGTGACGAGGAGCAGGGCTTCGGGGGTGCGCAGTCGCAGACCTGGCTGGAGGAGCCGGCGGATGCTGGCGACGTGGAGGTTGACCGCCTCCCCGAGCAGGAACGGGAAGAACAAGGCTGCCTGGTGGCGCGTCGTCCAGGCCGCGAGGCCGTGGCGGTCGGCCGCCTGGCCCGCGTCGAAGACCAGCGCCCCCGCCCTCACGTCGGGGTCGCCCTCGAGGTCGTTGGGGTGGGCGTGGTGGGCGTTGTGCTTGGCGACCCACCAGCCGTAGCTGAGTCCGCCGAGCAGGTTCCCGTCCACGAGGCCGAGGATCCGGCTCCGAGTGAGGTTGCGGGTCACCTGGAGATGGCCGACGTCGTGGCCCAGGAACCCCATCTGGGTGGCGATCACCCCGAGGGCCGGAGCCAGGAGCAGCAACCACCAGGAGTGCTGCCACAGCACCATCGCGACGACCACGGCGGTCAGCCCGGCGAACACCAGGGCGAACGTGCCGACGTACGACCACGGCCGGTGTCGGAGGAGGCCGAGCGCGCGGATCTGCGCGGTCAGCTCGCCGTACCCGCCGCGGCTCACGGCGATCGAAGGGCTGGACGTGAGGTGCTCGGACGTGCCGGACTCCTGGACGTTTCCGGTGGATCCGGCGGGCACGGTGTCACCGTGAGAGACGGCCACGCTCGTGGTCCCCTCTCGGTCGGTCCTCGCGTGAGGGGCGAACTCGGAGGAACCGACCGGACCGGGCGGACCCGAGTGTGAAGCGCGCCGAAGAGGTGTGCGTGGCCACGGCCACCGCCTTTGGTCGCTGCGGCGGTCAGACTCAGCAGACCGGCCGGGCCGTGGTCCGGGGCCCTGGTGTGTGACCTGATGCTCGCAGGCTCCACCAGCATACGCGCCATCGCCACATCGGGTGTGGTGACCGATCCCGGCAGGGTCGAGTCGCGGCGGGCATGGCCGATCCTCCTGCGGGTACTGCCCGGGCAGCGCTGCCGGGCACGCCGGCGAGGCGACGTCGAGGAGGGATCATGCGGCTACCGAGACCTCGGGGGCCTCTCAGTGCACACGT
>DATAOY010000124.1:0-18124 GCA_036265495.1 Nocardioides sp. | reverse complement strand
TTCGCCGACGGCACCCGCGCGATCGCCCAGGCGCTCACCGAGGTCGACGGCCTGTCGGTCGTCGGAGGCGGCGACTCGGCCGCCGCCGTGCGGCAGCTCGGCTTCGACGAGGGCGCCTTCGGGCACATCTCCACCGGAGGGGGCGCCAGCCTGGAGTTCCTCGAAGGCAAGGAGCTCCCCGGGATCGCCGTCCTCGAGCGCTGAGCCCCGCACCCGCGCCGGTCGAGACCCGTCGAGACCGCGCCGTCACCGTCGGTCGAGCCTGTCGAGACCACGGTCAACGAAAGGAACCACACCCATGGCCACGCGCACTCCACTGATGGCGGGCAACTGGAAGATGAACCTGACCCACCCCGAAGCGGTGGCGCTGGTCCAGAAGCTCGCCTGGATCCTCGCGGACAAGAAGCACGACCCCACCCGCACGGAGGTCGTGGTACTGCCGCCGTTCACCGACCTGAGGTCGGTACAGACGCTCGTGGACGGTGACCACCTCTCCCTCCGGTACGGGGCGCAGGACGTCTCCGAGCACGACGCCGGCGCCTACACCGGTGAGATCTCCGCCGCCATGCTGGCCAAGCTCGGCTGCTCCTACGTCGTGGTCGGCCACTCCGAGCGGCGGCAGTACCACGCCGAGAGCGACCGCACCGTGAACGCCAAGGCGCGTCAGGCCGCGGGCGCCGAGATGACCCCGATCGTGTGCGTGGGCGAAGGGCTCGACGTACGCAGGGCCGGGGAGCAGGTAGCCTACACGCTGGCGCAGGTCGACGGCTCGCTCGCCGGCTTCACGCCGCAGCAGATCGCCTCGCTCGTGGTCGCCTACGAGCCGGTGTGGGCGATCGGGACCGGCGAGGTGGCCACCCCCGACGACGCGCAGGAGGTCTGCGCAGCGATCCGTGCGCGCCTGCGCGAGACGGCCGGGGAGGAGGCGGCCGACGGCTGCCGGATCCTGTACGGCGGCTCGGTGAAGGCGTCCAACATCGCCGGGATCATGGCGCAGCCCGACGTCGACGGTGCCCTCGTCGGCGGGGCGAGCCTCCAGGCCGAGGAGTTCGGCGGGATCTGCCGCTTCTACGACATGCCCACCCTGTGACGAGCGCGGGCAGCGGCCGGATCCTGGTCCAGACCGCTCTGCGGGCCGGTTCTGGATGGCCCGGAGCGTGACGTAGGCTATGTCCTCGTGACCATCGTCTTCACCGTCCTGCTCGTGATCACCAGCTGTCTGCTGGTGATACTCGTGCTGCTCCACAAGGGCCGCGGCGGAGGACTGTCCGACATGTTCGGCGGCGGTGTGTCCAGCTCGCTCGGGGGATCGTCCGTTGCGGAGCGGAACCTGGATCGATTCACCGTCGGTGTCGGATCCATCTGGTTCGCTTGCGTCATCGCCCTGGGCCTGTTGCAGGCCTACTCCCACTGAGAAAGGTCTGTCTGACGTGCCAGGTGGAGGAAACGCCATCCGCGGGAGCCGGGTCGGCGCCGGCCCCATGGGAGAGGCCGAGCGCGGTGAGGCTGCGCCGCGTCAGGCGGTCACCTACTTCTGCTCTCACGAGCACCGTTCGGTGGTCACGTTCGCCGTCGACGCGGTCGTGCCCGACTCGTGGGACTGCCCCAAGTGCGGGCTCCCCGCCAGCCTCGACTCCGAGAACCCACCGCCGGCTCCCAAGATCGAGCCGTACAAGACGCACCTGGCCTACGTGAAGGAGCGTCGCTCCGACGCCGAGGCAGAGTCCATCCTCGACGAGGCGATCCAGCTGCTGCGCAGCCGCCGCAAGTCCGGCGACATCATCTTCTGAAGCCGCGTCGGCGCGAGGACACCAGCGTCCCGCTACGGCACCTGGGAGGCGGCGTCCCGGTCCAGGAACCAGATCGTCTGCACCTGACCCCGTACGCCGGTCGCCGGGATCTCCCGCACACCGGGCGGCGCGTCGGCGAGGGCGCGGCCGACCGCCTCGGCCTTGTCCGCGCCGCTGACCACGAACCACACCTCGTCGAAGCGGTTCAGGGCCGCGAACGTGAGGCTGACCCGCTCCGGCGGCGGCTTGGGTGAGTCGGTGACACCGACCGCGATCGCGTCGTCGACGTCCAGCTGCGGGGACCCCGGGAACAGCGAGGCGATGTGGCCGTCGGGCCCGACCCCGAGCATGAGGAGGTCTAGGGCGCCGGTCGCTTCGGACCGCACCGTGTCGGAGTACGCCGTCGCCGCGGCCTCGACCGAGTCTGCGTCGGCGGTCGACGGGATCTCGTGCACCCGAGCCGGATCGACCCCGAGCACGTCCAGGAAGGCGGCACGGGCCTGCTTCGCGTTGCGCTCGTCGGAGTCGGGTGCGACGAACCGCTCGTCTCCCCAGTAGAACGAGATGCGGCCCCAGTCCACGTCACTGCCCGGTGCGAGCCGGGCGATCTCCCGGTGGATCTGGTCGGCGATCGTGCCTCCGGTGAGTCCGACCCCCGGGGCGGCACCCGCTGCCTGCCGCACCGTGAGCAGCCGCAGGAAGGCACCGGCGACCGCGGTTGCCAGCTCGTCGGCCGACTCGTGGACCTCGACGCGCGGGACGGGGTGGGCGTTCATGACCGCTGCAGCTTCATCAGCGTGCGTGCGGTGGCCGCGTACACGTCGTCCTCGTCGAGCCGGCGCAGCTCCTCGGCCAGCAGCTCGGGCAGCTGCCGGCGCTTGAGCGCCACCGGGCGGTCCGGGTGGTCGGGGGTGGAGTACGTCGCCAGGCGTCCGTCGCGCCGCGAGATCACGATCGGCCCCGCCGAGCTGTCGAGGCGGACCTCGGTGATCCCCGGTCCGTTGGAGCCCTTCCGGTCGAAGGGCACCTTGAGCCGGTCGGACAGCCACGCGACCAGGAGCTCCGCGCTCGGGCTGATCCGCTCCGCGGTCACCGAACCGCCGGTGATCTTCAGTGCCTGCTGGTCGAGCGCCGCCGCGAGCAGCGCACGCCACGGCGTGATCCGGGTCCAGGCCAGGTCGGTGTTGCCGGCGGAGTACGACCCGCACTGCAGGTGGATCGCTCTGGTCTTGCCGCGGGTGACCGCGGCCGCGTCGGTGATCCGGCGTTGCGCGAGCCGTCCGAGCGGGTCGGCGGCGGGGTCCTCCGGTGCGTCGGCGGGCCACCAGATCGCCACGGGGGAGTCGGGGAGCAGCAACGGCAGCACCACGGACTCGGCGTGCTTGACCACCTCGCCCTCGAGCCGGATCAGCGCCGTCTCGCCGGTCCATCCGGCTCCGGTGCCGACCTGGGCATTGATCTGCGGGTTGCCGCGGGCGTCGCCGAGGATCACGCCGAGCACCCGTGCGGGATGCTCGTGCGAGGCCCGCCGGGCCACCTGCATCGCGTCCTCCGCGCCGTCCTCGTCGACGACGATCACCAGGGTCATCACCATGCTCATCGCGGGGCTGCCGGCGCGCAGCCGCGAGGCGACGAACTCCGCGGCGATCCCGGCCGCGTCGGTGTCGATCAGCTCGATCATGGCGTGGCTCCTGCGGACGAGGTGGGTGCGTGGGGTGAGGTCATCAGGGTCGCCTCCAGGTGCGTCCGTCGCGGGCCAGCATCGCGTCGGCGGACGACGGGCCCCAGGTGCCCGACTCGTACGCCTCGGGCTTGCCCTTCCTGGCCCAGTGGTCCAGCACCGGGTCGAGGATCTGCCACGACCGCTCGACCTCGGCGTGCCGCGGGAACAGCGGCGGATCGCCGAGGAGCACGTCGAGGATCAGCCGCTCGTAGGCCTCCGCGCTGGACTCGGTGAACGAGCCGCCGTACGCGAAGTCCATGTTGACGTCGCGGATCTCCATCTGGGTGCCGGGCACCTTCGACCCGAACCGCAGGGTCATCCCCTCGTCGGGCTGGATCCGGATCACCAGCGCGTTGTGGGTGAGCTCCTCGGTGGCGGCGTGGGTGAACGGCAGGTGCGGTGCGGGCTTGAACACCACGGCCACCTCGGTGACCCGGCGGCCGAGTCGCTTGCCCGTGCGCAGGTAGAACGGCACGCCCGCCCAGCGTCGGTTGTCCACGTGCAGCGTGATCGCGGCGTACGTCTCGGTGGCCGACGTCTTGCGCACGCCGTCCTCCTGGAGGAAGCCGAGAACCTTCTGGCCCCCCTGCCAGCCGGCGGCGTACTGCCCGCGGGCAGTCGTCAGGTCGAGGCGCCGGGGGAGGGTGACGGACTGGAGCAGCTTGAGCTTCTCGATCCGAAGGCTCTCGGCGTCGAACGACGTAGGCTCCTCCATCGCGACCAGGGACATCAGCTGGAGCAGGTGGTTCTGGATCACGTCGCGGGCGGCGCCGATGCCGTCGTAGTAGCCCGCCCGGCCAGCGATGCCGATGTCCTCGGCCATGGTGATCTGCACGTGGTCGACGTAGTTGGCGTTCCAGATCGGCTCGAACATGGTGTTCGCGAAGCGGGTCGCCAGGACGTTCTGGACCGTCTCCTTGCCGAGGTAGTGGTCGATCCGGAAGATCGACCCGCTCGGGAAGACCGTCGCCAGCGTGGCGTTCAGCTCACGGGCCGACTGCTCGTCGTGGCCGAACGGCTTCTCGACGACCACCCGGCGCCACGCGCCCGGGTTCGGCTCGGCGAGGCCGTGCTCCTTGAGCTGACCGACCACGTCACCGAAGAAGCCCGGCGGGATCGCGAGGTAGAACGCGTGGTTGCCGCCGGTGCCGCGCACGTCGTCGAGCTCCTCGATCGTGCGTCGCAGCTGGTTGAACGCCTGGTCGTCGTCGAAGTTCCCGGGTACGAACCGGAAGCCTTCGGCCAGCTGCCGCCAGACCTCCTCACGGAACTCGGTGCGGGCATGCTCCTTGACCGCGTTGTGCACGACCTGGGCGAAGTCCTCGTTGGCCCAGTCGCGGCGGGCGAAGCCGACCAGGCTGAACCCGGGAGGAAGGAGTCCGCGGTTGGCGAGGTCGTAGATCGCCGGCATCACCTTCTTGCGCGAGAGGTCGCCGGTGACCCCGAAGAGCACCATGCCGCACGGGCCCGCGATCCGAGGCAGACGCCGGTCCCGTGGGTCTCGCAGGGGGTTCTCCCAGTGCGTCGAGGCAGTCATCGGCGGCGGTGCTCCCGGTAGTAGGCGATCAGGGATCGGGTCGACTCGTCCTGCCCCGCCAGCGCCTCAGAGTCGCCGGCGATGGCGGGACCGACCTGCTGGGCCAGCTCCTTGCCGAGCTCCACACCCCACTGGTCGAAGCTGTCGATGCCCCACACGGCACCCTCGGTGAAGGTGACGTGCTCGTAGAGCGCGATCAGCTGGCCGAGCACGGACGGCGACAGCTCCGGCGCCATGATCGAGGTGGTCGGTCGGTTCCCGGTGAAGACCCTGGCCTGCACGATCGCCTCCGCGGTGCGCTGCCCGGGATCCTCCTGGGCCCGCACCTCGTCGGCGGTCCTGCCGAACGCGAGGGCCTTGGTCTGCGCGAGGAAGTTCGCCAGGAACAGCTCGTGCACGTCGGTGTCGCCGTCCTGCAACGGGTACGCCGGGTTGGCGAAGGCGATGAAGTCGGCCGGGATCAGCCGGGTGCCCTGGTGGATCAGCTGGTAGAACGCGTGCTGCCCGTTGGTGCCGGGCTCGCCCCAGAACACCTCACCGGTGGTGGTGGTGACGGCGCTCCCGTCCCATCGCACGCTCTTGCCGTTCGACTCCATCGTCAGCTGCTGGAGGTACGCCGGGAAGCGGTGCAGGAGCTGGGAGTACGGCAGCACCGCGTGGCTCTGGGCGCCGAGGAAGTTGGCGTACCAGACGTTCAGCAGGCCCAGCAGCAGCGGCACGTTCCGGGCGGGCTCGGTGGTGCGGAAGTGCTCGTCCATCGCATGGAACCCGGCGAGCAGCTCCGTGAACCGCTCCGGACCGATGGCGACCGCGAGTGACGTACCGATGGCGGAGTCCATGGAGTAGCGCCCACCGACCCAGTCCCAGAAGCCGAAGGCGTTCGCGGGGTCGATGCCGAACGCCGCCACCTTGTCGAGCGCCGTCGACACGGCGACGAAGTGCTTCTTCACCGCCTCGGCCGGGTCGGAGTCGTGGAGTCCGTCGAGGAGCCAGGTCTTGCACAGCCGCGCGTTGGTGAGCGTCTCGAGCGTCCCGAAGGTCTTGCTGGCCACGATGAACAGAGTGGTCGCCGGGTCCAGTCCGGCGAGCGTGGTGGCGGCGTCCGTGGGGTCGATGTTCGAGATGAAGCGGCACGCCAGCCCGTCCTGGCGGTACGGCGCGAGCGCCTCGTAGGCCATCACCGGACCCAGGTCGGATCCGCCGATGCCGATGTTGACCACGGTGCGGATCCGCTCGCCCGTGACCCCCGTCCACGACCCGCTGCGCACGGCCTCGGCGAAGGCGTAGACCCGGCGGAGGACGTCATGCACCTCGGCCACGACGTCCTGGCCGTCGACCTCCAGGTGCGCGTCGGGGGGAAGCCGGAGCGCGGTGTGCAGCACGGCGCGGTCCTCGCTCACGTTGATGTGCCGGCCCGCGAACATCTCGTCGCGCCGACCTGTGACGCCGACCTCGTCGGCGAGCGCCAGCAGCGTGGTCAGCACGTCGCCGGCGAGGAGCGACTTCGACAGGTCGACATGGAGGTCGGCCGCGTCGAACCCGAGCCTGGTCACTCGGTCCGGATCGGCGGCGAACCACGCCCGGAGGTCAGGGGTGAAGCCGTCGGCGACCTCGGTCAGGTGCGCCCACGCCCGAGTGGTGGTGGGGTCGACGGGGGACTCCGTCACGACCGGGACTTCGCCGCTTCCAGGGCCTGGGTCACCGTCTCGCCCAGCTCGGACCAGGCCGTCACGAACTTGTCGACGCCCTCCTTGATCAGGACCGCGATCACGTCGTCGTAGTCGATACCGGCCTCGGTCAGCGCCTGCATGTGGGCCGCGGCGTCGTCGTAGAACGGCCGCACCCGGTCACCCCGGATCTCACCGTGGTCGGCCACCGCGTCCAGCGTCTTCTCGGGCATCGTGTTGACGGTGTCCTCGACGACCAGGTCGACGACGTACATGGTGTCGTCGTAGTCCGGGTTCTTCACGCCGGTCGAGGCCCACAGGGGCCGCTGGAGCCGGGCGCCGTCGGCCTCGAGGGAGGCCCAGCGCTCGCCGGTGTAGAACTGCTCGAAGGCCTGGAAGGCCAGCCGGGCGTTGGCGACGCCTGCCTTGCCCTTGAGGGACGGGTCGGTGCCCGGCCCGGAGGTCATCGCGTCCAGGCGCTTGTCGATCTCGGTGTCGACCCTGGAGACGAAGAAGGACGCGACCGAGTGGATGCTGGACAGGTCATGGCCGTTGTCGCGGGCCTTCTCCAAGCCGGCGACGTGGGCCTCCATCACGTCGTGGTACTGGTCGAGGCCGAAGATCAGGGTCACGTTGACGCTGATCCCGGCGGCGAGCGTCTCGGTGATCGCCGCGCACCCCTCCTTCGTGCCGGGGATCTTGATGAACAGGTTGGGCTCACCGACGGTCTTCCACAGGTCCTCCGCCTCGGCGACGGTGCCGGCGGGGTCGTGGGCGAGCCCCGGGGAGACCTCGATCGACACGCGCCCGTCGACGTGGTCGGTCGCGTCGAAGACCGGCCGGAGCACCTTGCAGCCGTCGCGCACGTCGTCGGTGGTGAGGATGCGGACCGTCTCGTCCGTGTCGGCGCCCCGGGCGGCGAGCTCCCGGATCTGCGGGTCGTAGCGCTCGCCGTCGCTGAGGGCGGCCTGGAAGATCGAGGGGTTGCTGGTCACCCCGACCACGTGGGAGTTCGCGACGAGATCGGCCAGGTTGCCGGTCTCGAGGCGCTCACGCGAGAGGTCGTCGAGCCAGATCGACACCCCCGCCTCGGACAGTTGCTGCAGGCGATCGTTCACTGCTTCCTCCTGGTATCGACGTGGGAGTGGGCGAGGCGGTCTAGCCCTTCGCCACCCGGATGCTGTCCTGGGCCGCCGCGGCGACCGCTTCGGCGGTGATGCCGAACTCCTGGTAGATCCGTGCGTAGTCCGCGGAGGCGCCGTAGTGCTCCAGCGAGATGCAGCGGCCGCGGTCGCCGACGATCTCGCGCCAGCCCTGGGCGACGCCCGCCTCCACGGAGACCCGTGCCTTCACCGTGGGTGGGATCACCGTCTCCCGGTAGGAGTCCTCCTGGGCGTCGAACCATTCCCGGCACGGCATCGACACGACCCGTGCGCGGATGCCATCGGCCGCGAGCAGCTCGCGGGCCTTCACCGCCAGCTGCACCTCCGACCCCGTGCCGATCAGGACCACATCGGGGGCGCCGCCGTCGACGTCGAGCAGCACGTAGGCGCCGCGGTGGACGTTGCTGGTGTCGGAGTAGCCGTCGGTCCCACGCGGGAAGACCGGGAGGTTCTGCCGCGACAGGACCAGGCCGGCCGGCCGGTCGGTGTGCTCCAGGATCGCCTGCCAGCAGGCCGCGGTCTCGTTCGCGTCGCCCGGGCGTACGACGTCGAGGCCGGGGATCGCGCGCAGCGCGGCCAGCTGCTCGACCGGCTGGTGGGTCGGCCCGTCCTCGCCGAGGCCGATCGAGTCATGGGTCCAGACGTAGGTGACCGGCAGCCCCATGATCGCGGCCAGCCGGACCGAGCCGCGCATGTAGTCGGAGAAGGTCAGGAAGGTGCCGCCGAAGACGCGCGTACCGCCGTGGACGGCGATCCCGTTCATGATCGCGCCCATGCCGTGTTCACGGATGCCGAAGTGGAGCACGCGGCCCGCGAGCGGGTCGGCCTTCCACATCTTGGTGGCGCGATCACCGGGCAGGAACGACGGAACGCCCTCGATGGTCGTGTTGTTGGACTCGGCGAGGTCCGCGGAGCCGCCCCAGAGCTCGGGCAGCTCGTCGGCAATCGCGTTGATCACCGTGCCGGAGGCCTTGCGGGTCGCCATCCCCTTCTCATCCGCCTCGAAGGACGGGACACGGTCGGCCCAGCCCTCGGGCAGCGCCCGCCGCTGCAGGCGCTCGAAGAGGGCCGGGTCGGCCGAGGGCTTGCGCGCCCACCTCGCATAGTCCTCGTCCCACGCGGCCTGGGCGGCCTTGCCGCGCTCCACCACCCGGCGGGTGTGCTCGAGGACCCCGGTGGGCACCTCGAAGGTCTTGTCGGGGTCGAAGCCGAGGACCCTCTTGGTCGCCGCCACCTCGTCGTCGCCGAGCGCGGAGCCGTGCGCCTTGCCGGTGTTCTGGGCGTTGGGGGCGGGCCAGGCGATGATCGTGTGCAGCACGATGAAGCTCGGTCGGTCGGTGACCGCCTCCGCTCGCCGGATCGCGTCGTACAGCGCCTGGACGTCCTCGGTGTAGCGCGTCCCGTCGTTGGTCCAGTCGACGTGCTGTACGTGCCATCCGTACGCCTCGTAGCGCGCCCCGACGTCCTCGGCGAGCGCGATGTCGGTGTTGTCCTCGATCGAGATCCGGTTGTGGTCGTAGATCAGGGTGAGGTTGCCGAGCCGCTGCACGCCGGCGATCGCCGACGCCTCCGCCGAGACGCCCTCCTCGATGTCGCCGTCGGAGCAGATGGCGTAGATGTGGTGGTCGAACAGCGAGTCGCCGAGCGGCGCGTTCGGGTCGAGCAGCCCGTGCTCGCGGCGGGCGGCCATGGCCATCCCCACGGCGTTGCCGACGCCCTGTCCGAGCGGGCCGGTCGTGGTCTCGACCCCGGCGGTGTGGCCGAACTCCGGGTGGCCGGGCGTCTTGCTGCCCCACGTGCGCAGGCTCTTGATGTCGTCGAGCTCCAGGCCCCAACCGCCGAGGTAGAGCTGGAGGTAGAGGGTCAGGCTGGAGTGCCCGCAGCTGAGGACGAAGCGGTCGCGGCCGGGCCAGTGGGGGTCGGCCGGGTTGTGCCGCATCACCTTCTGGAACAGCAGGTACGCCGCGGGCGCGAGGCTCATCGCGGTGCCGGGGTGTCCGTTGCCGACCTTCTGAACGGCATCCATGGCGAGGACGCGAACGGTGTCGACTGCCTTGTCGTCCAGGTCGTTCCAGTCCAGCTTGGCGGGTGTCGTGCTCACGCAAATGTCCCTTTCCGAACGTGTCGGACCAATGCCCTGGCGGGCACCTGCTCAGGCGTCTCCGAGCCTACTCAGGTCGGGAGATAGACTGCGAGGCGCCTGCTCCGGACCCCACTCGTACCCGAGGACCCTGTGTGACATACGTCGGCCACCGACTCCCGGCCAGCGATGCGCCAGACGCGACTCGGTCGACCGGGCCGGGCACCCTCCGCGACGTCCTCGCGGCGTACGTCGGGCTCACCAAGCCGCGGGTCATCGAGCTCCTCCTGCTGACGACCGTCCCGGTCATGTTCTTCGCGGCCGGTGGCATCCCCGACCTCGGTCTCGTGGTCGCCACCGTCGTCGGCGGTGCGCTCTCGGCCGGCTCTGCGTCCGCGCTGAACTGCGTCTACGACCGCGACATCGACGAGCAGATGCGGCGGACGCGTCGACGCGCCATCCCGCGCCACATCGTGACGCCTCGGGCGGCGTTGACCTTCGGGGTCGTGCTCGGCGTGCTCGCGACGGTGATCCTCTACGTCTGGGTGAACCCGCTGTCGTCGCTGCTCTCGGTGCTGGCCGAGTGCTTCTACCTGTTCGTGTACACGATGCTGCTCAAGCGGCGTACCACGCAGAACATCGTCTGGGGCGGGCTGGCCGGATGCTTCCCGGCCCTGATCGGCTGGACCGCGGTCACCGGCCACCTCGCGTGGCCACCGGTGGTGCTGTTCCTCGTGGTGTTCTTCTGGACCCCGCCGCACACCTGGGCGCTGGCGCTGCGCTACCGCGAGGACTACGCGGGTGTCGACGTGCCGATGTTGCCGGTGGTGGCGCCGGCCGAGGTCGTCGGCCGGCAGATCGTGATCTACAGCTGGGTGATGGTGGCGACGTCTCTCCTGCTCTGGCCGGTCGCCGGCACCGGCCTGCTCTACCCCGTCGTGGCCGCCGTGCTGGGAGGCGCGTTCCTGGTACAGGCACACCGGATGTGGGCTCGCACCAGGGGGACCGAGGACCTCAGCGTGATCCGGCCGATGGTGCTGTTCCACGCCTCGAACCTGTACCTGTCACTGCTGTTCGTGGGTGTCGCGCTCGAGCCTCTGCTGCACTGACGAAGAGCTGCTCGAGCGGGCCGCGCCCCTGGCCGACACCTGTTGTTCAAATAATTGACCTGTGTCAGGCAACCGAACCGGCCTAGTGTGCGTCTTTACAGGTACGACGGTTGGCCTGCCCACGGGGGTGCAGGCCGATCGTCGTCCATCTTTCTGGGCCGGGGTCGACCGGCTATCCCACCGCGCCGCGCGTGGCTCCGGTCGCCACATCGCGCGTCGGCACCGGCTCGCGCACGGTGACCAGCAGCCACGTGGACGCGGCGACCACCAGCCCGGCACCGAGCATGTGCAGCATGACCACGACCACCGGCAGTCCGGCGAAGTACTGGATGAACCCGACCGTCGCCTGGACCACCTCGACCGCCGCGAGGGCCGTGACCGGTCGGAGATCGCCACCGGTGGCGCGGAGCGCGAACCACATGCCGACGGTGAGGCCGATCAGCAGGAACACCAGGTCGGCGTGGAACTGGCTGACCTGGAGCGGGTCGAGGCCGTTGCGCGGAGAGCTCGCGTCGCCGGCGTGGGGGCCGGACCCGGTGACCACGGTGCCGGCGTAGAGGACCAGCCAGGTCACCGCGTACGTCGTCCACGCGAGCCCGGGGACGACGCCGGTGGCCGGAGGGACGGGCGGATGGTCGAGCCGGTGCAGGAACAGCACCGCGAGGGACACGATCGCCAGCGAGAGCACCAGGTGCAGCGAGACGACCCATGGGTTCAGGTCCGTGAGCACGGTGATGCCCCCGAGCACGGCCTGGGCGGGAATCGCCAGGGCCAGGACCACCGAGAGCCTGAGCAGCTCGGGCCGGCCGAGCTGGCGGGCCGCCTGGCGGGCGGCCACGAACGTCGCGACCGCGATGGCGACGAGGACGAAGGTCAGCGTGCGGTTGCCGAACTCGACCAGCTGGTGTGGCCCGATCTCGCCGTGCGGGGTGAACGACGAGTCGGTGCAGCGCGGCCAGGTCGGGCAGCCGAGCCCGGAGCCGGTCAGGCGAACGGCGCCGCCGGTCACGATCAGCAGGATGTTCGCCACGAGCGTCGCCCACGCGAGGCGCCGCAGCACTCCGCTGACTGCCGGCTGGCTCACTCCCATCGGAACGTCCGCGCGGTGAGGGCCGTGCCGAGGGCACCCCAGAGCAGCAGCACGCCGAGATCGCGCCATGCGACGCCGCCGTCGAGGCAGGCGTGCCGCATCGCGTCGCCGAGGGCTCCGGACGGGAGCCACTCGGTGACATGGCCGAACGCGCCGTACGACGAGCTCGGGAGCACGACCGCGCCGGCGGCCAGGAGGAGCAGGTAGACCAGGTTGGCCGCGGCCAGCGTCGCCTCGGCGCGCAGGATGCCGGCCAGGAACAGCCCCAGCGCGGCGAACGTGCCGGTGCCGACGACCACCGCGAGAAGGGCGCCGATGAGTCCGTCGGCGGGCTCCCAGCCGAGGGCGAGGCCGACGACCACGATCACGGCGACCTGCATCGTCTCGATCACCAGCAACCCGCCGACCTTGCCCGCCAGCAGTCCGGACCGGGGCAGTGGTGACGAGCCGAGGCGCTTGATCACGCCGTACCTCCGCTCGAACCCGGTCGCGATCGCCAGCGAGGTGAACGCCGTGGACATCACCGCCAGGGCGAGGACGCCGGGGGTGAACACGTCGACCGGAGGATGCGCCAGGTCGAGACCGAGGCGGTCGGCACCCTTCACGCCGCCGATCAGCACGATCACCGGGATCACCACGGCGAGCAGGAGCTGCTCACCGTTGCGCAGCATCAGCCGCGCCTCCATCGCGGACTGCGCCGCCACCATCTGCGGGAACGGCGCGGCGCCGGGACGCGGCGAGAGGTCCAGCCGGTCGGGACTCACGACGCCAGCTCTCGTCCGGTGAGCTCCAAGAACACGTCCTCGAGCGTGCGCTGACCGAGGGTCAGCGACTCCGGGAGCACACCGTTGTCCTCGCACCAGCGAGAGACAACGGCGAGGCTGGAGGCGTCGGCGGGGCCGGTGACCACGATGCTCAGCTCGTCGAGCAGGGTCACCTCGACCCGGTCGCCGAGCGCCCGCCGCAGGGACTCCGGCGCGTCCCGAGGAAAGGGCTTGGTGACGACCAGCCGGATGGTCGCCGAGTGGCCGCCGCGGGTGAGCTCGAGCGGCGTCCCGCTGGCGATCAGGCGGCCGTGGTCGATGATGTGGATCCGGTCGGCGAGGCGCTCGGCCTCCTCCATGTAGTGCGTGGTCAGGACGACGGTGACCCCGGCCCCGCGGAGCTCCTCGAGGAGCTGCCACGTGGTACGACGGGCGGCCGGGTCCATCCCGGCGGTCGGTTCGTCGACGAAGGCGATCTCCGGGCGCCCGACCATGGCCATCGCGAGCCCCAGCCGCTGCTGCTGACCTCCCGAGAGACGTCGGTACGGCGTGCGTCCACACTCGCCGAGGCCGAGGCGCTCGGACAGCGCATCGAGGTCGAGCGGGTGGGCATGCAGCCGAGAGACGTGGCGCAGCATCTCGTCGGCCCGCACGCCGCTCCACGCCCCACCGTGCTGGAGCATGACGCCGATCCGCGGGAGCAGGGCGCGCCGGTCGGCGACGGGGTCGAGCCCGAGGACCCGAACCGAGCCGATGTGTGGTCGTCGGTATCCCTCCGCGGTCTCGAGGGTGGTGGTCTTCCCGGCGCCGTTGGGGCCGAGCACCGCGGTGATCATGCCCCGGTCGACGGTCAGTGACAGCCCGTCGACGGCGACCTTCTCGCCGTACCGCATGACCAGGCCGTCGATCGCGACGGCCGGCCCCACTGCGTCAGGAGTGGGGGGCGCGGTGAAGGGCGCTGACACGCGCCAAGTGTAGGAAGGGCGTCAGGCCTCGACCATGTCGGGCTCGTCGCCCTCGTTCTGCAGCCCGTCGAACGCCGCTGGCGGCTCGCGCCACACGTCGGAGCGTGGGTTCTGGATCTCGCGCCAGACGCGCTCGGCCGTGCACGGCAGGTCGATGTGCTTCACGCCGAGGTGCTTGAGCGCGTCGACGACCGCGTTCTGCACGGCCGGCGTGGCGCCGATCGTCGCGGACTCGCCGATCCCCTTCGCACCGATCGGGTTGACCGGTGTCGGGGTCTCGGTGTTGGAGGCCTCGAGCATGATCCCGTCGGCGGCGGTCGGGATCGAGTAGTCGGCGAACGAGCTCGTGATCGGGGTGCCGTCGGCGTCGTACACCATCTCCTCCCACAGCGCCTGGCTGATGCCCTGGAGGCCGCCGCCGTGCTGCTGACCGGCCACGATCAGCGGGTTCACGATGCGGCCGCAGTCGTCGACCAGGATGTGGCGCAGCGGCGTGACCCGGCCGGTCTCGGTGTCGACCTCGACGATCGAGACGTGGGCGCCGAACGGGAACGTCGCGCCGTCCTGGGTGTAGTCGGTGTCGACGCCGAGGCCACCGTCGTGCTCGTGGGCGTACGCCGCGAGGGCCGGCCAGTCGATCCGGTCGCCCGGGACCCCCGCGACCCCGAACCCGTCGCCGTCCAGGACGACGTCCTCCGGGTTGGCCTCGAGCATCCGGGCCGCGATGGCGATCGCCTGGTCGCGCGTCTCGTCGGCGGCCTTGCTCACGGCGTTGCCACCGAGCTGCAGCGACCGGGATCCGCCGGTGCCGCCGCCGGTGCGGACGACCGCGGTGTCGGACTGGCGGTAGCTGATCTTCTCCAGCGGGATGCCGAGGGTGTCCGCGACGATCATCGAGAACGACGTCGCGTGGCCCTGGCCGTGTGCCGAGGTGCCGGCCATCACCGTGGCCGAGCCGTCCTCGTGGATCTGAACCGAGCCGAACTCCGACCCCCCGAATCCGGTGATCTCGACGTAGGTGGCCAGGCCGATGCCGAGCAGCGTGGTCTCGCCGGCGTCGATACGTCGCTGCTGCTCGGCGCGGGCCGCGTCGATGTCCGCGATCCGCAGGGCCTCCTGCAGGGCGAGCTCGTAGTCGCCGACGTCGTAGGTCTGGCCGGTCAGGGTCCGGTACGGGAAGGCGTCCTTCGGGATCAGGTTCTTCCGCCGGATCTCCTCGGGCAGGATGCCGAGCTCCTGCGCGGCCAGGTCGATGACGCGGTCGATCGCCGCGGCGGCCTCGGGCCGGCCGGCGCCACGGAACGCGCCGACGGGCGCGGTGTTGGTCATCACCCCGATCGCGTCGAACCGCAGCCGGGGAACGACGTACGGACCCGGGGTCATGATGTACGTCGGGCCGACGGCCAGGGCGCCGCCGAAGCCGGCGTACGCCCCGCACTCGCCCAGGATCCGCATCCGCAGGCCGGTGATGGTGCCGTCGTTCCTCACCCCGAGCTCGGCGTACTGGACCTGCCCGCGGCCCTGCATCGACAGCATCGCCTCGCTCCGCGTCTCGATCCACTTGACCGGCCGGCCGAGCCGGCGCGCGGCGATGGCGATGGCCGCGTGGTCCGAGCTGGTCCCGGCCTTGCCGCCGAACGCGCCGCCGACGTGCGGCGCGATGATCCGCACGTGCTCGGCCTCGACGCCGATCGCCTGGGCGAGCAGGTCCTTGGCCAGGTGTGGGTGCTGGGTCGACACCCAGGCCTCGATGCCCTCCTCGGTCGGCCGCACCAGGATCGCGTTGCCCTCGATCGGGGCGGTGGCGATCCGCTGGTTGACCATCCGCACCCGGGCCACGTGGTCGGCGTCGTCGAGCACGTCCGAGGTGTCCTTGGCGGCCCGGAAGGTGGCGATGTTGGAGCCGATCGCCTCGAACTGCAGCGGGGCGTCGTCGGCCAGCGCCTCCTCCACATCGGTCACGGCGGGCAGGTCGTCGTAGTCGACGTCCACCAGCTCCGCCGCGTCCATCGCCTGCGCCCGGGTCTCGGCCACCACCAGGGCGACCGGGTCGCCGGCGTACCGCGCCTTGTCCACCGCCAGCGCCGCCCGCGGCGCCAGCTCGTTGACGTTCGCGAAGCTGGCCAGCCCCTCGCGGCCGAGGTCGTCGGCGGTGAACACGCCCAGCACCCCATCGGCCTTCTGCGCCTCGGCGGTGTCGATGCCCGTGATGCGCGCGTGTGCGAAGGGGCTGCGGACGAAGACCGCGTGGGCCACGCCCGGGCTCGCGATGTTGTCGACGAAGGTGCCCTTCCCGAGCAGCAGCTCCTCGTCCTCGACGCGGCGGACCTCGGTTCCAAGGATCGATCCCGGCATGGTCGTCACCCTACGCCGCAACCGGCGACGCTCTCCGGTAGGAGGTGGGAAGGCTCGGGTGAGGCGACCCTTACTTGAACCCACCCGACCATTAACGGCACACTGGTGTTGTGGAATTCGACGGGACCCTCACCGGCGACCAGCCGACGCGCGAGCGCGTCGTGCGGTCGATCCTGGTCGACGGCCCCTCGACGGCGGCGGCTCTCGCCCAGCGGCTAGACCTGACGCCGGCCGCCGTACGCCGTCACCTGGACCACCTGCTCGCCGAGGGTGCCCTCGAGGCGCGCGACCCGCGGCCGAGCGCGACCCGTGGCCGAGGCCGACCGGCCAAGGTCTTCGCGATCACCGAGGCGGGACGCGACCACTTCGACCAGCAGTACGACGACCTCGCGGTCCAGGCGCTGCGCTACCTGGCGGAGACCGGCGGCGACGAGGCGGTGCTCGAGTTCGCCCGCCGCCGGGTGGCCTTCATCGAGCGCGACTACGCCGCCGTGACCGCCGCCGACCCGGGACTCACGCCGGCCGAGGCCTTGGCGCGGGTCCTCTCCAGCGAGGGATACGCCGCCTCCGTGCGGTCACTGCCCCTGCTCGACGGGCTGGCCGCGGGCGAGCAGCTGTGCCAGCAGCACTGTCCGGTCTCCCACGTCGCCCACGAGTTCCCCCAGCTGTGCGAGGCCGAGACCGAGGCGATCGGCCGGGTCCTCGGTCGCCACGTCCAGCGGCTCGCCACCATCGCCCACGGCGACGGTGTCTGCACCACCTGCATCCCGCACACCCCCCAGTCCACGACGAAAGTAGGCACTCGATGACGTCCATCGAAGAGCTCAACCCGGAGCTGAAGGGCATCGGCCGCTACCAGTTCGGCTGGGCCGACCGGGACGACGCCGGCGCCGAGGCCAAGCGCGGCCTCAACGAGGACGTCGTCCGCGACATCTCCGGCAAGAAGAGCGAGCCGCAATGGATGCTCGACCTGCGCCTGAAGGGCCTGAAGCTCTTCGGCCGCAAGCCGCTGCCCACGTGGGGCTCCGACCTCTCGGGCATCGACTTCGACAACATCAAGTACTTCGTCCGCTCCAGCGAGAAGCAGGCCGCCTCGTGGGAGGACCTGCCCGAGGACATCAAGAACACCTACGACAAGCTCGGCATCCCCGAGGCGGAGAAGCAGCGCCTCGTCGCCGGCGTCGCCGCGCAGTACGAGTCGGAGGTCGTCTACCACTCGATCCGCGAGGACCTCGAGGCACAGGGCGTCATCTTCAAGGACACCGACACCGCTCTCAAGGAGCACCCGGAGCTCTTCCAGGAGTACTTCAACACCGTGATCCCGGTCGGCGACAACAAGTTCGCCGCCCTGAACACCGCGGTCTGGTCCGGTGGCTCGTTCATCTACGTGCCGCCCGGCGTGCACGTCGACATCCCGCTGCAGGCCTACTTCCGGATCAACACCGAGAACATGGGTCAGTTCGAGCGGACGCTGATCATCGTCGACGAGGACGCCTACGTGCACTACGTCGAGGGCTGTACCGCGCCGATCTACAAGAGCGACTCGCTGCACTCGGCGGTCGTCGAGATCATCGTGAAGCCCGGTGGCCGTTGCCGTTACACGACGATCCAGAACTGGTCGAACAACGTCTACAACCTCGTCACCAAGCGTGCCCGCGCCGAGGCAGGCGCCACCATGGAGTGGGTCGACGGCAACATCGGGTCCAAGGTCACGATGAAGTACCCGTCGGTCTGGTTGATGGGCGAGCACGCCAAGGGCGAGGTGCTGTCCATCGCGTTCGCCGGCGAGGGCCAGCACCAGGACACCGGCGCGAAGATGCTGCACCTCGCGCCGCACACGTCGTCCACCATCATCTCCAAGTCGGTGGCGCGCGGCGGCGG
>DATAOY010000123.1:0-15610 GCA_036265495.1 Nocardioides sp. | reverse complement strand
GGCTCGTTGCTGTGCATGTGCTCGCGGTACTCCAGCAGGACCGCCCGGAGCGCGTCGTACCGGTCCTCCCCCGTGCGCCGGTGCATCCGGTCGATGAACCAGCTCGCGCCGTTGCGGCCGAGGAGGCAGCGCTGCTCGATGATCCCGAGCAGCCGGTCACGCTCGTCGGGGGCGACACCCCATGACTCCAACCCATCGTGTGCCATCGGGAGCAGCCGGCGGAGCACCAGCTCGGTCGCCTTCACCTCGCCGAGCCCCGGCCAGTAGATCGTGGCGTCGATCCCGTCCTCGGCCGCCGTCTCGAAGTTCTCCTCGGCCGCCTGGAACGACATCTGCGACCACAGCGGACGGTCGCTCTCGGCCAGGTGCCGGACCAGGCCGAAGTAGAAGGCCGCATTGGCGATCAGGTCCGCGACCGTCGGGCCGGCGGGAAGGACGCGGTTCTCGACGCGCAGGTGGGGTGTGCCGTCGTTGATGTCGTAGACGGGACGGTTCCAGCGGTAGATGGTGCCGTTGTGCAGACGGAGCTCGCTGAGGACCGGGGTACCGCCCTCTTCGAGCACCGCGACCGGGTCCTCGTCCGTGGTGATCGGGAGCAGCGCCGGGAAGTACCGCACGTTCTCCTCGAACAGGTCGAACACCGAGTTGATCCAGCGCTCGCCGAACCACACCCGCGGCCGCACGCCTTGCGCCTTGAGCTCCTCGCTCCGGGTGTCGGCCGCCTGCTCGAACAGTGGGATCCGGGTCTCGCGCCACAGCTCCTTGCCCAGGCAGTAGGGCGCGTTCGCGCCGACGGCGAGCAGCACCGCCGAGACGACCTGCGAGGCGTTCCAGTACGCCGCGAACTGGTCGGGCGACGTCTGGACGTGGAACTGCGTGCTCGTGCAGGCGGCCTCCGGCAGGATCGAGTCGGTGGTCGTGATCAGCCGCTCCGGTCCGGTGATGTCGATGCGGATGTCCTCGCCGCGCGCGTGCAGGATCTGCTCGCTGAGCAGCCGGTACCGCGGGTTGGCACTCATGTGCGACGGGCTCAGGTGCCCGGGTGCGAGCGTCGGCAGGATCCCGATCATCACCTGGTGGGCGCCGACCGCGGACGACCGTTCCTCCGCGTCGTTCAGCGACCGCCGCAGGTGCTCCTCGAACGTCTTCAACCCGGACTCGCGCAACCGGGCGGGCGGCACGTTGATCTCGATGTTGAACTGTCCGAGCTCGGTCTGGAAGGCCGGGTCCGCGATCGCCGCCAGGGCCTCGGCGTTCTTCAGCGCGGGGTCACCCTGCTCGTCGACCAGGTTGAGCTCGACCTCCAGGCCGGTCATGGGGTCGTCGGTGTCGAACTGGTTCTCGCTGAGCATCCGCTCGAACACGTCGAGGCAGCGGTGCACCTTCTCGCGGTAGCGAGTGCGGTCGGCCCGAGAGAACTCTTGGGCGTCGACGTCCTCCCCCATGCGGTCACCCTAGGGGCGGCCCCACCCCCTGGGAAGCGCCCGACGGGGTGGGCTCAGGCGATGTCGACCACCTCCTCCCATGCGGTCGGCGGCACGGCCCGCGCCAGGCACTCCGCCAGACACGTGCCCAGCGGGTGCTCCGGCTCCACCTCGAAGCACCGGTCCAGGGCGCACCACGCCAGGGCGCCGTCTCCGGACATCCAGGCGCAGAACGCGGTCACGGCAGCGGTGTCGGGCACCTGGCGATCGGGGGCACCGCGCAGCAGGGCGATCCAGACACGTAGATGATCGGGGGCGGTCTCGCGCGTCACGGCATACAGCGCCGCGTCGCGGACCTCGACCCGGGTGATCTCTCGGAGCAGCCGAGCGGCGCCTCCGTCGTCGGGCAGCTCGCCCCGCTCGACCCACCCGGCGACCAGCTCGACGACCGGAACGACGTCGGCCGGCCCCGGGTGCGGAAGGGCCTCGAGCAGTCCGGTCCACCGGGTCTGCCGGGCCGGGACGGGCGCCACCGTCGCCCGCAGCTCCTCTCGGCTGGCGTGCGTGACCCGTCCCGCGAAGACGGCCTGTGCGGCGAAGGGGTGGTGGGCGTCGTCGTAGGGAGCCATCGGTTGCTCGGTGGCCCCCGCGCGGATCGGCACGCTGCACCAACGCGCGTCGTGGGCACGCAGCACGTCGACGACGCCGATCCCCTCGGCGACGAACGCGGGCACCAGCGCGGCGGCGAGCCGAGCCGCCACCACCGCGTCCGGGGAGTAGACGACGAAGGCGACGCGGTCGACCCGATGCGTGCGGCTCGGCTGCAGCAGCACGTCGACCACCTCGGCCACTGCCTCGTCGTCCGCCGGCGAGGGCAGGTCGAGGCGTGCGTGGAAGCTGCGCGCGGCACCGAACGTCAGCATCACCAGCGACTCCTCCGGGTGGAAGCCGAGGACGACGGGGACGGCGGCGAGGAGGTCCTCCGGCCCGCGGGCGGTCAGCATCGTGGTCATGGCACGACGCTGCCCGTCCGGGCCGACGCCCACGACCGGCCCGTGCCCGGTCTGTGCGGACCGGGGTCCGGGCGTGCGCTGTGGATCACAAGCGGGCCGAGGGCGGCACCCGGCCGGGTTGTCCGACCTCGGGGATAGGTTGCGGCCATGCGTCAGGAGGCGTCGGTGATGCACCTGGACCTCGACGCGTTCTTCGCCTCGGTCGAGCAGCGCGACAAGCCGTCGTTGCGCGGCAAGCCCGTGGTGGTCGGCGGCATCGGGGGCCGCGGGGTGGTCAGCACCGCGTCGTACGAGGCCCGCCGGTACGGCGTGCGCTCGGCGATGTCGACCCGAGAGGCCCGGTCGCGCTGCCCACACGCGGCGTTCCTCAGCCCCCGCTTCCATGCCTACCGCGACACCAGCCTGAAGGTGATGGAGGTGCTCCGCGACGTCTCGCCGCTGGTCGAGCCGCTCTCCCTCGACGAGGCCTTCGTCGACCTCGCCGCCGCCGACCTGACGTCGTACGACGACGACCGCGTGCGCGCCGTGGCCGAGGAGGTGCGCGAGCGGGTGCGTGTCGTCACCGGCGGGCTGACGGCTTCGGTCGGCATCGGCACCTCGAAGTTCATCGCCAAAGTCGCCAGCGACCTGGACAAGCCCGACGGGCTCGTCCTCGTCAGCGCCGGAGCCGAGCAGGAGCTCCTGCGTCCCATGCACGTCACCGTCATCCCCGGCGTCGGCGCGGCCACGGCCGAGAGGCTGCGCCGCGCGGGCATCAGCACCGTCGCCGACCTCGAGCGGGTCAGCGAGGACGAGCTCGTCCGGCTGCTCGGCAAGGCGCACGGCCACGGCCTCCACCTGCTCGCCCGTGCCGAGGACGACCGCGCGGTCGTCCCCGAGCGCGAGGCCAAGTCGGTCAGCGTCGAGGGCACCTACGACACCGACCTCACCGACCGTCGCCTGATGGAGGGCCTGGTCAGCCGCCAGGCGCTCAGCGTCGCCGAGCGTCTGCGCAAGAGCGGGCTGTCCGGGCGGACGATCACGCTCAAGGTGCGCCTCCACGACTTCACGACCCTGTCCAGGTCGACCACACTCAACGCCCCCACCGACGCCGGGCCCACCATCGCCCGGCTGGCGCGCGGGCTGCTCGGAGAGCTCGACGTCAGCGGCGGCGTCCGGCTGCTCGGCGTCGGCGTCTCCGGGCTCGCCGACTGGATCCAGGACGACCTGTTCGGCGAGGAGCACCCCGAGCCGGACGACGAACCGGTCGAGGCCCTGCCCGATCTGCCCGTCCTCCGCACCTGGGTCCCGGGCATGGACGTCGTACACGAGGAGCTCGGCCGCGGCTGGGTCTGGGGCGCCGGACGCGGCATCGTCACGGTGCGGTTCGAGACCGCCGAGACGCCGCCCGGCCCGGTGCGCTCGCTGCCCGCCGACGATCCGGCGCTGACCGCATGGCGCGAGCCGACGTGAGTTACGAGGAGCCCCTTGACAGCGGGTGGACCCACGGATCACCCTGACTTTGTTCCCTATCACGCACGTTGGTGCGTGTTACGCAACACCTCGAATCCAGCGTCTGAGGAGTGTCCGCCCATGGCAGAGGTCCCGGGTCACGCACGCGCCGTGGTGATCGGCGCCGGCATCGTCGGCAACAGCCTCGTCTACCACCTGGCCCGGCTCGGCTGGCGCGACATCGTGCAGATCGACAAGGGCGCGCTGCCCAACCCGGGTGGCTCCACCGGACACGCCTCCAACTTCATCTTCCTCACCGACCACTCCCGCGAGATGACCGACCTGACGCTGGACTCGGTCCGGCAGTACCAGGAGATGGGCGTGTTCACGCAGTCGGGCGGATTCGAGGTCGCCCGCACCGAGGAGCGGATGGAGGAGCTGCGACGCAGGATGTCGTCGGCCAGGGCCTGGGGCATCGAGGCCGAGCTCGTCAGCCCGGACTTCGTCCAGGAGAAGGTGCCGTTCCTGGAGAAGGACCAGATCATCGGGGCCTTCTGGCAGCCCGGCGTCGGCGTCGTCGACTCGCTACGCGCGGGCACGATCATGCGCGAGCGCGCGCTGGCGCTGGACGCCTTGACCGTCGTCCCGAACGTCGAGGTCACCGGGCTCGGTGTGGAGCACGGCCGGATCACGACCGTCCACACCTCCGGCGGTGACATCGAGGCCGAGGCGGTCGTCATCGCGGCCGGCGTCTGGAGCCCCAAGATCGGCGACATGGCGGGCGTGAGCATCCCCCTCACCCCGGCCGTGCACCAGATGATCAGTGTCGGGCCCTGTCCGCAGCTCGCCGAGCGCGAGGGCGAGATCTCGTTCCCGATCGTGCGCGACATGGACACCTTCTGCTACGAGCGGCAGCACGGCGCCGACATGGAGGTCGGCTCGTACGCCCACCGGGCGATCCTGGTGGAGCCCGAGGACATCCCGTCGATCGACCAGGCCAAGCTGTCCCCCACCGAGCTGCCCTTCACCAGCGACGACTTCGACCCGCAGCTCGAGCAGGCCTACGAGCTGATGCCCGACCTGCTCGGCGCCGACGGCGCGGAGATCCGCTACGCGATCAACGGTCTGCTCTCGCTGACCTGCGACGGGCTGCCGATCCTCGGGGAGAGCCACGTGCGCGGGTTGTGGACCGCCGCCGCGGTGTGGATCAAGGAGGGTCCCGGCGTCGGTCGCGCCGTCGCGGAGTGGATGACCCACGGGCAGAGCGAGATCGACGTCAACCACAGCGACATCGCGCGGTTCCACCCCCACCAGCTACGGCGTGAGCACACCCGGCTGCGCACCACCGAGTCGTTCATCAAGACCTACGGGATCATCCATCCCGCCGAGCAGTATGAGTCCGACCGTGACCAGCGCCGATCCCCGATGTGGGACTCGCAGGTCAAGCTGGGTGCGACGTTCTTCGAGACCGCCGGCTGGGAGCGACCCTTCTGGTACGAGTCGAACGCCTTCCTCCTCGACGAGTACGGCGACCGGGTGATGCCCCGCGAGCACGAGTGGGACTCGCGCTGGTGGAGCCCCATCATCAACGCCGAGCACCTGCGGATGCGCGAGGCGGCCGGCGTCATCGACCTCAGCGCCTTCCAGATCCTCGACATCGAGGGCCCGGGCGCCTTGGACTCCGTGCAGCGCACGTGCGTCGCGCAGTGCGACGTCCCGGTGGGCCGGGTCGTCTACACGCCGGTGCTCGACGCGGCCGGTGGCTTCCGCTCCGACCTGACGGTGATGCGGCTCGGCCAGGACCACTTCCGGGTGGTCACCGGAGGCGCCCACGGCATGGCGGACCGCAAGTGGTTCACCGACCACCTGACCGACGACGGGGCCACGACCCTGACCGACCGCACGGACGAGATCTCCACGATCGGACTCTGGGGACCCCAGGCGCGGGCGATCCTCTCGACCCTCACCGACGCAGACCTGTCCCACGAGGGATTCGGCTTCCTGACCTGTCGTGAGATCCAGCTGGCCGGAGTGCCGGTCCTGGCGTCCCGGATCTCCTACGTGGGCGAGCTCGGCTGGGAGCTCTACGTCTCCATGGACGACGCGGCCGCCCTCTGGGGGGCACTGGTCGACACCCGTGAGTCCCACGGCACGGTCCCGGTGGGCATCGGCGTCTACGGCACCACGGGTCGCATCGAGAAGGGCTACCGGGCGTACGGCGCGGAGCTCGACGGCGAGCGCACCATCGTCGAGGCGGGCATGCAGCGACCCAAGGTCAAGGCCGCCGACTTCGTGGGCAAGGAGGCCTACCTGGCCCAGCGCGAGAGGGCGCCGCTCGCGGTGCTCTGCACGATGACCGTCGACGACCACACGTCCGCCAGCGGCGTGAAGCGCTACATGCTGGGCGGCGAGCCGATCCTGACCCGCGACGGCGGCACCCTGACCGACGGCCACGGCCGCCATCCCTACGTCACGAGCGCCGGGTCGGGCCCCTCGCTCGGCAAGCACGTGCTGCTGGCCTACCTGCCCCCCGACCAGGCGGTCGTCGGCAACCAGCTCGCGGTGTCGTACATGGAGGAGCTGTACCCGGTCACCATCGGGTCGGTCGACGCGACGCCGCTGCTCGACCCCGGCAACGAGCGGATCAAGGGGATCTGAGGTGGCGGACGAGGGACTCCGCGTGCTCGTGTGCGTGAAGCGGGTGCCCGACTCGTCGAGCCAGGTGGTCCTCACGCCCGACCAGCAGGCGGTCGACGGTCGGATGGCCGGATACACGGTCAGCCCACACGAGGAGTGCGCGATCGAGCTCGCGGTGCGGCTGGCCGACGCCACCGGCGGCGTGGCCACCGCCCTGAGTCTCGGACCCGGCGAGTCGGCCGAGCAGCTCCGCAACGCACTGGCCGTCGGCTGCACCGCCGCCGTGCACGTCGTGGCCGACGCGGTCGCCTTCGGGCCGGCGGACGTCGCCCGCGAGATCGCGGCCGTCGTGAAGGCGCACGGCGACGAGGGCCGGGGCTACGACCTGGTCCTGCTCGGCAACGACGCCGCGGACACCGGCGACTTCCAGGTCGGGATCCGGCTCGCCTACGCCCTGGGTCTACCCGTGGTGAACGGCGTCTCCACCCTCGAGGTCGTCGACGGCATGGTGTCCGCGCACGTCGACGGCCCGGACGGAGCCGAGACCTACTCGGTCCCGACCCCGATGGTCGCCACGATCCTCGAGGGCGGGGTGGAGCCGCGGTACCCCAGCCTGAAGGGCCGGATGGCGGCCAAGAAGGTCGAGATCGAGGAGCGCTCTCCGTCCGCTGACCCGGTCGGGTCCCATCGCGTGCAGCTCACGCTCCCGCCGCCCGCCCCCAGCAGCGTCGAGATCCTCGGCGAGGGCCCCTCGGCCGCGGCGGCCGTCGTCGACCTCTTCGAGAGGCTGGGGGTCCGCTGATGATCCTGTTGTGGCTCGAGTGTGACGCCGCAGGTGTCACCGACATCTCGCTGGAGACGGTCGCCTTCGCCCGCTCGCTGGCCGCTGCCGGTGGCGGGATCGCCATCCGGGCCGCGCTGATCGGCGAGGTCCCCGAGGCGGCACGCGACCAGCTGGCCGCGCACGGGGTGGACGAGGTCCACCACGTCAGCGGCCCGTCGTACGACGCCTACGCGGGCGCCGCGTGGGCCTCGGCCCTCCAGGACATCCGTGCCCGCACCGGATGCGTCGTCGTGGCGGCCGCGGGGAGCCCCCGGGGCAACGAGGTCCTCGCCCACCTCGCGGCCCGCCTCGACGTCCCGATGGCCGCGAACGTGCTGTCGTTCTCGGGGCTCTCGCCGTTCGAGGTGACCCGGCAGGTCGCGGGCGGCGCCGCGCTCGAGGAGATGCGGCTCTCACAGCGCCCGGCGCTGTTCACGGTGGCCGGCCACGCGTGGGTCGCCACCCCGGCCGACACCCCGACGTCGCCGGCCTGGCACGAGGAGAGCCCGGCCGTCGCCGAGGCCGACCTGCTCGCCCGGGTGAGCGCCCGTGGTGAGACCAAGGAGGAGGGTCCCGGTGCCCTGACCACGGCCCGGGTCGTGGTGGGCGCGGGTCGCGGCGCGGGCGGCCCCGGCGGCTTCGACCACGTGATCGAGCTCGCCGGGCTCCTCGACGGCGCGCTCGGTGTCTCGCGGGTCGTGACCAGTCTCGGCTGGCGCCCCCACCACGAGCAGGTCGGCCAGACCGGGAGCCGGATCTCACCGGAGCTGTACATCCCCTGCGGCATCAGCGGCGCCATCCAGCACTGGGCCGGCTGCTCCAGCTCCAAGACGATCCTCGCGATCAACACCGACGCCGAGGCACCCATGGTCACCAAGGCGCACTACGCGGTCGTCGGTGACATGCACGAGGTCGTGCCCGCGGTCGTCGAGGAGCTCAAGCGCCGGCGCGGGTGAGCCCGCTCAGCGACTCCGCGTGAAACCCACCGGCTCGCCCGGTCGCAGCTGCGCGCACTGCCAGAGGTCGCGCTCGTCCACGACGGCCACCACCGGGTAGCCCCCCGTGGTCGGGTGGTCCGCCAGGAACACCACCGGCCGGCCGTCGGGCGGCACCTGCACCGCACCCAGCACCATGCCCTCGCTGGGCAGCTCGTCGCGCCCGGCCGGCGGCAGGGCATCGCCGACCAGACGCAGCCCGACCCGATCGGAGTCCGGCGAGACGGCGTACGTCGTGCGGCACAGGAGGTCGAGCGCGTCGCCCGCGACCCGGTCCGCCCGCGGACCCGGCGTGACGCGGAGCGGTCCGGTGGCCGGTGGCCGCGGGGTGTCGACAGCGGCCGGTGGGCCGGCCGGCCGGCCCACCGGGAGCCGGTCCCCCACGGCGACGGCCGGCGGCCCGACCCGTCCCAAGGTGTCGGTCGAGCGCGATCCCAGGACCGGGTCGACGGCGATCCCACCGGCGACCGCGAGGTAGGAGCGAAGGCCGGTCTCGGGGCGGCCCAGACGCAGCACGGATCCGGGGGTCAGCCGCGCCGCCTCCCCGAAGCCGGCGGGGCGGTCGTCCACCTCGAGCGCGCACCTCGCGCCGGTGACGGCGACCCAGACTCCCTCGTCCGAGGTCAGGGCGAGCCCGCCCAGCAGCACCTCGAGGCAGGCGTCGTCGGGTGCGTTGCCGACGAGCCGGTTGGCCAGCGCCGCCGCTGGTCCGTCCAGCGCACCCGAGCGGGGCACCCCCAGGTGCGCCCACCCGGGCCGCCCCTGGTCCTGCACCAGCACCGACGGACCCACGGCCACCACCTGGAGGCTCACCCGGCCACGAACCTCACCCGCGTGCCCGGCGCGAGCAGGGCCGGCGGTTCCCGCCGCGCGTCCCAGAGGCGAGCCTGGGTCCGGCCGATGACCCGCCACCCTCCTGGCGTGGCCGTGGGGTAGACGCCGCACCATCGATCGGCGAGGGCCACGGACCCGGCCGGGACCCGTGTCCGAGGCGTGTCGAGCCGCGGGACCTCCACATCGAGTCCCGCGAGATAGGCGAAGCCCGGCGAGAAGCCGCAGAACGCCGCGGTGAACTCGGTGGCCACGTGGCGGGCCACCACCCCGTCCACGTCACACCCCCACCTGGACGCGACGTCCTCGAGGTCCGGTCCGTCGTAGGTCACCGGGATCTCCACCAGCGGGCCGGGCTCGACCGCAGACGGGCGCCAGGTCGCGAGCACCCCCGCGACACCGTCGGCGTCGACGATGCCGTCCAGCAGCACCGTCCGGGCACCGGGAACGACATCGACCGCCAGCGAGCGGTTCCGGGCCCAGGTCGCCAGCGACACCGCCTCCGCGGGCGAGGCGACCTCGACGAGGACCGCGTTGTGGCCGACGGGGAGGAGATGCATGGGTGTCATCCTCCAGGCCGACCGACCGGGGCTTCGAGATGCATCGCTCGGCCCCGAGCTCCGCTCGGAACGAGCCGGGCGCTCCTCAACCTCCCGCCCTCGCGGTGGCCTCGGGGGCTCGGCCGAGGGGGCGTGACAAAAGGTGAGGGGCTCTCGATGGTATGAGCACCAAGAGCCCCTCGATGATCGTGCGGTGGCACCCGATCGCGGACAAGCCACCCGATCCCGCCTGCCGCCACCGGCCGGCGCCGCGAGCAAGCTCGCGATCTGGATCTTCCTGCTTCTCCGCTCCTTCCCACCGCAAGCGGCGGGTTGGTAGGAGAGTTCTATGCCCCACCACACCCTCCGCGCAAGAGGCAAGTGAGGAGATTTCGCGACATTTCTCGGCCGTCGGCGTGTCCTCCACAGACCCGCCTCGCTCCTCCACAGAAGCGGCCCGATCCTCCACAGAAGGACCCGTCGTGCTGTGGAGAAGATCGGTCACGTCGCGAACGCCGCGACCGTGTACGACGCGGCCTCCAGCGCGCGCCGTACGGCGTGCGCATGGGCGACGGCACCGGGTGAGTCCCCGTGCACGCACAGCGATGCGACCGCCGGCGCCAGCCGCACGGCCTGGGCCGCGATCTCGGCCTCGCTCCCGAGGAGCGCACCCGGGAGACCACGGTCGACCAGCCGGCCCGCGGCGTAGCCGCGGTCCGGGAACCCCTCCTCGTACGTCGCGCGTCCGGCCGCCGCCGCGAGCGCGAGCAGCCGCGACCCGGGGAACCCGAGCACGGGCAGCTCCCCCGACCCCGCCAGCACCGCGGCCGCCTGGTCCGGGTCGTCGGTGACCCGGTGGTAGAGCGCGCCGTGCGGCTTCAGGTAGGAGATGCGGGTCCCCTCACCCTCGGCGATGCCGGCGAGCAGGGCGACCTGCTCGGCGACCTGGTCCCGGAGCAGGTCGTGCGGCACATCATGGGCCACCCGCCCGAAGTTCTCCCGGTCGAGATACGACACCTGTGCCCCCACCGCAACTCCCCGGCGGGCCGCCTCGGCGCAGACGCTGCGCATGATCGCCGGCGTGCCCGCGTGGAACCCGCAGGCCACGTTCGCCGACGTCACGACCGCCAGCAGCCCGGCGTCGTCGGTGACCTCCTCCCCCAGGTCGGCGTTGAGATCGACGCGGCCGGGTCCGTCAGCCGGCATCGGGCACGTCGAGGGCGTGGTAGTCGTGGGAGACCCGGTATCCGAGCTTGTCGTAGAGCGCGCGGGCGCCGGGGTTGTGCGCGAACACGTTCAGACCCAGGTAGGGGTGGCCGTGGTCGCGGCAGTGCCGGGCCGCGGCGTTCATGATGGCGGCTCCGTAGCCTCGGCGGCGATGCTCCGGCCGGACCTCGATGTTGTAGACGAAGGCCATCGTCTGGGCCGTGCTGAGCCACAGCCCGCCGACGGTCTCGTTGCCGACCCGTGCCGCGTGGAACTCCATGCCGGGCGACTCCAGTCCGGCCGGCACCAGCTCGTCCATCAGGGTCCGGCTGCGTTCCCGCGCGGCCTCGACATCGGCGCCGGCGGCGACGAGCTCCTGGGCGAACCCCTCGACCTCGTCGCTCATGAACGCATCGAACTCGGACGGTGTCATCGGCTCCAGCACCAGCTCCCCCGGGTCGCCGATCTCCCCATCGAGATCGAGCTCCATGTTGGTGGCCCGCAGGGAGAATCCCGGAAGGGTGGCCAGCGCCCGGTGGGCACGGTCCCCCGGCTGCACGCCGACCCCCACCCTCCGTGATCCGCGCGCACGACCGATGCCCACGAGAAGGGGGACCAGCCCACCCGCGACGTCGATGTCGTCCAGCACGAGGTCGTCCAGCACGAGGTCGTACACCGCGAGCTCGTCACCGTCGGAGCCCAGCCACAGCGAGCCCACGACGGCGCCGTCGTCGGACACGTCGAGGAACACCGAGCCGTCGCGCTCGGCGAGCCCCTCGACCAGGGTCCGGGCGGTCTCCGGCTCGAGATGACGGCTGGTCACCCGTCGCTGGGTGACGCGGTCGAGTGCGGCGGTCCTGCGGGCCGGGAGCTGGTCGGCGGGCACCTCGGTGAGCGTGAGCACGCAGCGATGCTAGTGCCGCCTCCGCTCGCGATGGCCCAGCCACTAGGGTCCGCAGCATGACGAGTCCCGCCGCGGAGGCGACGCCTCCCAGCTGCCCGCCCGTCGCCGACCGGCGCCCGGTGACCACCGAGCACCACGGTCGGTCACGCACCGACGAGTACGACTGGCTGCGGGCCAAGGGATCCCCGGAGGTCACCGCGTACCTCGAGGCCGAGAACGCGTGGACGGCCGCGAGCACCGACCACCTGGCCGGCCTGCGCGAGGCGATCTTCGGCGAGATCAAGGCCCGCACCAAGGAGACCGACCTGTCGGTGCCGTCCCGCACCCGGGGCTGGTGGTACTACAGCCGCTCCTTCGAGGGGCGCGAGTACGGCGCATCGTGCCGGGTCCGCGTGCTCGACGACGACGACTGGACGCCGCCGACCCTCGACGAGGACGCCGGCCCCGACCAGCCCGCCGTCCCCGGCGAGGAGGTGCTGCTCGACCACGACGCCCTGGCCGAGGGCCACGACTTCTACAGCGTCGGCGGCGTCACGGTGAGCCCCGACGGCACCCGGCTCGCATACTCGACCGACACCGTCGGGAACGAGCGCTTCGCGCTCCAGGTCAAGGACCTGACCACGGGCGAGCTGCTCCCGGACCGGATCGAGGACGTCCTGGGCGGCGGCGTCTGGAGCCCCGACGGGCAGGACCTCTACTACTGCACGGTCGACGAGGCCTGGCGCCGCGACAAGGTGTGGCGGCACCGGGTCGGCTCCACGGAGGCCGACGAGCTGGTCTTCCACGAGACCGACGAGCGGTTCTGGGTCGGCGTCGGCCGGAGCCGCACCCAGCGGTTCCTGGTGATCGCCACGGCGTCCAAGAACACGACCGAGAACATCTACCTCGACTGCGCGGACCCCGACGCCGAGTGGGTCGTGTTCCATCCACGGGAGGAGGGCCTGCAGTACGGTCTCGAGCACGCCGTGATCGCCGGCCAGGACGTCTTCCTCGTGCAGCACAACCACACCGGCCCCGACTTCGAGATCGGCAGCTGTCCGGTCGCGCCCACGCCTCCGTCCGGCTGGACGCCGCTCATCCCGTACGACGAGCGCGTGCGGCTCGACGACGTGGCGGCCTTCGCCGGGCACCTGGTGGTCCACCAGCGCAGCGGCGGGCTCACCCAGCTCCGGATCGTGGAGCTCGGCGACGACGGCCCCAGCGACGACTACCTCGTGGAGTTCCCTCAGGAGGTCTACACCGTCGGCGGAGGTGGCGGCGCGCAGTTCGACCAGCCGACCGTCCGGGTGCACTACACCTCGCTGTCGGTCCCGGCCTCCGTCTACGACTACGACGTACGCGCTCGCGAGCTGACCCTGCTCAAGCAGCAGCCGGTCCGCGGACACGACCCCGCCGCCTACGAGGAGCACCGGCTGTGGGCGACCGCCGACGACGGGGAGCGGGTGCCGATCTCGCTGGTGTGCCGCCGAGGCGTGCGCGGCAGCGAGGGCGAGGAGCGTCCGATCCCCCTGCTGCTCTACGGGTACGGCGCGTACGAGATCTCGATCGACCCGGGATTCTCGGTGCCGTGGCTGTCGCTCCTCGACCGCGGCGCCGGGGTCGCGATCGCGCACGTCCGAGGCGGCGGCGAGATGGGCCGCCGGTGGTACGACGACGGGAAGCTTCTGCACAAGCGCCACACGTTCTCCGACTTCGCCGCCTGTGCCCGGCACCTCGTCGACACCGGATGGACCACCCCGGACACGATCGTGGCCGAGGGCGGGTCGGCCGGGGGGCTGCTGATCGGCGTGATCGCCAACGAGCACCCGGATCTCGTCGGCGGGCTGGTGGCGGAGGTGCCCTTCGTCGACGCCCTCACCTCGATGCTGGACGCGAGCCTCCCGCTCACGGTCACCGAGTACGACGAGTGGGGCAACCCCGAGGGCGATCCGGAGACCTACGACTACCTCGCCGGCTACGCGCCGTACGAGAACGTCGGGTCGCACGACTACCCGCCGATCCTGGCGACGACGTCGGTCAACGACACCCGCGTGCTGTACGTCGAGCCCGCCAAATGGGTCGCCCGGCTGCGCGCGACCGCACCCGACGGGCAGGGTCGCCCCGACGTGCTGCTGAAGACCGAGATGTCGGCGGGTCACGGAGGGGTGTCCGGGCGCTACCGCTCCTGGCGCGACCGGGCCTTCATCCAGGCCTGGATGCTCGACCGGATGGGCCTGGCCGAGGCCGCCCCGCTCGACCGGCCGTACTGATCCGGCGCGCTCGCCGCGGGGTTCACTGTGGTGGGCGTCCTGGCAGCCCTGAGAACTTTCTGAGAGTTCTGCGGCGACGCAACTCCGCGCAACGCCCACTCGTCTGGACGGATGAAGGGTCCCAACGGCCCGGACCGGGAATCCCCCCGCTGCCTGGAGCGTTGGATGGAGGTGGGTACTACCCGCGAGTAGGACCCACAGCACAGGAGGGCGTCATGGCAGCACGAACCATCAGCGCGACCCGCGAGATCGAGGGCCGCGACAGCGTCGGCCTGTACCTCGACGAGATCGCCCGCACACCGCTGCTGGACGCGGCCGCCGAGGTCGAGCTGTCCAAGACCATCGAGGCGGGCCTGTACGCCGAGCAGCTGCTCGCCGAGGGTCGCATCGGTCGCAGGAAGGGCGGCGCCCCGATGACCGCGACCGAGGCCGAGCTCGAGTGGCTGGCCGAGGAGGGCCGCAAGGCCGTCACCCAGTTCATCAACGCGAACCTGCGTCTCGTGGTCTCCATCGCCCGCAAGTACGGCCGGGCGCAGATGCCGATGCTCGACCTGATCCAGGAGGGCAACACCGGGCTGATCCGGGCGGTCGAGAAGTTCGACTACACCAAGGGCTACAAGTTCTCGACGTACGCCACGTGGTGGGTGCGTCAGGCCATCACCCGCGGCATCGCGCAGCAGGCGCGCGTCGTCCGACTCCCCGTCCACGTCGTCGAGGAGCTCAACCAGGTCGGCGGCGCCCGCCGCACCCTCGAGCGTCAGCTCGGACGCGAGCCGGAGCCCGAGGAGATCGCCGCCGAGCTGGGCATGGACATCGACCGGGTCCTCGACCTGATCGCCTGGGGTCGCGACCACGTCAGCCTGGACACCCCCGTCGACGAGGACGGCGACACGTCGCTGGGCGACCTGATGGCCCAGGAGACCTCGCCGGGACCGGACGACACGGTCCTCGACGTGGAGTCCCGCGAACGGCTCGACGCCCTGGTGGGCCAGCTCGACGACCGGGCGGCCGACATCATCCGCGCCCGCTACGGGCTGCTCGACGGGCGCCAGCACAAGCTCGCCGACATCGGCGCCCGCCACGGCATCTCCGCCGAGCGGGTCCGGCAGCTCGAGCGCGAGGCGCTGCAGAAGCTCCGTCGCCTCGGCGACCCCGACCTGGCCGCCTGAGCTAGCTGGTCGTCTCGGTCCGGACCAGCTGCTCGAAGACCTCCGTCACACGCTGGCGGAGGTCTTCGACGTCCCCGGAGTTCTCCACCACATGGGTGGCGGCCGCCAGCCGGTCGGCTCGGGACGCCTGCGCCTCGACCCGGGCCCGCGCCTCGGCCTCGGTCCAGCCCCGCTCCCGCACCGCCCGCTCGACCTGGACCTCTTCCGGTACGTCGACGACCACGACCGCGTCGAAGCTGGTGGCCTGACCGGTCTCGACCAGCAGCGGGATGTCGTGGACCACGAGGACGCCGGCCGGCGCGGCCTCCTCGATCTCGGTGGCTCGGGCTCGCACCAGCGGGTGCACGATCGCCTCGAGGGCGGCACGCCGGGACGGATCGGCGAACACC
>DATAOY010000122.1:0-26184 GCA_036265495.1 Nocardioides sp. | reverse complement strand
GTCGTCGCCGAGGACCGCTACCTCGCCGAGGACGCCGTCGGCCGGATCCGGGTCGCCTACGAGTTCCTGCCGCCGGTCGTCGGTGTGGAGGCGGCCCGGGCCGCCACGTCGCTCGTGCACGACGACGTGCCCGGCAACGTGGCCGCCCGCATGGAGCAGACCGTCGGCGACGCCCCCGCCGCGATCGCGAGGGCGCCGCACCGCCTCGAGCTCGACCTCACCGTCGAGCGCAGCGCGTGCACGCCGATGGAGGGCCGCGGCACCGTCGCCCGCTGGGAACCCGACCTCAACCGGCTCCAGGTGTGGACCTCCACGCAGAGCTCGACGGGCGTCCGGGCCGCCGTCGCGGTGAAGATGGGGCTCGACCTCGGCCAGGTCGACGTCATCACGCCCGACGTCGGCGGTGGCTTCGGCGTCAAGATCAACCACCCCTGGCCCGAGGAGCTGCTGGTCCCCATGGCCGCCCGCGCCCTGGGCCGCACGGTGAAGTTCACCGAGGACCGGCGCGAGCACTTCATCTCCTCCGCCCACGAGCGCGGGCAGGTGCAGCACATCGAGGTGGGCTTCGACGACGACGGCCGCCTCCACGGCCTCGACGTCGAGTTCTGGCACGACCACGGGGCCTTCATCCCCTACGGCCTGATCGTGCCGATCATCACCTCGACCCAGCTGCTCGGCCCCTACAAGCCGCAGAACTACCGGGTGCGGTTCGAGTCGCTCTACACCAACACCGTGATGGTCACGCCCTACCGCGGCGCCGGTCGCCCGCAGGGCTGCTACACGATGGAACGCACGATGGACGCCATCGCCGCCTACCTCGGCAAGGACCGCACCGAGGTGCGCTCGGTCAACTTCATCCAGCCCGACGAGTTCCCCTACGACCAGGGGCTGATCTTCCAGGACGGCCGCGAGCTCGAGTACGACTCCGGCGACTACCCGGCCAGCCTGGAGAAGTTGAAGGCACTGGTCGGCTGGGACGAGTTCCCGGCGTTCCGGGAGGAGATGGCGCGCGAGGGGCGACGGGTCGGAATCGGACTGGCCTGCTACGTCGAGGGCACCGGGGTCGGGCCCTACGAGGGGGCGCACGTCCACATCGAGACCTCGGGCAGGGTGAAGGTCGCCATCGGCCTGACGACCCAGGGCCAGGGCCACGCCACGGCCTTCGCCCAGATCGTCGCCGACACGCTCGGCGTACCGTTCGCGAACGTCGAGGTGGTCAGCGGCGACACCCGACGGATGCCCTACGCCGTGGGCACCTTCGCCTCGCGGGCCGCGGTGATGAGCGGATCCGCCGTGCACCTGGCCGCCCTGCGGGCGCGGGAGAAGGTGCTGCGGATCGCCGCCGACGCACTGGAGGCCTCCGAGGACGACCTCGAGATCGTCGACGGCGTCGTCTCGGTCCGAGGCACCGAGGCGTCGATCGACCTGGGGACCGTGGCGGTGCTGTCCAACCCGCTGCGGTACGCCTTCGACGAGGCGTCCAAGGCCGCCACCCAGTTCTCCGTGGGTGACCCGGGCAAGCCGCCGGTCGCCGAGGACGACGAGCCCGGACTGGAGGGCAAGGACTTCTACAGCCCCGAGCGCTCGACGTTCGCCAGCGGCATGCATGCCGTGATCGTGGAGACCGACCCGGACACCGCCGAGATCACGATCCTCACCTACGCCGTCGTCCACGACTGCGGCCGGCTGATCAACCCGATGATCGTCGAGGGCCAGATCCACGGCGGCGTCGCGCAGGGAGTGGGCGGGGCGCTGCTCGAGCGGATGGCGTACGACGAGTCCGGTCAGCTGGTCAACGCGTCGTTCATGGACTTCCTGATGCCCTACGTCACGGAGGTCCCGGCTCGGATCGACATCGACCACCTCGAGACCCCGTCACCGCTCAACCCGCTCGGGATCAAGGGTGCGGGCGAGGCCGGAGTCATCCCCTCGGCCGCGGTGTTCGCCTCGGCGATCGAGGATGCCGAAGGAATCCCGATCACCGCCATGCCGATCTCGCCGTCGGAGCTGTTCGGACTGCGCCTGTCCCACCCGTCGCCACCGGCGGCGACGCCCGCGAGGCGGCCGGCGCGACGACGTACCAGCACCCGCAAGGCCGGCACCCGCACGGCCGGCACCCGCACGGCCGGGAAGCCCGCCCAGGAGGCGCCATGAAGATCAACGGCGACAACACGATCCCCTACCCGGTCGAGCAGGTCTGGGCCGCGCTGCTTGACCCGGCGGTGCTGGTGCGCACGATTCCCGGTTGCGAACGACTGGAGACCACCGGTGAGCACACCTACGCGATGACCGTCACCGCCGGCGTCGCGGCGATCCGCGGTACGTACGACGGCACCTGCGCCCTGTCGGACCTGGCGGAGCACGAGTCGCTGGTGATGCGGCTCCAGGGCGCGGGCGCCCCGGGCACGATCGACGCCACCGTGAACGTCGCCTTCGCGCCCGCGGGCGACGGCGCGACCCGGGTCACCTACGACGCGGACGCGGTCGTCGGTGGCATGGTCGGCGGCGTCGGGCAGCGGATGCTCGGCTCGGTGTCGAAGCGGATGGCCGGCGAGTTCTTCGGCAACGTGGCGAGCGCGATCGGAGGTGGGCCGGCGGTGCCCGGTGGCGCGCCGGGTGTCGTTCCGAGTGCCGGCCAGGGTGGCGACGAGGGTGTCGCCCGGCCCGCGGCCGGGGCGACCGGGGAGGTCGGGCAGGTCTTCACCGCACCCCCACGCCCCGCCTCGTCCCAGCAGGACTTCCTCAAGGGGGTCGCCGTCGGCGCCGGGCTCGTGCTCCTCGGGGTCATCGCGGGCGGCCTGTTCGGCCGTCGCCGCCGGTGAGCGCCGGGGTTGTCGGATTCACCGCCTACGCGGTGAATCCGGTGCTTCTTGGCCGTTGCAACGCCCAAGAAGCATCAGGAAAGGCCAATAACCCCCGGGGATCTGCCGATGACTGACCTGACCGTCGACTCGAGCGCGCGCGAGATGGCCGCCGCGGTGCTGGCGAGGCGGATCAGTGCCCGCGAGCTGCTGGACCTGCACCTGGCCCGGATCGCCGAGCGCAACCCGCAGCTCAACGCCATCGTGTCCCTCGACGAGGAGCGCGCGCGAGCGGCCGCGTCGGCCGCCGACGAGGCAACGGCGCGAGGTGAGGCGCTCGGGCCGCTGCACGGTCTGCCGTTCGCGTTCAAGGACACCCACGACGTCGCCGGCTGGCGTACGACGTACGGCTCGCCGCTGTTCGCCGAGCACGTGCCGGAGACCGACGACCTCGTCGTCGAGCGGATCCGCGCGGCCGGAGCGGTGACCATCGGCAAGACCAACGTGCCGGAGTTCGCGGCCGGGTCGCACACCTTCAACACGGTCTTCGGCACGACCCTCAACCCGATCGACCCCGCGCGTTCCGCCGGCGGGTCCAGCGGCGGCGCGGCGTGCGCCGTGCGGGCGGGGATGGTGCCGCTCGCCGACGGCTCGGACATGGGCGGCTCGCTGCGCAACCCCGCGTCGTTCTGCGGCGTCGTCGGGCTGCGTCCGTCGTTGGGACGCGTGCCATCCTGGCCGACCGACAACTACTGGGAGACGCTCTCGGTGAGCGGGCCGTTGGCGCGCGACGTCGACGACCTCGCACTGCTGCTCTCGGTCGTGGCCGGACCCGACCCGCGTGTACCGACGGCATTGGGTGAGGCGGGCTCGCTCTTCGCGCCCCCGCTCTCGGGAGGCCTGGCCGGGCTCCGGGTCGCGGTGAGCACCGACCTCGGCGGGCTGCTGGAGGTCGACGGCGAGGTCGCCAGCATCGTGACGGAGACGGCGTCGGTCTTCGACGCGGCGGGAGCAACGGTTGACCCGGCCCACCCCGCCCTCGATCTCGCCGACGACACGTTCCGCACGCTGCGCGCCTGGCACTTCCAGGCAGCCCTGGGCGCCCTGCTCGGCGCGCACCCCGACTCGTTCAAGCAGTCGTTGGCCGACAACATCCGGGCCGGCGAGCCGCTCACCGGAGCCGACGTCGCACGCGCGTTCCGGCAGCGCACCACGCTGGCCGAGCGGATGCGGGTGTTCTTCGAGTCGTACGACGTGCTGCTGCTGCCGACGTCGCAGGTGCCGCCGTTCCCGGCCGACCAGGAGTTCCCCCCGTCGATCAACGGCCGCCCGATGGGGTCGTACCTGGACTGGATGCGCTCGGCGTACGTCATCACCGTCACCGGCTGCCCGGCGATCTCGGTGCCGGCGGGCGAGACCACCGACGGGCTGCCGGTCGGCGTCCAGATCGTGGCGCCGTTCGGTGCCGACCGGCGCCTGCTCGAGGTCGCGGCGGCCTTCGAACGCGCCCGCGACGGCGCCTAGGGCTCCCTGCGGCGACATGGACCGTTGCCAGGTGTCGGGAGGCGCCCGGTGTCCGAGGACGACGTCAGCGCCACGCAGACCATGGCGGTGCTGCCCCGATCCGGACGCCCGATCTCCACAGCTCGAGCCGGCGGCTGTGGAGATCAGGGGTCCGATCTGTGGAGGACCGGTCGTCGCTCTGTGGAGGACTCGCCGGAACTGGGAGTATGTGAAAGAAATGGCGCGAAAGCCCTTGTGGCGCTGGGCTCCGAGCCTCTAGAACTCTCCTCACGTTCTTCCTCCGGGGAGAGCGGGATCGGTCGGAGACGAAGATCCGTACAGTGCCTCGGCGGCTTGCCGGCGAGGGGCTGCGGTGGCCAGGTGACGGGGTCGCTGGGGTCGGAGGAGCCGGCTGGATCGACCGGGAGCGTCACCAGTACCGGTCAAGCGGTGAACCGTCGGGCCACGGACTTGTGCCGGGGCACGATGGGTCACCACCGAAGGGCCCTTGTAGCTCATACCTATGAGGGCCCTTCACCTATTTCCGAGCACGCCGGCGAACCCGGCGCGATCAGCCGTTCGGCCCGGCACCGGACCTGGTCGACGCGGCGCTGTTCGACCGGCCCGAGGCCCTCGCACCGTCCGCACTGGTCTGGACCACTCCTCAACAACCGGGCGTCGATCCTGTGGACAGCTGCCCGGAATCTGTGGACGGGTGGCGGCCGCGTTGTGGACCATCCTGAGGAAATCGCGAAAGCACGAAATCCACCCGCGGAACCCCTTGTGGTGGGGGGTCCCGGGGCAATAGAACTTCTCCCACGCACTCCCTCCGGGGAGAGCGGGATCGGTCGGAGAAGACGATCCGCACCACCACCGCCCGGCTTGCCGGGTGGGAGTGGCGGAGGCCGGGTGACGAGGCCGCCGGGATCGGAGGAGCCGACTGGATCGACCGGGAGCGTCACCAGTACCGGTCGAGTGGTGAACCGCCGGACCCCGGCCTCGTGCCGAGGCCCGACGGATCACCAACCGAAGGGCCCTTGTCGCTCATACCGACAGGGGCCCTTCAACTATTTCCCGAGCCCGCGAACGGAAACCTCCCCGGCGTAATCAAGTCGCATCTCCCCGACCACACGGGCAATGCTGGGTGTCGCCCACCCGACGACGAGGAGAACGCATGCCCGACGGCTCCCACGCCACCGACGACGAACGACGAGCCCTGCTCGCGGCGTACGACGCCCAGCTCCGCGGGGCGGCCGAGGTGCAGGGGTCGCTGCACTGGGACCGCTCCGGGCCGTTGTGGCGCGCGCGCGACCGCCGGGAGGGCTTCGTCAGCTACGAGTCGCTCGAGGAGGTCGGCGCTCCCGACGCCGTCGACGCGCTGATCGCGGAGACCGTCGCGTACTTCGCGGGTCAGCCCGAGGTCGAGGAGTTCGAGTGGAAGACCCGCGGGCACGACTGGCCGGCCGACCTCGACCAGCGGCTCCGTGCGCACGGCCTCGAGCCGGACGAGGTCGAGACCGTGATGGTCGGCGAGGCGTCGCACCTCGCGGTCGACGTGGCGCTCCCCGACGGGGTGACGGTACGTCGCGTCGACCAGCTCCCCGAGCGGCAGGCGCTGGTGACCGAGGCCAGCGAGGTCGCGGCACAGATCTTCGGCGACGGGCCCTCCGGCGAGGAGATGCTCGAGCGGCTCGATCGGACGCAGGGGCTCGAGCAGTTCTGGGTCGCGGAGGCCGCCACCGAGGAGGGTAGCCGGGTGGTCTGCTCGGGCCGGCTCGCCCGCGTCGAGGGAACCGAGTTCGCCGGCATCTGGGGCGGCTCGACCCTGCCCGAGTGGCGCGGGAAGGGCATCTACCGGGCGCTGACCGCGGCGCGGGCGAGAGCCGCGCTGGCCGACGGCGTGCGCTACATCAACAGCGACTGCACCGCGATGTCCCGCCCGATCCTGGAACGGTCGGGCCTGGTCGCGGTGACCACCACGACGCCGTACGTCTGGCGGCGCCCGGGGTCCTGACCCGGCCGGGACCGGCGCCGTCCGCTGCGCGGGGTGCGGCAAGATGAGCGCGTGCTCTACGGCGTCCTCCACCGGATCGTCCCGCCCCTGCTGCGCGCGGTCTGGCGGCCCCACGTCGAGGGCCTGGAGCACGTGCCGCGCACGGGCGCGCTGATCCTGGCCAGCAACCACCAGAGCTTCATCGACAGTGTGGTGATCCCCGCGGTGACACCGCGGCCGGTGAGCTTCCTGGCGAAGTCCGACTACTTCGCGGGCCGGGGGATCAAGGGACGGCTGGTCAAGGCGTGGTTCGAGACGTTCGGCGCCCTGCCGGTCGACCGCGACGACTCCAAGGCGGCGCTGGCCAGTCTCGACACGGCGCTGTCGGTGCTGGCCGAGGGTGGGGCGTTCGGGATCTACCCCGAGGGCACCCGGTCACGCGACGGCCGGCTGTACCGGGGGCGCACCGGCGTCGCCCAGCTCGCCCTGACCTCCGGCGCACCGATCGTGCCGGTCGGGCTGCGCGACACCGACCGGCTCCAGCCGGTGGGCTCCAACCGGCCCCGACTGGTTCGGGTGACCGTGACCTTCGGTGAGCCGATCGACGTACGCGGCCGGTACGACGGGGTGCCGCCGGGCCGGGCACGGCGCGAGATCACCGACCGGGTGATGACCGAGATCCAGAAGCTGACCGGCCAGGAGGCCGCCGGCGTCTACAACGACCGCGCCCCCGACGCCTGACGGTTCGCGCGTGAGGTCCACGCCTGCCGTCGGCTCCGGTCCCGCCCCTGCTTGAATCGGGGGATGGAGACGCGCCGGATCAGGGTGGGGATCGACACCGGCGGCACGTTCACCGACGTGGTCGCGCTCGACGAGGACACCGGGCAGCTGGTCACCACGAAGACGCCCTCCACGCCGGCCAACCCGGCCGACGGGTTCCTGGCGGGCATCGACAAGGTGCTGGACCTGCTGGACAACCCCGGCGGCGAGTCCCTCTCGGCGGTCAGCCACGGCACCACCGTCGCCACCAACCAGCTGCTGGAGGGCAAGGTCGACCGGCTCGGCTTCGTCACCACCGAGGGGTACGACGCGATGCTCGAGATCGCGCGGCAGTCGGTGCCCGACGGCTACGGCAACTCCTACTTCTGGGTGAAGCCGCCGCGGATCGTGCCCCGCCACCTGGTCCGCTCGGTCGGTGGGCGGCTCGACTTCACCGGCGCCGAGGTTCGGCCGTTCGACGAGGGCGCCGCCCGGCTGGTCGCCCAATGGTTCCGCGACCGCGGCGTCGACACCCTGGGCGTCTGCTTCCTGCACGCCTACGCGAACCCGGTCCACGAGGAGCGGATGCGACAGATCCTCGCCGAGGAGCATCCCGATGCGGTCGTGAGCATCAGCAGCGAGGTGCTGCGCGAGTACCGCGAGTACGAGCGGGCGATGACCACGCTGGTCGACGCGGCGGTCAAGCCGCGGCTCTCGGCGTACGTCACGAACATCAGCCAGCGCCTCGCCGGCTACGTCGGCGGGGACGCCGGCGACCGCCGGGTGCCGTTCTACGTGATGAAGTCCAACGGCGGCGTGCTCAGCGCCGACGAGGTGGTGCACCAGCCGATCACCACCGTGCTCAGCGGGCCGGCCGCCGGGGCCCTCGGGGCCGCCCTGATCGCGAGGGTGGCGGGCTTCGACCGGGTGCTCACCTGCGACGGCGGCGGCACGTCGACCGACGTCTCGGTGGTGGTGGACGGCGAGCCGACCCTCACCACCGAGGGGACGGTCGGTGCCTTCCCCAGCAAGATCCCGATGATCGACGTGGTGACCGTCGGGGCCGGCGGCGGCTCGATCGCCTGGCTCTCGCCCGAGGGCGCGCTCAAGGTCGGACCGCAGTCGGCCGGCGCCGACCCCGGACCGCTCTGCTACGCCAAGGGGGGGACCGACGTGACCATCACCGACGCGCACGTCGTGCTCGGCCGGATCCCCCCGCATCTCCTGGGCGGCGAGATCCCCCTCGACGTCGCCGCCGCCCAACGGGGTGTCGAGGAGCTGGCGGGCAGGCTCGGCCTGTCGGTCGCGGCGGCGGCGGTCGGGGTGCTGGAGATCTCCGCCTGGAACCAGGCCAACGCGCTGCGCCAGGTCACGGTCAAGCGCGGCCTCGACGTCCGGGACTTCACGCTGACCACGTTCGGCGGGTCGGGGTCGCTGCTGCTGTGCCGGCTGATGGACATCCTCGGCATCCCGACCGTGCTGGTGCCGCCCGACCCGGGGAACGTGTCGGCGTTCGGGCTGCTCACGGTCGACGTGAAGAACGACTACGTCCAGACGCAGGTCGCGCTGGACGGCGCCCTCGACGTCGACGCCCTGCGCGCGTCGTACGACGGGCTGACGGCGCAGGCGCGCGACGCCTTGCTCCGTGAGGGGTTCGACGAACCCGATCACGTGTTCCAGCGCACCGCCGACCTGCGGTACTTCGGCCAGGCGTTCGAGGTGCGCGTGCCGGTGCCGGACGGCCCACTCGACCGGGCCGCGCTCGACGGTGTCGCCGCCGCATTCCACGCCGAGCACCGGGGCCTCTACGGCTACGACTTCGCCGGCGACCCGACCCAGCAGGTGGAGTGGGTGAACCTCCGGGTCAGCGGCATCGGTCCGATCACCCGCCCCGAGATCAGGCGGCGACCGCCGGTCGAGGAGGCCCCTGACGGCCCTCCTGGTCCAGGGGTCAGGAGGGTCTGCTTCGACGCCGACCAGGGGTACGTCGAGACCCCGGTGCGCTGGCGGGCGGACCTCGCGCCGGGGACGACCGTCGCGGGACCGGTGATCATCGAGGAGTACGGCTCCACGGTGCCGGTCCACCCCGGCTTCACGGCCACCGTCGACGACTTCGGCAACCTGCTGGTGCGGAGCGACCGATGAGCCGCCGCGTCCCGACCGCCTTCCCCTACGGGCACCTCACGACGGGCGCGGGAGCGGACGCCGACCCGGTGCTCGTCGAGATCGTCCAGGGCTCGCTGGCCAGCGTCGAGGCCGAGGTCGAGACGGCGATCGCACGGACCAGTCGCAGCCCGATGATCCGCGATGCCCACGACTTCCGCGCGGGCATCCACGACCGGCTGCTCCGCAAGCTCACGGGCCGGTCCTACTCCGCGCTCGTGCACCCGGTGGCTCGCGACTTCCCGCTCGCGGAGATGCGCGAGGGAGACGTCTTCTTCCACAACGACGTCTACCGCTCGGAGGGTGGGATCGGACATCTGCCCGACCTGTGCGTCACGGTGCCGGTGTTCGCGCAGCGCAGGGTGGTGGCGTTCGTCCAGGCGTTCGGCCACCACGACGACATCGGCGGCGCCGTACCCGGCTCCATGCCGAGCGCGGCCACCACGGTGTTCACCGAAGGCCTGATGGTGCCGCCGATCAAGCTCTGGGACGCCGGAGCTCCCAACCGTGCCGCGCTGTCGATCATGACCCGCAACTCCCGGATGCCCGAGTCGCTGGCCGCCGACCTCGACGCGGAGTGCTCGGCGTGCCTGATGGGCGCGCGCCGCCTCGGCGAGCTCTTCGAGCGGTACGGCGTGCGCGAGGTCGAGGCCTGCTTCGACGCGATCCTGGAGCGCACGACGCAGACCTACCGTCGCGAGATCCTGGCCAAGATCCCGGTGGGCTCCTGGGTGTGGGAGGACTATGCCGAGCACGACGGGGTCGACGAGCCCCGTCTGCACACCCAGCGCATCACCCTGACCCGCACCGGCTCCGACGACCCGGACGGCGAGCGGCTGGTCCTGGACTTCGACGGCACCGGCCCGCAGGCGAAGGGGCCGATCAACCACTGCGGCGACTACAGCGACGGCGTGTTCCTGAAGAAGTGGCTGGCGCCGATCCTGCGCAACCTCGCCGACACCCCGGAGCGGATGGCCGAGCTCGACGTCAACGAAGGCGTCGTACCGCTGATCGAGATGCGCTTCCCCGAGCCGGGCACGCTGCTGACCCCGGTGTTCCCGGCTCCGACCAACGCCCGCACCTTCGTGATCCTGCGGCTCCTCGGGGTGCTCGCCGGGGTGCTCGCCAAGGCGGTCGACGGCCGGATGCCGGCCGACCAGGAGACCATCCGCTACACCGGCGTCTACGGCGAGGACCTGGCGGGCCGCCCGTACCTGATGCGCGAGGTGCTCGGCGGCGGCTCCGGCGGTCGCTACTACGCCGACGGCGAGGACACCATCCACGTGGTCCCCGACTCGCGGAACCTGCCGACGGAGTTCACCGAGGCGCGCTTCCCGTTCCGGGTCGAGGCGCTCTCGCTCGCGAGGGACAGCGGGGGAGCCGGCCGGTTCCGCGGCGGGCTCGGCTACGAGAAGCACATCCGGATGCTCAAGGACGCCCACTTCATGTCCATCGCGGACCGGTCGATCCTGTCCTGCTGGGGGGTGAACGGCGGGCTGGCCGGCCGGCCGTTCCAGGTCACCGTCGACCCCGGTGGCCCGCGGGAGCGCGAGGTCGACGCGCTGGCGGACGCCGAGCCGGTGCGCGCCGGCGAGGTGATCCGGATCCGGACCACGGGTGGCGGTGGCTGGGGGGATCCGCTGGAGCGCGAGCCGGACCTCGTCGTCCGCGATGTGGTCTGGCAGAAGGTCTCGCCCGAGGCCGCGCTGGCGGACTACGGCGTGGTGCTCACCGGCTCACCGGACTCCGACGACCTGTCGTACGACGCGGAGGCCACCGCCGCGGAGCGCGCGGCGAGGCCTCGGTCGACCGAGACGTTCTTCGACCGCGGTCCCGGCTACGCCCGCCTCGCCGGAGGCGCGTCGTACGCCGAGGTGGACGTGCGGGGGTGAGGACATGGGCCTCGACGACACCGACCTGCGTCATCTTCGGCGCTGCGTCGAGCTCGCCCGTGCGGCGCTGGAGGCCGGGGACGACCCGTTCGGCTCACTGCTCGTCGACGGAGCCGGCGCCGTCCGCCGAGAGGAGCGCAACCGGGCGGGGGGCGGAGACGAGACACAGCATCCGGAGCTCGCCCTGGCGCAGTGGTCGGCGTCGCTGACCGCCGAGGAGCGTGCCGCATGCACCGTCTACACCTCCGGGGAGCACTGCCCGATGTGCAGCGCGGCGCACGCCTGGATGGGACTCGGGCGCCTGGTGTACGCCGGCTCGGCCACCCAGCTCGCCGCCTGGCGCGCCGAGTGGGGCCTGCCGGACGGCCCGGTCCGGGTGCTCCCGGTGCACGACGTCGCACCCCGCGTGCGCGTCGACGGCCCCGCGGCCGAGCTCGAGAACCAGCTGCGCGAGCTCCACCACCGGGCGGCTCTGCGCGCGACCGGTCACGGGCTCGTCTGAGCTCGGACGGACGAGATGCCGGGACCCCCCGGTACCCGGCATCTCGGGCGGATGACGGAGCACCCGCGGACGCAGCGTAGGGGGTCGCTCATCACTTATCGCGCCGGCCGGTTGTGTGATGGGGGCGATCCGCGTTGTCATGGCACCGTCCGCCTGAGGCGAGCGACGCCGCGGATCGCGAGGAGGGACATACGCGCATGAGGCACCGGGGGTTCTCGGAGGCGTTCGCCGACGCCGTGTCGGAGCGGGGAGTGAGCCTCGCCTGGCTCCACCAACGGCTGGTGGAGAGCGGCCATCCGGTCAGCCCGGCCGCGCTCAGCTACTGGCGCTCGGGGCGCAGTCAGCCCGAGCGCGGCACGTCTCGAGACGCCCTGGTCGAGATCGAGAGGCTGCTCCGGGTGGTCCCCGGCAGCCTCATCTCCCGGCTCGGGCCGTCGCGGCGCCCGGGTCCGCGGCCCGCCGAGCGGACCCTGCAGGAGATGTTCGCCGAGAACCCGGGCATGCAGCCCGCGCTGGCCGCGCTCGGCTTCGAGGGGTTGTACGACGAGCTGGTCGAGCAGGTGCGGCACATCACCGCCGACGTGGGCGCCGACGGCCGGATCCGGGAGTTCCGGGTACGCGCCGTGATGCAGGGCCGGCGCGACGGGGCACGCCGTACGCCGCTGATCCTGACCGCCGAGGACCAGAGCCAGCTGCCGCGCTTCGTCCCCGCCGCGGGCTGCTCGATCGGGGACGTGGCCATGGACCGGGAGACCGGGGTCTACGCCACCGAGCTCGTGCTCGAACGGGCGATCGCCAAGGGTGAGCTGCACCCCTACGAGCTCACCATCGAGCTCGCCGATCCGGAGGACGAGTCGTTCCTGGACCACTACGCCGCGAGGCGGCTGAGCGAGCTCCTGGTGTGGGTGCGGTTCGACCCCGACCACGTCCCGACGCACATCGAGCGCTACACGATCATCGGCGACCGGGAGGAGAGCGAGAAGCTCGACCTCGGCGAGGGGTCCACGGCGCACGCTGTCGCGCGGGGGTTCGGACCGGGCATCCTGGGGCTCCGCTGGGGCTGGTGAGGCGACCTCCGTGGATTTCGGCTCGGAGGCCACTACCGTCGGCCTGTGCGAGTGATGCTGGCGCTGGGTGGGAACGCCATGACGAACGCCGACGGACGTGCGCGCCCCGATGACCAGATCGCGGCGGCCGAGGTCGCGATGGCTGCGGTGGCGGAGCTGATCGCACACGACGTCGAGGTCGTGATCACGCACGGCAACGGCCCGCAGGTGGGCAACCTCCTGGTCAAGAACGAGCTCGCGGCGGCGGTCGTGCCGCCGGTCCCGCTCGACTGGTGCGGTGCGCAGACCCAGGCCACCCTCGGGTTCGTGCTGATGGACGCCCTCGACGCGGAGCTGGCCCAGCGCGGCATCGCGAAGCCCAGCGCCACGGTCGTGACCCGCGCCCTGGTCGACCCGAGCGATCCCGGGTTCGTGAAGCCGACCAAGCCGATCGGTCGGTTCCTGCCCGCCGACGAGGCGCAGATGCTGATCGAGCACGGCGAGGTCTGGGAGGACCGCGGAGAGAAGGGATGGCGCCGCGTGGTCGCCTCACCCGAGCCGCTCGACATCCTCGACGCCCCGGCGGTGCTGGAGCTGATCCGGGCGGGGTTCGTGGTGGTCGCCAACGGCGGCGGCGGGATCCCCGTCGTACGGCGTGAGGACGGGTCGCTGTCGGGCGTGGAGGCGGTGATCGACAAGGACCTCGGGGCGGCGCTGCTCGGTGTCCTGGTGGGGGCCGACGTCCTCGTCGTGGCGACCGACGTACCCCAGGCGGTGCTGCGGTACGGCACGCCGGAGGCCGAGCCGGTCGGGAGGGTCACGCTCTCGCAGATGCAGGCGTACGCCGAGGAGGGCCACTTCGCGAGCGGCTCGATGGGCCCGAAGGTCGACGCCGTCTGCCGCTTCGTGCAGGGCACCGACCTGCCCGGTGTGATCACCAGCCTCGACCGGATCGTGGACGCGGTGGTCGACGTGGGGCACACCGGGACGGTCGTCGTTCCCGACTGAGAGCCGACCTGCAAGGATCGCGGTCATGTCGACACAACCGGCCGCCATCGAGGTACGCAAGGTCCCGATCCACTCCGTCTCCGACGCCTCCGAGCTGACCAAGCTCGTCGACGACGGCGTCATCCGGGCCGACCGCGTGATCGCGATCATCGGCAAGACCGAGGGCAACGGCGGCGTCAACGACTACACCCGGATCATCGCCGACCGGGCGTTCCGCGAGGCGCTGGTCGAGAAGGGTGCCGACCCCGAGGCGGTCAAGGAGATCCCGATCGTCTGGTCCGGCGGCACCGACGGCGTGATCAGCCCGCACGCGACGATCTTCGCCACGGTGCCCGAGGGGGAGGCGGAGCAGACCGACGAGCCGCGGCTCACGGTCGGGTTCGCGATGAGCGAGCCGCTGCTGCCCGAGGAGATCGGGCGGCGCGGGATGATCGAGAAGGTCGCCGCCGCGGTGAAGGTCGCCATGGAGCGGGCCGGCATCACCGACGCGAGCGACGTCCACTACGTCCAGACCAAGACGCCCCTGCTCACCATCGACACCATCCGCGACGCGAAGAGCCGGGGGCACGACGTGTTCACCGAGGACACGCTGATCTCCATGGACGTCTCCAACGGCGGTACGGCGCTGGGCATCGCCGTCGCCCTGAACGAGATCGACATGCCGGACGACAGCGACGTACTCCGTGATCGGTCGTTGTACTCCTCGGTGGCCTCGTGCTCCTCCGGGGTCGAGCTGGACCGGGCGCAGGTCGTCGTGGTCGGCAACGCGGCGGGGGTCGGTGGGCGGTATCGGATCGGCCACGCGGTGATGGCCGACGCGCTGGACGCCGATGGGATCTGGGACGCGATCCGCTCCGCCGGGCTCGACCTGCCCGAGCGTCCCCGCACCGAGGACCTCGACGGGCGCCTGGTCAACGTGTTCCTCAAGTGCGAGGCCTCGCAGGACGGTCACGTCCGCGGCCGCCGCAACGCGATGCTCGACGACTCCGACGTCCACTGGCACCGCCAGATCAAGGCGGCCGTCGGTGGCGTCACCGCCGCGGTCACCGGCGATCCGGCCGTGTTCGTGTCGGTCTCCGCCGCGCACCAGGGCCCCGACGGCGGCGGCCCGGTCGCCGCGATCGTCGACCTCGGCTGAGAGCGAGGACGCTGCGATCCGATGTCGTCGGGCCCGGCGACCGGAGCGAGGCCGAAGGGAGCGTGCTCGCGAGGTGGCCGGCCACCGGCCCGACCGGCGTCGGTCGGGACCGGGGATGATGTGCGCATGAGCGAGGCGCGCCCGGTCCACACCTGGCTGACCGACATGGACGGCGTCCTGGTGCACGAGGAGGACCCGATCCCGGGAGCCGCGGAGTTCATCGAGGCGTTGAAGAACAGCGGCCTGACGTACCTGCTGATCACCAACAACTCGATCTACACCCGCCGCGACCTGCGGGCCCGGCTCCTCGGCAGCGGGATCGACGTGCCCGAGGACCGGATCTTCACCTCGGCCCTGGCGACCGCCGACTTCCTCGACCAGCAGCGCCCCGGCGGCACGGCGTACGTCGTGGGCGAGAGCGGCCTGATCACGGCCATGCACGACATCGGCTACGTGATGACCGACCGCAACCCCGACTACGTCGTACTCGGGGAGACCCGCACCTACTCCTTCGAGGCGATCACCAAGGCCATCCGCCTGATCGAGAACGGCGCGCGCTTCATCGCCACCAACCCCGATCCCAGCGGCCCCAGCCACCAGGGCACGCTGCCGGCCACCGGCAGCGTCGCCGCACTCATCAGCACCGCCACCGGTCGGCGCCCCTACTTCGTCGGCAAGCCCAATCCGCTGATGATGCGCAGCGCGCTGAACCGGATCCAGGCCCACTCCGAGACCACCGTGATGGTCGGCGACAGGATGGATACCGACATCGTCAGCGGACTGGAGGCGGGGCTCCGCACCGTGTTCGTGGGCACCGGCTCGACCCGCCCGGACGACGTGCCGCGGTTCCCCTACAAGCCGACCAAGGTGGTGGACTCGGTCGCCGACCTGGTCGACCTGGTGGGGGAGTGGGCCTGAGCCGGGTCAACCCGGGATAGGGGCCGGTTCAACCCGGGATTCGGGCCGGGTCAACCCTCCGCCAACCAGGCTCGGATCTGGTCCGAGTGCTGCCCCAGGGTCGGCGGGGCCAGATGTGACGTGCGGCCGCCCGAGAACGGGTTGTCGTCGAAGCGCAACGCCGACCCGGAGAGCCGCAGGGTCCCGTACGCCGGGTGGTCCACCTCCAGCACCAGGCCCTGTGAGAGCACCTGCTCCCAGGCGTACACGTCATCCATCGACCGCACCTTGCCCGCCGGGACCCCGGCCGCGAGCAGCAGGTCGAGCCAGTGCTCGGCCGGCTCGGTCGCGAAATGGTCCTCGATCACGCCGATCAGCTCGGCCCGGTGGGCGACCCGGTCGCGGTTGGTCCGGAAGCGCTCCTCGTCCGGATCCATCCCGACCACGGCCGCGAACCTCTGCCACAGGCCCTCCGACCCGACCGCGACCTGCACCGGCGCCGAGCCGGTCGCGAACATCCCGTACGGCGCGATCGCCGGGTGGTGCGCGCCGGAGACGCCCGGCACCCTCCCGCCCTGGAGCCACGCCGTGCCCTGGAAGGCGTGGACGCCGACGACGCCCGCGAGCAGGGAGGTGCGGACCACGCGGCCGCGTCCGGTGCGGTGCCGTTCGTGGAGCGCGGCCACCACGCCGTACGCGAGGTTCATCCCGGCGAGCAGGTCGGCGATCGGGACGCCGACCTTGGTCGGCTGCTCGATGCCGGTCACCGACATCAGCCCGCCCTCGCCCTGTGCGATCTGGTCGTAGCCGGCGCGATGCGCCTCGGGGCCGTCATGACCGAAGCCGGTGATCGAGCCGACCACCAGCCGCGGGTTGAGCTCGTGGAGCCGGTCGACGGTGAAGCCGAGGCGGTCGAGGGTGCCCGTGCGGAAGTTCTCCAGCAGCACGTCGGCGCGGCGGACCAGTGCGGCCAGCACGTCGGCGTCGGCCGGGTCCTTCAGGTCGAGGACGACCGACTCCTTGTTCCGGTTGGCCGACATGAAGTACGTCGAGTCCTCGTGGTGGCCATCGGCCTCGCCGGCCCACGGCGGCCCCCACGCGCGTGTGTCGTCGCCGGTCGCGCTCTCGACCTTGATCACCCGCGCGCCGAGGTCGCCCAGCATCATCGCCGCCTGCGGCCCGGCCAGTGCTCGGGTCAGGTCGACCACGAGCAGGCCGGACAGCGGCCCGTTCTGCGTCATGGCGGCCAACCTAGTGCGAGGCCTCCGGGGCGTCCGTCCTCTGTCGGTCTCGGATGGTTGGGTAGTGCCATGCCGGAGCACACGACGTACCGACTCGTGCCACCGGACACCCTCGACACCCAGCGCTTCGGCCGGGCGGTCGACCTCGACGCCGACCAGCGCCGTGTAGTCGACCACGAGTCCGGCCCGCTGCTGGTGCTGGCAGGGCCGGGCACCGGCAAGACGACCACCCTGGTCGAGGCCATCGTCGAACGCATCGAGAAGCGGGACGCCGACCCGGCGCAGGTGCTCGCGCTGACGTTCTCCCGCAAGGCGGCCGAGCAGCTCCGCGACCGCGTGACGGCCCGCCTGGGCCGGACGACCGGCGCGGCCATGTGCTCGACGATCCACTCCTTCGCCTACGCGCTGATCCGTCGCTACGCCCCGCGCGAGCTCTACCGGGCGCCCCTGCGCCTGCTGTCGGCACCCGAGCAGGACGTCGTGGTCCGCGAGCTCCTCCAGCGGCACGAGGAGTCGGTCACGTGGCCGCCCGGGCTCGACCGCGCCCTGGAGACACGGGGCTTCGCGCGCGAGGTGCAGATGGTGCTCTCACGCGCGCGGGAGAAGGGGATGGAGAGCCACGACCTGGTCGCCCTCGGGGAGCGCGAGGGCCGGCCGGAGTACGTCGCCGCGGGTCGCTTCCTCGCCGACTACCTCGACAACCTCGACGACCAGTCCGCCACCGACTACGCCGACCTGATCCGGCGCGCCGTCATCGAGGCGCACGCGCACCGCGACGAGCTCCGTGCGCAGTACCACCACGTGTTCGTCGACGAGTACCAGGACACCGACCCCGGTCAGGTCGACCTGCTCCGTGCCCTCGCCGGCGACGGCGGCGACCTGGTCGTCGTGGGCGATCCCCACCAGTCGATCTACGGCTTCCGTGGCGCGGAGGTGCGCGGGATCCTGGAGTTCCCGGCCGACTTCCCGCGTGCCGACGGCACCCCCGCGCCGGTGGTGTCGTTGGGTACGACGAGGAGGTTCGGCCCCCGGCTGCTCGTCGCCACCCAACGCGTGGCCGGGCGGATCGGGCTCCCCGGCGCCATCGACGCCGCGGCTCGGGCGTCGTTCCTGTCCCCGGTCGCGTCCCCGGGCGGCGACGAGGGTCTGGTCAGCGTGCGCACGTTCGACACCGAGCGCGCCGAGGCCGAGCACCTGGCCGATCTGCTCCGTCGTGCGCACCTGGAGGACGGCGTGCCGTGGGACCGGATGGCGGTCCTGGTCCGCTCGGGGCGCGCGAGCATCCCGCCGCTGCGCCGGACCCTCGGAGCGGCCGGGGTGCCGGTGGAGGTCGCCCGCGACGACCTGCCCCTCGTCCAGGACCCCTCCGTCCTGCCCCTGCTCGACGCGCTGCTGGCCGCGGTCAACATCGACCACGAGGACGCGGAGTCCGCCGACTACGTCGACCCCGCACGGGCCGAGTCCCTGCTGCTCGGACCACTCGGGGGCCTGGACGCGGGCGACGTACGCCGCCTGTCGCGGCTGCTGCGCACCCGGGAGAAGGCCGATGCGCGGGAGACCGCGCGGCTGCCGCTCACCTCCCGCGAGCTGCTCCGCCTGGCCGTGCTCCGCGACGGGTTCCTCGACGACGTCGCGGGACCCGAGGCAGCCGCCGCCCGCGCCCTGCATGCGCTGGTGCGCCAGACCGCCGACGAGCTGGCCGCGGGAGGCACGGCCGAGGACGCGCTGTGGCGGCTCTGGTCGGCCACCGACTGGCCCGCCCGGCTGCGCCGCGCGGTCGACTACGGCGGTGGGGCGGCCCGACGCGCACATCGCGACCTCGACTCCGTCGTCGCGCTGTTCGACGTCGCCGCGCGCGAGGCCGAGAAGCGCGACACCGCCGCGGTCACCGGTCCCGCCGGGGTCCGCGACTTCCTCTCGCGCCTGGTGGCCCAGCAGATCCCCGCCGACACCCTCGCCGAGCAGGGTGTCCGGGGCGCGGCCGTCCGGCTGCTGACCGCCCATCGGTCCAAGGGTCTCGAGTGGGACGTCGTCGTCGTCGCCCACGTGCAGCAGGACGGATGGCCCGACCTGCGTCGGCGCTCCACCATGCTCCAGGCCGACCGGATCGGCCGTGGCGAGCTGGTCCCGCCGGTGACCGCTCGCGAGCTGCTCCAGGAGGAGCGCCGCCTCTTCTACGTCGCGTGCACCCGTGCCCGCTCCCGCCTGGTCGTCACGGCCGTCGCGTCCACCGAGGACGACGGTGAGCAGCCGTCGCGGTTCCTGTCCGAGCTGGGCGTCCCGGTCGAGAAGGTCGAGGGCCGGCCGGTCAGACCTCTCTCACTGGCCGGGCTGGTGAGCGAGCTGCGACGTACCGTCGCCGACCCCGGCACGACACCCGGCCTCCGGGCGGCCGCCGCCCGCCGGCTGGCCCGCCTGGCCGGCGTGACCGTCCACGACCGGCCCTTGGTGCCGAGCGCCGATCCCTCGGCGTGGTGGGGCACCCGCAGCGCCACCCGGTCGGTCGAGCCGCTGCGCGATCCCGACCAGCCGGTGCCGGTGTCCGCGTCGATGCTCGAGGCCGTCATGGCCTGCCCGACCCGCTGGTTCCTGACCACGGAGGCCGGCGGCGCCGGCGCGGCCCACCAGTCGGCCAACATCGGCCAGCTCGTGCACGCCCTCGCCCAGCGGGTCGCCACCGGCGAGGTGGCGCCCGACCTCGAGCTGCTGATGGGCCACGTCGACGAGGTCTGGGGCAGGCTGCACTTCCGCACCCCGTGGTCGGCCGCCCGCGAGCGCGAACGGATCGAGGTGGCCCTCACCCGGTTCCTCGCGTGGCACGACGGCAACCCGCGCACCCTGATCGGCACGGAGGAGAGGTTCGAGACCGTGGTCGAGCTGGACAGCGGTGAGCACGTCCGGCTCCAGGGTTACGCCGACCGGCTCGAGCTCGATGCCGACGGCCGGGTCGTGGTCGTCGACCTGAAGACCCAGAAGACGGCGCCCACCGGCCCCGGGGTCCAGCGGCACGTCCAGCTCGGCGTCTACCAGTACGCCGTCGACCACGGCGCGGTCGACCCGCTGACCCCCGACGGCCACGCCGAGTCCGGTGGTGCCGAGCTGGTCCAGCTCGGCCTCCCGGACGGCGACGCGGCGGTCGTGCAGGAGCAGCCGGCGTTCCCCGACGACGGTCCCGAGCGACGCGCCCTCCGGGCCGCGATGGAGCGCGCGTCGGCACTGGTCCGGCACGAGACCTTCCCGGCCGTCGCCGGCGACCACTGTCGCGACTGCGAGTTCAAGCCCGTCTGCCCGATCCAAGGGGCCGGGTCGGTGACCAGCCGGTGATCATCGGTACGCCGGAGGAGCTGGCCGCCCTGATGGGCTGGGACTTCGCGCCCAGCCCCGAGCAGTGGGAGGCGATCCGGGCTCCGCTCGCGCCCGCGGTCGTGATCGCCGGTGCGGGCTCCGGCAAGACCACCCTGATGGCCGCGCGCGTCGTCTACCTGGTCGCGACCGAGCAGGTGCGGCCCGATCAGGTCCTGGGGCTCACGTTCACGACCAAGGCCGCCGGCCAGCTGCGCTCGAAGGTCCGCGAGGCCCTGCTGGCCGCCGGCCTCCTGCCGGAGCCGAGCGCCGACACCGACGACACCATCGAGCCCACGGTCGCGACGTACAACGCCTACGCCGCAGCGCTGCTCACCGACCACGGCCTCCGCATCGGTCATGAGCCCGACACCCGGGTGCTCTCCGACGCGTCGCGCTACCAGCTGGGGGCGCGTGTGGTGGAGCGGCACACCGCCGAGGTCCGGTTCCTGACCGACCACCCGCCGACCGCGATCCAGAACCTCCTGGCCCTCGACGGGGCCATGAGCGAGCATCTGGTCCCGCCCGACGACGTACTCGCCTTCGACCGCGAAGCGGAGCAGGCCTTCCTGCGCGCGTTCGAGGAGGAGGGGGCCGGCAAGCACCGCAAGACCTACCTCGAGGCCCCGGCGAAGGCGATCAACGCGATCGAGCGCCGCCGCGAGCTGATGGACCTGGTCCTCGGCTACCGACGCCTCAAGCGGGAGCTGGGGCTGATGGACTTCTCCGACCAGATCGAGCTCGCCGCGCGGCTGGCCGTCGAGCGGCCCGAGGTGGGCCAGCTCGAGCGCGAGCGGTTCCGGGTCGTCCTGCTCGACGAGTACCAGGACACGTCCGTCGCCCAGGCCACGATGCTGTCCCGGCTGTTCGGCGAGGGCCACGCCGTCACGGCGGTGGGCGACCCCAACCAGGCGATCTACGGGTGGCGCGGGGCGTCGGTGTCCAACATCCTGCACTTCGCCGACACCTTCGCTGCCGGCTCGGCCGGCACGTTCCCGCTCACCGTGAACCGGCGCTCCGACCGTCGCATCCTCGAGGTCGCCAACCGGCTCGCAGAGCCGCTGTACACGGCGTACGCCGGTCGGGTGGTCCGGCTCGCCGCCCCGCCCGCAGCCGGCCGCGGCGAGGTCTCGGCCCGCGTGCTGCCGACGCAGGCCGACGAGCTGGCCTGGCTGGCGGACCAGGTGCAGGTCGCCCACGACGCGGGCGCCGCATGGTCCGACATCGGAGTGCTCACCCGCGACAACGCGCATGCCGCGGACGTCTTCGACGCGCTCACCGCGCGCGACGTCCCGGTCGAGATCGTCGGCCTCTCCGGCCTGATCCGGCTGCCCGAGGTGGCCGAGGTGGTGGCCACGCTCCATCTCCTGAACGACGTCACGGCGAACGCCGCGCTGCTCACCCTGCTGACCGGGCCCCGCTGGGCGATCGGGCCCCGCGACCTCCGGCTGCTCGCCCGGCGTGCCGCTCTGCTGGCCGGCACCGGCCCGCGTGAGGCCGCCACCCTCGCCGACCAGCTCCTCGGCATCGCCGACGGCATCGACCCCGCCGAGATCGCCGCGCTCGGCGACGCGCTGGACTCGCCCGGAGACGCGGACTACTCGCCCGAGGCGCTCGACCGGTTCCGACTTCTCTCGGCCGAGCTGCGGGCCCTGCGGGCGAGTGTCGGCGAGCCGCTCCTCGACATCGTCCGTCGCATCATCGACACCTCCGGCGTTGACATCGAGCTCGCGTCGGCGGTGTCCGCGGCGGCCGCGGCTCGTCGCGACAACCTCGACCTCTTCGTGAAGGCGGTCGCGGAGTTCCAGGCCGTCGACGGCGACGTCTCGCTGTCGGCGCTGCTGGCCTACCTGACCGCCGAGGACGACCAGGGCAACGGCCTCGACCTGGCCACCCCGACCGCGGCCGACTCCGTCAAGCTGCTCACGGTGCATCGCGCCAAGGGGTTGGAGTGGGCACACGTGTTCCTGGTGGGCGTCTGTGAGACCCGCTTCCCGTCCAACCGATCGCGCACGCTGTGGACCTCCTCACCGGCCGTCCTGCCCGCGCCGCTGCGCGGAGACGCGCACGACCTGCCCCAGCTGCGCGGTCACGACAAGGTGGCCCTGGACGCCTATCGGAAGGACACCCGCGCCCACGACCAGGAGGAGGAGCTCCGCCTCGCCTACGTCGCGTTCACCCGCGCCGCCCACCGTCTCAGCGTCACGTCGTACCTCTGGAGCCCGCGGCCGACCCCGTTCGGCCCCTCGCCGTACCAGGCGGTGGTGCGCGACCAGCTGGCGGTGTGGGGCGAGCCGCTCGAGCCGGGGCACTGGCTCGAGAAGCCGGCGAGGAACGACCCCAACCCCTACGACTCCCTCGATCCGTCCCGTCCCTGGCCCGAGCCGGGTCCCGGCCGTGAGGCGGCGCTCAGGCTCGACGCCGCTCGGGTCGTCCTCGCGGCCGACCCGAACGCGCCCGACGACGACCTCGACGTGATCGACGCGGCCCGCGTCGCCGACTGGGACGCCGAGCTCGAGCGGCTCGTCGCCGAGGCGCGCGCCGACCGGGGTCAGGTGGTCGACGTGCCCCTGCCGGGCTCGCTGTCCTCGACCGCACTGGGCCGCCTGCGGAGCGACCCCGAGATGTTCGCGCGCGAGCTGGCCCGGCCGATGCCACGACCGCCCTCGCCCGCCGCCCGCTTCGGCACCCGGTTCCACGCCTGGGTGGAGGCGAGGTTCGGCCAGCAGGATCTCTTCGACCCCGACGAGCTGCCCGGGCAGGCGGACGCCGGCATCGACTCCGACGACGACCTGGCCGACCTGATCGCGACCTTCGAGCGCGGCCCGTTCGCCGAGCGACCGCCCGCGGCTGTCGAGGCGCCGTTCGCGCTGGTGCTGGCCGGGCAGGTCGTCCGCGGGCGCATCGACGCGATCTACCGCGACGACTCGGGGGACGCCGACTGGCTGGTCGTCGACTGGAAGACCGCTCGTGCCGAGACCGCCGACCCGCTCCAGCTGGCGATCTACCGGGTCGCCTGGGCCGATCTCGCCGGCGTCCCGGTCGAGCGGGTCCGCGCGGGCTTCTACTATGTGCGGTCCGGGCGGCTGGTCGAGCCCGCCGACCTCCCGGACCGAGGCTCCCTCGAGGAGCTGGTCAGTCTCCGAGAGCGGCCGTGAGCGCGATCTCGACCATCTCCCCGAACGTCTGCTCGCGTTCGGTGGCGGTCGTCTCCTCACCGGTCACGACATGGTCGGAGACCGTGCAGATGGCGAGCGCCTTGCGGCCGTGCTTCGCGGCCAGCGTGTAGAGCGCGCTGGCCTCCATCTCGATGGCGAGCACGCCGTACTCCACCATCCGCCGCGTGAGCTCCGGGCGCGAGGCGTAGAACGAGTCGCCGGAGAACAGCAGCCCGACATGCAGGCCGGTGGCCGACGACAGCAGGTGCTCGGCCGCCCCGACCGCGCCGCGGAGCAGCCCGAAGTCGGCGACGGGTGCGTAGTCGAGCCCCTCGAAGGTGATCCGGTTCATGGCCGAGTCGGTGCAGGCGCCCGAGCCGATCACGACGTCGCGGAGCGCCAGCTTCTCGGTGAGGGCGCCGCACGAGCCGACCCGCACGACCGTCTGCACGTCGTACGACGTGAACAGCTCGGTGGCGTAGATGGCCAGCGACGGCTGGCCCATGCCCGACCCCTGGACCGAGACGCGCCGGCCGCGCCAGGTGCCGGTGAAACCGAGCATCCCGCGCACCTCGGTGTAGCAGCGTGCGTCGTCGAGGAACGTCTCGGCGATCCACCTGGCCCGCAGCGGGTCGCCGGGCATCAGGACGACGGGCGCGATCTCGCCCTCGGACGCTCCGATGTGGGTGCTCATGGTGAGGTGTTCAGGGTCGGGTCTCCTGGTCACGGCCGCGGGCCATCAGGGCCAGCGAGTACAGCGGGCGGTCCTGGGTCTCGACGTACACGCGTCCGAGGTAGCTCCCGATCACGCCCATCATCAGCAGCTGGATGCCGCCGAGCAGGAACATACCGACCGTGATGAACGCCCAGCCGGGCACCGTCCTCTCGGGCATGAACAGACGCACCCACACGACCCACAGCGCGCCGATGCCGCTGAGCAGGGAGATGACCATGCCCATCCGGGAGATCAACCGGAGCGGGAACGTCGAGAACCCGAGGATCCCGTCGGCGGCCAGCTTCAGCATGGTGCGGAGCGGGTACGACGAGGAGCCGGCGTGGCGCGGGTCACGGTCGAACGGCACCGCCTCCTGGCGGAACCCGACGTTCGCCACGATGCCGCGCAGGAAACGGTCGTGCTCGCGGTAGCGGATCACCTCCGCGACCACCCTGCGGTCCATCAGCCGGAAGTCGCCGACGTTGCGCGGGATGTCCACGGAGGCCATCCGCCTCAGCAGCCAGTAGAAGACGTACGCCGTACCCCGCTTGAACGCCGGATCCTTCCGGGTACGCCGCTGCGCGTAGGCGACGTCGACCCCGGACTCCCAGCTCTCGATCAGCTTCAGGCTCACCTCAGGGGGGTCCTGGAGGTCGGTGTCCATGATGATCACGGCGTCTCGCCCGGCGGCCGCGTCGAGCCCCGCGGTGACCGCGATCTGATGCCCGAAGTTCCGTGCCAGCGAGATCACCGTGATCCGTTCGTCGGCCGTGCGCAGCTCGAGGAGCAGGTCGAGCGAGCCGTCCCGGCTGCCGTCGTCGACGTACACGAACTCGAAGTCGAGGTCCGGCCGCTGGTTCGTTGCCGTCACCAGGGAGCCGTGGAAGGCCTCGATGCCGGCGGCCTCGTCGTGCACCGGCAGCACGTAGGCGACCAGGCGGCGGGCGGCGGCGGTCATCGGTCTCTCCACGGGCGGTCGGGCGTGCGAGTCTGGCGGTGTCGGTGCGGCGAACATACTGCCCCGGACCTGTGCGAACCGTGTGAACGTCCCGTGGATAGCCTGCTGGACGTGACGTTCCCGCACCTGGAGCTGGCCATGGATCCGCACGACCGGGCGGGGGAGCGCCGGATGGACGAGGGCTGGCTGGCCGAGGCGTGGGCCGCGCCCGAGACGCGGGTGCTGGTGGTGGCCGGCAGCCGGGTCAAGCCGGTCGACGACACGGTTCCGTGGGTGCCCACCGCGCAGGTCCCGGTCGAGGGCACGCGGGTCCTGCTGGGGCAGCGCGACGGGCGGGTGTGGTTCGCCTACGTCGTCGACGCGTCGTACGCCGAGGGGGACGGCTGGGTCGGCATCCGCGACCTGCTGCCACACCTGGCCGGTGCCGGGGTCGAGCAGGCGCCGCTGGTCTTCCACGCGATCGGGCTCGCCGAGTGGCTGTTCGCCACCCGGCATTGTCCGCGCTGCGGTGGTCGACTGGAGGTGCGGATGGCGGGCCACGAGCTCGAGTGCGTGGAGTGCCACCGCCGCCAGTTTCCGCGCACCGACCCGGCTGTCATCATGGCGATCACCCGGGGCGAGCCGGGATCCGACGACGAGGCCCTGCTGCTCGGGCGTCAGGACGCGTGGCCTGCCGGACGCTACTCGACACTGGCGGGGTTCCTCGAGCCCGGCGAGACCCTCGAGGACGCCGTACGCCGCGAGGTCGCCGAGGAGACCGGCGTCGTCGTGGGGGAGGTCACCTACTTCGGGAACCAGCCCTGGCCGCTGCCGGCCAGCCTGATGCTGGGCTTCCTGGGTCGCGCCTCGTCCGACGCGATCGCGGTGGACGGCCGCGAGATCCAGGACGCGCGCTGGTTCACCCGGAGGCAGATGAGGGACGAGGCCGTTGCCGGCACGCTCGTGCTCCCCGGTGGCGTCTCGATCAGCCGGTCACTCGTCGAGCACTGGTACGGCGGGCCACTGCCCGGCCATTGGTAGGCCCGCCCCGCAGGAACTCACACTTCCCCGCCAATCCTTCAGCGGGCC
>DATAOY010000121.1:0-17171 GCA_036265495.1 Nocardioides sp. | reverse complement strand
CAGCGACGAGGTGATCATGTCGCCGAGCACGTCGACCGCCAGCGGGAGGTCCTCGTCGAGCACCCGCGCGTGGAAACAGGTGTACTCCTTGGCGGTGAAGGCGTTGAACTCGCCGCCGACCGCGTCGAGCGCGATCGAGATCTCGAGGGCGGACCGCTCCGGCGTGCCCTTGAACAAGAGGTGCTCCAGGAAGTGCGAGCAGCCGTGCAGGGCCGGGGACTCGTCCCGCGAGCCCACGCCGACCCAGACGCCGATCGTCGCCGAGCGTTGGCCGGGCACCTGCTCGGAGATGACGCGCAGGCCGCTGGGCAGCGTCGTACGACGGATGACGCCGCCGTCCTCCTTGAGCAGGGTCCGCGTCGTACCGGTGGGCTTGGCCGACGAGTGGGACCCCGAGGACTGGGTAACCGACGACCGGCCGGCAGCGGGCTGCCGGCCGGTCGTCGCGGTTGCCTGGTGGGTCACCGGCGGGTCACTCGGTGACCTGGGATGCGGCCTCGGTCGACTCCGGGGTGGCCGGCTCCGGCTGCTCGCCGGCGTCGCTCGAGGACTCCTCGACGACCGGGACCAGGGACAGCTTTCCGCGGTCGTCGACCTCGGCGATCTCGACCTGGATCTTCTGGCCGACCGACACCACGTCGTCGACGTTCTCGACCCGCTTGCCGCCCACCAGAGCGCGGAGCTTGGTGATGTGGAGCAGGCCGTCCTTGCCCGGGAGCAGGGACACGAACGCACCGAAGTTGGTGGTCTTGACGACGGTGCCCAGGTAGCGCTCGCCGACCTCGGGCATGGTCGGGTTGGCGATCGCGTTGACCGCGGCGCGCGCGGCCTCGGCCGCCTCGCCGTTGGTCGCACCGATGTAGACCGTGCCGTCGTCCTCGATGGACAGCTGGGCGCCGGTGTCGTCCTGGATCTGGTTGATCACCTTGCCCTTGGGGCCGATGACCTCGCCGATCTTGTCGACGGGCACCCGGATGCTGATGATCCGCGGGGCGTTGACCGACATCTCCTCGGGCCCGTCGATGGCCTCGGCCATCACGTCCAGGATCGTCAGCCGCGCGTCCTTGGCCTGGGTCAGCGCCCGGGCGAGGACCTCGGCCGGGATGCCATCGAGCTTGGTGTCGAGCTGGAGCGCGGTGACGAACTCCTTGGTGCCGGCGACCTTGAAGTCCATGTCGCCGTAGGCGTCCTCGGCGCCGAGGATGTCGGTGATGGCGACGTACTGCGTCTCGCCGTCGACCTCGCCCGAGATCAGGCCCATCGCGATGCCCGCGACCGGAGCCCGCAGCGGAACGCCGGCCTGCAGCAGCGACATCGTGGACGCGCAGACCGAGCCCATCGACGTCGAGCCGTTCGAGCCCAGGGCCTCCGACACCTGCCGGATCGCGTAGGGGAACTCCTCCTTGGTCGGCAGCACCGGCATCAGGGCGCGGCCGGCCAGGGCGCCGTGACCGATCTCGCGGCGCTTCGGCGAGCCGACCCGGCCCGTCTCACCGGTGGAGTACGGCGGGAAGTTGTAGTTGTGCAGGTAGCGGCGCTCGGTCTCCGGGGAGAGCGTGTCGAGCTTCTGCACCATCGTCAGCATGTTCAGCGTGGTCACGCCCAGGATCTGGGTCTCACCGCGCTCGAACAACGCCGAGCCGTGCACCCGCGGCAGCACGCCGACCTCGGCGTGCAGCGGACGGATGTCGGCCAGGCCCCGGCCGTCGATGCGGACCTTGTCGCGGAGCACGCGCTCGCGGACCAGCGACTTGTTCAACGAGCGGAACGCCGCGCCGATCTCCTTCTCGCGACCCTCGAAGTCGGGGCCGATCCTCTCGAGCAGCCCGGCCTTGATCTCGTCGAGGCGACCCTCGCGCTCGAGCTTGTCGCCGATGGTGAGCGCTTGGGCGGTGTCGTCCTTCACGGCGCTCTCGACCGCGGCGTAGACGTCGTCCTGGTAGTCCAGGAAGATCGGGAACTCCTCGACCGGCTTCGCGGCCTGCTTGGCCAGCTCCTGCTGGGCCTCGCACAGCTGCTTGATGAAGACCTTGGCCGCCTCCATGCCGCCGGCGACGACCTCCTCGGTCGGCGCCTGGGTGCCGGACTGGACGAGGTTCCACGTGGACTCGGTCGACTCGGCCTCGACCATCATGATCGCGACGTCGCCGGTGTCGGTGACCCGACCGGCGATGACCATGTCGAAGACGGCGTCCTCCAGCTGGCTGTGGGTCGGGAAGCCCACCCACTGGCCCTCGATCAGGGCGACCCGGACGCCGCCGACGGGGCCGGAGAACGGCAGGCCGGACAGCTGGGTCGACATCGACGCGGCGTTGATCGCGAGCACGTCGTACGGCGTGTCGGGGTCGAGCGCCAGCACGGTGATCACGACCTGCACCTCGTTGCGCAGACCCTTGGTGAAGGTCGGGCGCAGCGGGCGGTCGATCAGGCGGCAGGTGAGGATGGCGTCCTCGCTGGGACGACCCTCACGACGGAAGAACGAGCCGGGGATCCGGCCCGCGGCGTACATCCGCTCCTCCACGTCGATGGTGAGCGGGAAGAAGTCGAACTGGTCCTTGGGCTGCTTGCCGGCCGTGGTGGCCGACAGCAGCATCGTCTCGTCGTCGAGGTACGCCGTGACGGAGCCGGCGGCCTGCCGGGCAAGGAACCCGGTCTCGAACTTGACGGTGCGCTGGCCGAAGCGACCGTTGTCGATCACGGTCTCGACGGCGGAAATGATGGGTTGTTCGGATGAAACAGACATGGGCGGCGTGCCCTGTCCTTTCTCTTCGCGGAGCGACCCCGCGAAACGCCCGCAGCTCGGTCTCTCGAGAGTCCGGCCGGTCTTCGATCGAGATCCGCGGCCGGCCCCGAAGGGGCGACGTCCGAAGATCACTACCGAGGACCGGGCCGACGTGTGCGGGCCGCTCCTGGTTCGGTTGCTTGTTCAGTTGTGGATCGACCCTAGCGGCCGATGGATCCGGTGCCGAGGCTCCCGGAACGTGGAAGGAGCGGCCACCCGGACGGGCAGCCGCTCCGCGTCACCGGCGCAGGCCGAGACGCTCGATGATCGAGCGGTAGCGCTCGATGTCGGTCTTGTTCAGGTAGTTCAGCAGCCGACGGCGCTGACCCACGAGCAGCAGCAGCCCACGACGCGTGTGGTGGTCGTGCTTGTGCTCCTTCAGGTGCTCCGTCAGGTGGCTGATGCGGTGGCTGAGCAGCGCGATCTGCACCTCGGGCGAACCGGTGTCGCCCTCGTTCGTCGCGTACTGCGCGATGATCTTCTGCTTGGTCTCCGCGTCGGTACCGATCGACATGCGGGCTCCTTCCGGCCACCAGGGCCCTGTCCGTTGCGCGGCGCGCCGGGGCCTGTTCACCCGGGCACTCTCGATCCGCGGCCGTTGCACGGCAACCGCACGAGGTTAACAGCGGTACCCGGGCCCACCCAAAATGACGGGAGCGGGCGCGCGAGCGCGGGCGGGCGGGCCTGGCGGCTGTTCTGGTCCCCAGTGGTACGGGAGACTCGGCGGGTGCGATCTCCCGTGCGGCTGTCGGATCCGCCCGTCCCTCCCGGCTTCACCGGGAGGCGGCTGACCGCCTGCAACCTGTGCGAGGCGATCTGCGGCCTCGAGCTCACCCTGACCGACGGCCGCGTGACGGCGGTGCGGGGCAACCCGGACGACCCGTTCTCGCGCGGCTACATCTGTGCCAAGGGCGTCGCGCTCGCCGACGTGTACGACGACCCCGACCGGCTCCGCCGGCCGATCGTGCGCCGGGACGGGGACTGGGAGGAGGTCGAGTGGGACGAGGCGCTCGACCTGGTCGCGCGCCGTCTCGCCGAGACGCTCAACCGGCACGGCCGCGACGCCGTGGGGGTCTATCTGGGCAACCCGAACGTCCACGCCCTCGCCTCGGCCACGCACGGCGTCCCGTTCGTGAAGGCGCTGCGCACGCGCAACCGGTTCAGCGCCACGACGGTCGACCAGGCACCGGCGCAGCTGGTGGCGTGGCAGCTGTTCGGCCATCAGCTGCTGATCCCGATCCCCGACCTGGACCGCACGTCGTACCTCCTCGTGCTCGGCGCTAACCCGATGGCGTCGAACGGCTCGCTGATGACCTCGCCGGACTTCCCGGCGCGAGCTCGCGCCATCAAGGAGCGCGGCGGTTCCATCGTGGTCCTCGACCCGCGCCGCACCGAGACCGCGGCGATCGCCACCGAGCACCACTTCGTGCGTCCCGGATCAGACGTGGTGGTGCTTCTCTCGATGCTGCACACGGTGCTCGCCGAGGGGTTGGCGCGCCCGCCCGCGTACGTCGACGGCGTCGACGACCTGCGTCGACTGGTGGCGGACTTCCCGCCGGAGCGCGCCGAGGAGGTCAGCGGGGTCCCGGCCGAGGTGATCGTGCGGATCGTCCGGGAGCTCTGCGCGGCCGACGGCGCCGCGGCGTACGGACGCGTCGGGGTCTCGACCACCGGCTTCGGCTCCCTGTGTCACTGGGCGATCACCTGCCTCAACCTCCTGAGCGGCCACTTCGACCGGCCGGGCGGCGTGATGTTCCCCGAGCCCGCGGTCGACCTGAGGCGGTTCGTCGGCGCCGGTCACTACGACCGGTACCGCAGCCGCGTGCGAGGCCTCCCCGAGTACGGCGGAGAGCTCCCGGCCGCCTGCATGCGGGAGGAGATCGAGACCCCGGGCGACGGACGGATCCGGGCGTTCGTGACGATCGCCGGCAACCCGGTGCTCTCGACCCCCGACGGCCGGCGGCTCGGCGAGGCTCTCGACTCGCTGGAGTTCATGGTCGCGATCGACCTGTACCTCAACGAGACGACGCGTCACGCCGACGTGATCCTGCCGCCCACGACGGCGCTCGAGCGCGACCACTACGACCTGGTGTTCCACTCGCTGGCGATCCGCAACACCGCGCGGTTCAGCCCGGCTGTCTTCGCCAGACCCGACGGTGCCCGCCACGACTGGGAGATCTTCCGGGACCTGACGACGCGGCTCGAGGCGCGGCTGACCCGGCCCGACCGGCTCAGGGTCCAGCTGGTGCGCCGCGCCCGGATGGCGGTGAGCCCCACCGCCCAGCTGGCGCTCCTGCTCCGGGCCGGCCGGCGGGTGTCGTTGCGCCGGCTGCGCAGGCACCCCGAGGGCGTCGACCTGGGGCCGCTGCGGCCGACCATGCCCGAGCGACTCCAGACCGAGGACCATCGCATCGACCTGGTGCCCGCGCTGCTGGTCGGCGACCTCGACCGGCTCCGGGCGTGGCTCGACGACCGGCCGGGCGACGCGCTGGTGCTGATCGGCCGGCGGCACCGCCAGGACAACAACTCGTGGTTCCACAACTCCACGCGACTCACCCGCGGCAAGCCGCGGCACCAGCTGCTGATGCACCCCGACGACCTCGCGTCACGTGGCATCGAGGACGGCGCGTTGGTGACGGTCTCGTCGCGGGTCGGGTGCGTGCGGGTCGAGGTCGTCGGGACCGACGACATGATGCCGGGGGTCGTCTCACTCCCCCACGGCTATGGCCACCGGGTGGACGGCACGAGGCTGCGGAACGCCAGCAAGCTCCCCGGGGTCTCCATCAACGACCTCACGGACCCCGACCTGGTGGACCTGTCGGGCAACGCCGCACTCAGCGGCGTCGCGGTGACGGTCGAGACCGCTGCTCCGCGCTAGCCACCAACTCGGCGTGGCTGCGGGCTCCCGGCCTGCCGGCCGCGACGGTCGTGCGGCCTCGCTTCCGTCCTCAGGCGCCGAGCACCCGGCGGACGGCGTCGCGGGCGGACGCCGGGTCGCTCGCGGCCAGGGCCGCCTCGGCGGCCTCCTCGAAGTGGTCCATGGTGGCCGACGCCAGCCGTGCGCCCACCGGGCGCACGGCGGCCGAGGCCATCGACAGCGACGTGATGCCCATCCCGACCAGGACGCACGCGAGCAGCGGGTCGGCCGCGGCCTCACCACACACGCCGACCGGCTTGCCCGCCTGCTTCCCGGCCTCCGCGGTGATCGCGATCAGCTGGAGCACGGCCGGCTGCCACGCGTCGGTGAGGTGGGCGAGGTCGGTGGCCATCCGGTCGGCGGCCATCGTGTACTGGGTGAGGTCGTTGGTGCCGATCGAGAGGAAGTCGACGACCTCGAGCATCCGGTGCGCCAGCAGCGCCGCCGACGGCACCTCGACCATCACGCCCGGCCTCAGCCCGTGCTCCCGCACGGCCGCTGCGAACTCGGCGGCCTCGGCCACGGTCGCCACCATCGGTGCCATCACCCAGGTCTCGGTGCCGGTCTCGCGCGCTGCCGCGGCGATCCCGTCGAGCTGTCGCACGAGCAGATCCGGGTTGTCGAACGACAGCCGGAGCCCGCGGACGCCCAGCGCGGGGTTCTCCTCCCCCTCGTGCGTGGCGAAGGCGACCGGCTTGTCGGAACCCGCGTCGAGGGTGCGGACCACGACGTACCGACCGGAGAACGGCGCGAGCACCTCGCCGTAGATCGAGGCCTGCTCCTCCGCGGACGGCTCATCGGCGCGGTTGAGGAAGCAGAGCTCGGTCCGGAAGAGCCCCACGCCCTCCACCGGGCCGGAGGCGGCGGCTCGCGCGGACTCGCCGTCCGCGACGTTGGCCAGGATCTTCACGCGCGTGCCGTCGGCGGTCTCACCCGGCCCGCTCCACGTCTCCAGCGCCTCGCGCGCGGCACGATCCGCGGCCACGAGTCGCTCGGCCTCGTCGGCGTCGGGTGAGCTCTCGATGGTGCCGGCGACGCCGTCGACCAGGAGGGGCGTGCCGGCGACGAGCGTCATCGCACCCGACGTACCGACCACGCAGGGGATCGCGAGCTGCCGGGCGATGATCGCGGTGTGGCTGGTCGGCCCGCCCCGCTCGGTGACCAGCGCCAGCACGACCGCGGGGTCCAGCGTCGCCGTGTCCGACGGAGCGAGGTCCTCTGCCACCAGGACGGCGGGCCGGTCGGGCATCTGGACGCCGGGCTCCGGCTCCCCGACGAGATGGGCGACCACACGGCGTTCGATGTCGCGCAGGTCGGTGACGCGCTCGGCCATCAGCCCGCCCATCGACGAGAACACCTGGACGAACTGCTCCACCCCCGCGTGCACCGACGCGAGCAGGTCGTCACCGGCCGTCAGGCGCTTGCGCACCGCCGAGCGCAGACCCTTGTCGCGGGCGAGCCCGGCGCTCGCGGTCAGCACCTCGGCGGCGGCGTCCGAGGCCTTGTCCGCCCGGCGCGCGAAGCCCTCGGCGACGGCGATCGCCGCGTCGTCGTACGCCGCGAGCGCGCGCTCCTCGTCGTACGCCGAGCCGTCGAAGCGGGCGATCGCGTCCGGCGACACCTCGCCTCGGACCAGCAGCGCCGGACCGTAGGCGACGCCCGGGACCACCGGGGTGCCGCGCAGGGTGGAGGTGGCCGACGGGGAGTCGCTCATGGCGACACGTTGCCACGGTCGACTTGACAAGTCAACACGTTCGGGCGTAAAACCACACATACACAGACAGGAGTTCCGCGTTGACGATGTATGCCGAGGAGCGCCAGCAAGCGATCGCGCGACTGGTCACCCAGCGCGGCCGGATGTCGGTGAACCAGCTGGCTCGAGAGTACGACGTCACGACCGAGACCGTCCGGCGCGACCTGTCGACGCTGGAGCGGATGGGGCTGGTGCGCCGTGTGCACGGTGGAGTCGTGCCACCCGCGTCCCTGTCGCTGATCGAGGCCGGACTGCGCGAGCGCGACCAGGTCAACACCGAGAGCAAGGGGCGGATCGCCCGCGCCGCCCTGGACCAGCTCCCGCCCGCGGGCGGCACGATCCTCCTCGACGCCGGGACGACGACCAGCCGACTGGCCTCCCTGCTCCCTCCCGACCACGCGCTCACCGTGATCACCCACGGCGTCCCGATCGCAGCCCGGCTCGCCGGACAGCGGCACATCGACCTGCGCCTGCTGCCCGGACGCGTCCGGCGTACGACCCAGGCGGCGGTGGGGGCCGACACCGTCGCCGCGCTCTCCCACCTGCGCGTAGACGTCGCCTTCGTCGGCACCAACGGCATCACCGCCGAGCACGGGTTCACCACGCCCGACCCCGACGAGGCCGCCGTGAAGCGGGCCCTGATCGAGTGCGGTCGACAGGTCGTCGCGCTGGCCGACGCCTCGAAGTTCGGCATCGACACGGCCGTCCGCTTCGCCGCGGCCGGCGAGATCGACGTACTGGTCACGGACAGCGACGTGTCGGCCGCGGACCGCCGGGCGCTGACCAAGGCCGGCGTCGAGGTGGTCGTCGCATGAACGGGTCGACCGCATGATCGTGACGCTCACCGCCAACCCGAGCCTCGACCGGACCGTCAACCTCCCCGCCCCGCTCGAGCGCGGGACCGTCCAGCGCGCCGAGTCGGTGATCTCCCAGGCCGGCGGCAAGGGTGTGAACATCTCCCGCGCCTGCGTCGCGGCCGACCTGCCGTCGATCGCGGTCCTGCCGGCACCCAAGGGCGACCCGTTCGTGCTCGAGCTCCTCGCCGCAGGGATCGACTGCCGACCCGTGGAGCACGCCGGCGACCTGCGGGTGAACATCACCATCACCGAGCCCGACGGCACGACCACCAAGCTGAACAGCCCCGGCCCACAGGCCACACCGCGGCTGCTCGACGAGCTCCAGGAGGCGTTGGTACGCCGCGCGGACAGTGCCGACTGGATCGTGCTGGCCGGCTCGCTGCCTCCCGGCGCACCCTCCGAGTGGTACGCCGACCTGGTCACGGTCCTGCGCCGTGCCGGGGCCCGCGTTGCGGTCGACACCAGCGACGCCCCGCTCAAGGCCCTGGTCGATGCCCTCCCGACCAGTGCCCCCCACCTGATGAAGCCGAACGGCGAGGAGCTCGCGTCCTTCACCGGGCACCACGCCGACGAGCTGGAGGCCGACCCCGCGGCAGCCGCCGAGGCCGCGCGCGAGCTGGTCTCCCAGGGGGTCGAGTCGGTGCTGGTCACGCTCGGCCCGCACGGCGCCGTCCTCGTCGACGCCGACGGTGCCTGGCACGCCTCGCCACCGCCCACGACCGTCGTCAGCACGGTCGGAGCGGGCGACTCGAGCCTCTTCGGCTACCTGTTCGGGGACGTCACCCGACGTGACCCCGGCCAACGACTCGCGCTCGCCGTCGCCTACGGCAGCGCGGCCGCCGGACTGCCCGGTACGACCATCCCCCACCCCCGGCAGGTGCAGACCGACCTGGTCCACGTCACCCGCCTCGATCTCCCGTCAGGAGACTGAACGATGTCCGACCTCATCACTCCCGCACTCGTGCGCCTCGATGCCGATCTCGGCACCGACAAGCACGACGTGATCCGCGCGCTGGCCGGCATCGTCGCCGACGCCGGTCGTACCACCGACCCCGACCAGCTCGCCGCCGACGCGATCGCCCGCGAGGGAACCGCCCCGACCGGGCTGGCCGGAGGCATCGCGATCCCCCACTGCCGCACCGCGGCCGTGGCGGAGCCGACGCTCGCGTTCGTCCGGCTCCAGCCCCTGGTGGAGTTCGGTGCCAAGGACGGTCCCGCCGACCTGGCGTTCCTGATCGCCGCTCCGGCCGGAGGCGACGCGACCCATCTCCAGCTGCTCACCAAGCTGGCACGCGCACTGGTCAAGCCCGACTTCACGGCGGGGCTGCGGAACGCCGGGAGCGACCAGGAGGTCGTCGACCTCGTCCTGGACGTCGTCGGCGAGGCCCCCGCTCCGACCGCATCGGCCGCCGTGCCGGCCGCGCCCACGACCGGGGCGGCGAGGTCGCTCGTCGCGGTGACCGCCTGCCCGACCGGCATCGCCCACACCTACATGGCCGCCGAGGCGCTCGAGGCCGCGGCCGCCAAGGCGGGTGTTCCGATCGCGGTCGAGACCCAGGGATCCGCGGGCTCCAAGCCGCTGCCGCCGGAGACGATCGCCGCGGCGTCCGCGGTGATCTTCGCGGTGGACGTCGGGGTCCGCGACCGCGGCCGGTTCGCCGGCAAGCCGGTCGTCTCCTCGAGCGTGAAGCGCCCGATCGACGACGGCGACGCGATGATCACCGAGGCCCTGCGGTACGCCGACGACCCGAACGCCCCGCGGGTGGAGGGATCGGTGACCGCCGGCGAGAGCAGCGGTGGCGCGGGCGAGTCGTGGGGGGCGCGCACCCGCCGGGTGTTGATGACCGGGGTGTCCTACATGATCCCGTTCGTCGCCGCCGGTGGCCTCCTGATCGCTCTCGGCTTCCTGTTCGGCGGCTACGAGATCGCGGTCAACAACGCGTACGGCGAGATCGCGGCGCACAACTCGATCTTCGACCTGCCCGACGCGAAGGCGCTCGGCCTCGACCACATGCTCTTCGGGACGAGCTTCTTCGCCTCCGGGCTGTTCGCGTATCTCGGTGCGCTGTTCTTCATCATCGGCAAGACCGCGTTCATGTTGTTCATCCCGGCGCTGGCCGGCTACATCGCCTACGCGATCGCCGACCGGCCCGGCATCGCACCCGGCTTCATCATGGGCGGGCTCGCCACCAACCTCTTCAACGTCACCGCCACCGACGGGACAGCGCTGCCGGCGACCGGGTTCCTCGGCGCCATCGCGGGAGGCGTGCTCGCCGGCGTCATCGCCCACTGGATCGCCGGCTGGAAGGTGCCGGTCTGGGCACGTGGCCTGATGCCGGTCATGGTGATCCCGTTGCTGACCTCGATCATCGCCGGTCTGATCATGATCATCGTCCTGGGCAAGCCGATCTCCTGGCTGATGGACCAGCTCAACGCCGGCCTCAACAACATGAGCGGCAGCAGCGCGATCCTGCTCGGTGCCCTGCTCGGGCTGATGATGGCCTTCGACATGGGTGGACCCCTGAACAAGGTCGCCTACGTCTTCGCCACGACCGGGCTCGGCGTCGCCGGCCAGGCCAGTGACTCCCCCCAGCTGAAGATCATGGCCGCGGTGATGCTGGCCGGGATGGTGCCACCGATCGCACTCGCCCTGGCCACCGTGCTGCGCCCGAACCTCTTCTCTGTCGCCGAGCGGGAGAACGGCAAGGCCGGCTGGCTGCTCGGCGCGTCGTTCATCACCGAGGGCGCGATCCCGTTCGCCGCCGCCGACCCGCTGCGCGTGATCCCGCCGATCATGCTGGGCAGCGCGGTCACGGGCGCCCTCGCCGAGGCGCTCGACGTCGCGGTCCGCGCCCCGCACGGCGGCATCTTCGTGCTCTTCGCCGTCCACAACATCCTCGGCTACCTGATCGCCCTCGCCGCCGGCGTCGTCGTCGGGGCCGTGGCCGTGGTCTTCGCCAAGACCGCGTGGCCGGTCAACACCGACGTCGCCACCGTGTGACCCAGACCAACCGCACGACCCACCCGAAGGAGACCCCATGCCCACCAAGTCCGTCGTCGTCGGCTCCGCCGTCGGCCTCCACGCCCGACCGGCCGCGATCATCTCGGAGGCCGCCGGCGAGCTCGACTCCGAGGTCCTGATCGGGGTCCCCGGCGGGGACCCGGTCGATGCCAGCTCGGCGCTGCTGATCATGACCCTCGGCGCCGGCAAGGGCGACACGGTCGAGGTCTCCGGCGACGACGAGGCCGACGTGGATGCGATCGTCGCGCTCGTCGAGCGGGACCTCGACGCCTGAGCGAGGACGTGCCGCCCAGCTCGCGACACCGCGGGTGCCGACGTTCCGTCGTGCCTGCCACCGACCGGCCCGGCACCTCTCGCGTCGCTGACGGCGGCCATCCTCGCCGTTCCGCCCCCAGCCGCGCCGCTGCCGGTGGCCGAAGCCGTCGCCCGAGCCCTCGGGTGGGGGCGCGGTCAGGTCCAGGCGGACGCCAGGCGGCGGACGATCTCGGTCAGCCGCTCCGGGCTGGTGGCGACGTTCAGCCGCACATGGCCGGCGAGCCCCGGCGCGAACTCGTGTCCACCGAGGACCTTCACCCGCCCGCGTTCGAGCGCGACCGCCGCCGGGTCGACGTGGCCGTAGGCGCGGACATCCAGCCAGGCCAGGTACGTCGCCTCCAACGGCCGCATCCGCACCAGCGGCAGGTGCTCGCCGAGAAGCTCCCTCAGCAACCCCCGCAGCCGGTCCAGCCGCTCCACCAGCGACGCGAGCCACGGATCGCCGTCGGCGTACGCCGAGACCGCCGCCACCACACCGAGCGGCGACCAGGAGTCGTTGCGCGCCATCGGCACCCCGGCGACGCGGCGGCGGGCCTCCGCGTCGGGAAGCAGCAGCTGGGCACAGCGCAGACCCGCGGTGTTGAACGCCTTCGACGCGGCCACCACCGCGATCGCGTGGTCGTGGGCACCCTCGAGGTCGAGGTACGACGTGTGCGCCGCGCCCGGCAGCACCAGCGGCGCGTGGATCTCGTCCGAGATGACCCGCGCCCCGTGCCGCAGGACCACGTCGCGGATGCCCTCGAGCTCGGAGCGGGTGAACACCCGACCACACGGGTTGTGGGGTTGGGTGAGCAGGAGGGTCCGGGCGCCGTCGGCGAAGCGGGACTCGAGCTGGTCGAGGTCGACCTCGACCCGGTCCGCGTCGGGATCGACCACGACGTCCACCCGGGTGCGTCCGGTCAGCGCCGCGACGTCCAGCTGGGGTGAGTACCCCGGCACCAGGAACGCCACGGGGCCGGGGTCGGAGAGCACGTCCAACGCCAGCCGCACCCCGGCGGTCACGTCCACCACGGGGTGGACCCAGCCGGGTTCCACGGCCGACCCGAAGTGGCGCGCGGCGAAGGCGGCGTAGCTCTCGCCCAGCTCGGCGGTGTACCCGGACACCGGGTAGCCGGTCACGCCGTCGCGCACCGCCCGCAGCAGCGCCTCGTGCACCACCGGGTCGAGCGCGTAGTCCATCTCGGCGACCCACGCCGGGATCACGTCGTCGGGGACGGTGCCCCACTTGAGGATCAGGGCGCGCCGCGCCTCCGCGTCGGTCAGGTCGACGATCGGTCGCCGATCGGTCACTCCGGGCGCCCGAGGATGTCGTGTGCCCGCCGGACGTCCTTGTGCATGGTCTCGATCAGCGCGTCGACGCCGTCGAACCGCTCCATGCCGCGGATCCGGTCCACGAAGGACACCTCCACCTCCACGTCGTAGAGCTCCAGGTCGTCGCGGTCCAGGACGTAGGACTCGACGCGCCGCTCGCGCTCCCCGTCGAACGTCGGGTTGGTGCCCACGCTGATCGCGGCCGGAAAGCGCTCGCCGGTGTCGAGCCGTCGCAACCATCCCGCGTACACACCGTCGGCCGGCGCCGCGGTCAGGACTCGCGTCGGCACGTTCGCGGTCGGGAACCCGAGCTCCCTCCCCCGGCGGTCACCGCGGACGACGACACCGCGGACCACGAACGGTCGGCCGAGCGCCTCGGCCGCGCCGGCCACGTCACCGGTGGCCAGGCAGGTGCGGACGTAGGTCGACGACCAGACCTGTGGGCCTCCGTCGAGGGGAACGCCGATCGCGCGGAAGCCGAGCTCCTCGCCGCTGGCCGTGAGGGTGGCGACATCGCCCGAGGCCCGCGATCCGTAGCGGAAGTTGGCGCCGACGACCACGACGGCCGCATGGAGCACATCGGTGAGCACCCGCCCGGCGAACTCCTGCGGGCTCCACGACGCCACGTCCCGGTCGAACGGCAGAGCGAGCACGTCGTCGACGCCCGCGTCCCGCAGCAGCTCGGCACGGGTCTCGATGTCGGTGATCGAGGTCGGTGCGTGCTCGGGCCGCAGCACCGCCATAGGGTGCGGGTCGAACGTCACCGCGACCACGCGCAACCCCTCGGTGTCCGCGGCCGAGCGCGCCTCGCGGACGACGTGCTGGTGGCCGAGGTGCACGCCGTCGAAGTTGCCGATCACGACGGCCGTGCGTCCGAGGTCGGCCGGGACGTCGTCCAGTGACCGCCAGATCTGCACGTCCGGCAGCCTAACGACGCGCGCGATGCGGCGTACGGCGTGGGTCCGGCTCAGCGATCCGGTCCTGCGATCCGGCTCAGCGATCCGGCTCAGCGACGGGCGGCGTCGTACCTCCGCAGCGCTTCGGCGCGCTCCTCGCCGTGGTCGACGACCGGCTCGGGGTAGCCGTGGTCGTAGCCGTCCCCGACCGCCCACGGCTCGTGCGCCCTGCTTCCCGCGAGGTGCGCGAGCTCCGGGACCCACCGGCGGACGTAGTCGCCGTCCGGGTCGAACCTCTTGCCCTGGGTGACCGGGTTGAAGACCCGGAAGTACGGCGACGCGTCGGTGCCGGTGCCGGCGACCCACTGCCAGCCGTGGTTGTTGCTGGCGACGTCGCCGTCCATCAGCTGCCCGAGGAAGTGCCGGGCCCCCACGGGCCACCACACGTGCAGGTCCTTGCACAGGAAGCTGGCGGTGATCATCCGCACCCGGTTGTGCATCCAACCGGTGACAGCCAGCTGGCGCATGCCGGCGTCGACGATCGGGAAACCGGTGCGGCCCTCCTTCCAGGCGTCGACGAGGCCGTTCGGCTCGTCGTACGCCATCGACCGCAGCTCGGGCCGCAGGTCCCGCCAGGCGGAGTGAGGTTCGGTGTGGAGCACGTCGGCGTAGAACTCGCGCCAGGCCAGCTCGTCGACGTACGTCTTCGCAGCCTCGGACCGTGCTCCCGCCAGGTCGGCGAGGATCGTGCGCGGGTGGATCGCGCCGACCTTCAGGTAGGGCGAGAGTCGGCTGGTGCCGGGGCGGTCGGGGCGGTCGCGGGCATGCGCGTACGTCGCCAGGTGGTTGTCACGGAAGCTCCGCCAGCGACGCAGGGCCGCCTCCTCCCCCGCGGTCGGGAGCTCGACCGGGCACTCCGCCAGCCCCCGGTCGAGGCGCTTCGCCGCCTGTCCGTCGGAGCGGGCCTCTCCGAGCGTGACCCCGCGCGGGGCCCGGTCGGGTGGTGCCCAGCCGTGCTCGCGCCAGGCGCGCGCAAAGGGTGTGAACACGCGGTACGGCGTCCCGTCCTGGGTCCGCACCCGCCCCGGCCCGACGGCGTACGGCGAGCCGGTGGCGACCCAGGCGATCCCGCGCTCGGCGATCCGCCGACGGACGCGGGTGTCGCGGCGCGCGCCGTACGGCGTGGTCTCGGCGCTGACGTGCACCGACCCCGCGCCCACCTCGTCGGCGAAGGCGGCGACCGTCGTCACCGGGTCGCCGACGCGGACGCTGAGGCGTCCCTCGTACGAATCGACGGCGGCGCGGACGCTGGCAGCCAGCCAGCCGCGCCGCACCGGACCGCAACCGACCCACAACACCGGGTCGATCACGAACAGCGCGTGCACCTCACCCGACGTGGCATCGGCGGCGGCGGCGAGCGCCGGCAGGTCACGGCGGCGGAGGTCGCGGCGCAGCCAGAGGACGCTGCTGCTCATCAGCAGAACACTGCCACGGCCCGCGCCCGGCCGTCCTCACCCTCTCGGTAGAGCGCGAGGAACTCACCGTCGGGTGCGAAGAGGGCCGTGGTGGTGTCGAGGGCCAGGTCCAGCCGGCGCCCCACGCGGACGTCGGCCGCTTGCGCGTCGTCGAGGTCGAGGGCCGGGAACGACGCGCGCGCGGCGTCGGCGATGGGCGTGATCGTGAACGACTCGGTCAGCTCGTCGATGGTGCGGGCGTCGGCCAGGGTGAACGGTCCGACCGCGGTGCGCCTCAACGCGGTGAGGTGACCGCCCACGCCCAATGCTGCGCCGAGGTCACGGGCGATCGCACGGACGTAGGTCCCGCTGGAGCAGTGCACGGCCACCTTCACCTCGGGCAGGTCCAGCGAGACCACGTCGATCGCGTGGATCGTGACCCGACGCGCGGACAGCTCGACCTCCTCGCCGGCACGCACCCGGGCGTAGGCGCGCCTGCCGTCCACCTTGACGGCAGACACCGAGCTGGGCACCTGGTCGATCTCGCCGACGAGCGATGACAGTGCCGAACGCACGTCGTCCTCGGACAGGTGGTCGGTCGGACTGGACGAGACGAGGTCCGCGTCGGCGTCGTCGGTGGTGGTGGTGCCGCCGAGCCGGACGGTCGCGTCGTACCTCTTGTCGGTGAGAGTGAGGTGCCCCAGGAGCCGGGTGGCGCGGTTGAGCCCGAGCACCAGGACGCCGGTCGCCATCGGGTCGAGCGTGCCGGCGTGGCCCACCTTGCGGGTGCCGGCGAGCCGGCGTACCCGGGAGACGACGTCGTGCGAGGTCATCGAGCCCGGCTTGTCGACGACGACCAGGCCGGACTCGGAGGTCACAGCGAGTCGGCTTCGGTGCCGCCCGCGTCGTCCTCGAGCTCGCGCGGCTTCTTGTACGGGTCGGCCTCGCCGGCGTACCGCTCGACGCGCCGGGCGGCGGCCTCCTCGTCCAGCGCCTTGGCGCGGGCGAGCACCTCGTCGACGTGGCGGGCGCTCTCGGGCAGGGCGTCCGCGACGAAGGTCAGCGTCGGTGCGTGCCGCATCCCCAGCTGCTTGGCGACCTCGGAACGGAGCAGCCCCTTTGCGGACTCCAGGGCCGCGCCCGTGCTCACGAGGTCGGTCTCCTCGCCGAGCACGGTGTAGAACACCGTTGCCTGCTGGCTGTCACCGGTGACGCGGACGTCGGTGACGGTGACGAAACCCAGCCGCGGGTCCTTGATCCGCCGCTCCAGCATCTCCGCGACGATGACCTGGATCCGGTCGGCGATCCTCCGGATGCGGGGGTTGGTCATGCGATTCCTCTCGGCAGGTTTCACCGCTGAAGCGGTGAAACCGTTGCTTCTTGGCCGAAACTTCGGCTGGGAAGTGCAGGTTTCACCGCTTCAGCGGTGAAACCTGCACCCACCCGTCAGGCCCGCGGGATCTCCCGCATCTCGAAGGCTTCGACGACGTCGCCCTCCTTGATGTCCTGGTAGTTCCGCAGCACGAGACCGCACTCGAAGCCCTCGCGGACCTCGGCCGCGTCGTCCTTCTCGCGCTTCAGCGATGCCAGGTCGAGGTTGTCGGCCACGACCGCGCCGTCTCGGATCAACCGCACCTTGGCGTTGCGCCGGATCACGCCGCTGGTGACCATGCAGCCGGCGATGTTGCCGATCCGCGACGAGCGGAAGATCGCCCGGATCTCGGCCTGGCCGAGGGTCGACTCCTCGTACTCGGGCTTGAGCATGCCCTTGAGCGCGGCCTCGATCTCCTCGATCGCCTGGTAGATGACCGAGTAGTAGCGGATCTCGACGCCTTCCTTGTCCGCCAGCTCGGTCGCCTTGCCC
>DATAOY010000120.1:0-36466 GCA_036265495.1 Nocardioides sp. | reverse complement strand
CGGCTCCTGACCCGCCTGATAGAGCCGACGCAGGGGTCGATCCGGATGGCCGGAGAGGACATCACCTCCGCCAGCGACCAGCAGCTGCGAGAGCTGCGTCGCAAGCACGTGGCGATGGTGTTCCAGCACTTCGGCCTGCTGCCGCACCGCAAGGTGGTCGACAACATCGCGTTCGGCCTCGAGGTCCGCGGTGAGAGCAAGTCGGTCCGGCGCAACCGCGCCCAGGAGATGATCGACCTCGTCGGCCTGACCGGATACGAGAACAGCTACCCCGACCAGCTCTCCGGAGGCATGCAGCAGCGGGTGGGGCTGGCGCGGGCGCTCGCGTCCGATCCCCAGGTGCTGATGTTCGACGAGCCCTTCTCGGCTCTCGACCCGCTGATCCGCCGGGACATGCAGAACGAGGTCATCCGGCTCCACCACGAGGTCGGCAAGACGATGGTGTTCATCACCCACGACCTCGCGGAGGCGCTCAAGCTGGGCGACCGGATCCTGATCATGCGCGACGGCGCGGTCGTCCAGGTCGGCCGGCCCGACGAGGTCGTCGGTGCACCGGCGGACGACTATGTCAAGGACTTCGTCTCCGACGTGCCGAAGTCCCACGTGCTCACGTTGCGCTGGGTGATGCGCGACGCGAAGCCCGGCGAGGCGGACAGCGGAACGTCGCTGCCGGCCGAGACCGTCGTCCGGGAAGCCGCTCGAGCCGTGCTCGCCGCGGAGGGTCCGGTCCGCGTGGTCGACGGCGACCGGGTCGTGGGCGTCGTGGACGACGAGGACATCCTCCGGGTCGTCGTCGCGGAGGAGCACGCGTCGTGACCGCCGTCGACACCGCTCCCGAGCCGGCAGCGGCCCCGCCCCCGAAGGAGGAGCAGCCGCGCATCGTCACCCGGGACAAGCGCCACACCGGGTGGAAGCTGCTCGGGATCGCGGTCGTCTGGGTCGTGGGCTGGTCGCTGCTCAAGGGCCAGAACACGCTGGCCGTGCCGTTCCAGCAGCTCAACAGCTTCGACACCTGGATCAACGGCCTCCGTGACGACATCCAGGCAGCAGCGCAGACCAACTGGTTCTTCCACGGCGTCATCGGCAACATCTCGGACTTCTTCAACTGGCTGGTGACCCAGATCCAGCAGCTGGTCAGCATCCCCTCGCCCCCGCGCCCGGTCCCCGAGATCGGATGGCTCGGCGTCGTGGCCCTGCTCGGGTGGGTCGGTCTTGCCGCCGCCGGCGTCCGATGGGCCCTGTTGGTCATCGTGACGGTCCTGCTCTTCGGTTTCTGCGGCCTCTGGCAGGACGGCATCGACACGCTGATCATCACCGTGATCGCGGTCGTCACCTGCATCGTGATCGGCATCCCCGTCGGCATCGCCATGTCGCGCCGCAAGTGGCTCTCCGCGGCGATCACGCCGGTGCTCGACATCATGCAGACGATGCCGTCGTTCGCGTACCTGGCTCCGCTGGCGCTGATCTTCGGGATCGGCGCGTCCTCGGCGGTCGTGCTCACGATCATCTACTCCCTGCCGCCATTGGTCCGGATCACCGAGCACGGCATCCGGACCGTGCCGGCCACCACCATCGAGGCGGCGGGGTCGATGGGACTGACCCAGAGCCAGCTCCTGCGCAAGGTGCAGCTGCCGATGGCCCGGCGCACCATCGTCGTGGGGATCAACCAGTGCACGATGGCCGCGCTGTCGATGGCCGTGATCTCGGCCTTCGTCGCCGGGCCGGGCCTCGGCCAGGACGTGATGAACGCGCTCCAGAACCTCGACGTGGGTACGGCGGCGGTCGCGGGAGGTCTGATCGTGATGATCGCGATCATGCTCGACCGCACCACGACGGCGGCCAGCGAGCGGCGCGAGCGCGTGCAGGGTCGAGTCGCCTCCGTCTCCGGGATGGGCGTGATGCTGACCAACGTCGTGCTCGAGCGGCTGCCGCGATGGGCCAGCGAGGACTCCCGGGTGAGTCGAAGGAGGCCGTCGGCGCTGATGCGCCGGATCAGCCTCGGCGTCGTCGCGATTCCGGTCCTGGTGTGCGTCTACCTCTCGCGGCAGTACATCGATCTGGCCCAGTTCCCCGAGTCCTGGGACTTCGGGGGAGACATCGCGCGGAAGATCAACGACTTCGTCAACTGGTTCGTCAACCAGGTCGACACCTTCACGACCGGCTTCAAGAACCTCGTCACCTATGGCCTGCTGAACCCGCTGCAGGACCTGATGGCGCAGTCGCCGTGGTGGTTGATGGCCTTCGTCCTGCTGTCGGTCGGGTTCGTGCTCGGCGGGATCCGGGCGCTGGTGGCGGTCGCGGTGTGCGAGGCGATCATCCTCGGGACCGGCCTCTGGAACGACTCCATGATCACCCTCACCATGACCCTGGTCGCCACGATCCTGGTGATGATCATCGCGCTGGTCCTGGGCGTCGCCATGGGTCGCAACCGGGTCGCGGACGTCACGATCCGGCCGTTCCTCGACACCTTCCAGACGATCCCGTCGTTCGTCTACCTGGTGCCGGCACTGGCCCTGTTCGGGGTGGGTCGCTTCACCGCGATCGTGGCCGCGGTGGCCTACGGCGTACCGATCGCGACCAAGCTCGTCGCCGACGGCATCCGTGGGGTCTCGTCCACCACCGTCGAGGCGGCTCGCGCATCGGGCATCACGTCGTGGCAGATGATCCTCAAGGTCCAGATCCCGATGGCGCGCGAGTCGCTGGTGCTGGCCACCAACCAGGGCCTGCTGTACGTGCTCTCGGTGGTCGTCATCGGGGGACTGGTCGGCGGAGGCAGTCTGGGATACCTCGTCGTCTCGGGCTTCTCGCAGGACCAGCTCTTCGGCAAGGGTCTGGCCGCCGGCATCGCCATCACCGCGCTGGGGGTGATGCTGGATCGAGTCGCGCGCTACTCCGCCGCCCGCTACGGCCGCGGCTGACGAGCATCACTCCTCAAGGACCTCACAGGGAAGAAGGAAACGGATGAGACGACCATTGCACCTCCGGCTGATCGGCGTCGCCGCCGCAGCCGCGTTGATGCTGTCCGCGTGTGGCGGCGGCGGCATCAAGGACAACACCACCTCCGGCTCCGGCAAGAGCTGCGGGACGTTCAACATCGCGGTGAACCCGTGGACCGGGTACGTCGCGGACGCCTACGTCGTAGGGGTTGTGGCCCAGGAGAAGCTCGGCTGCACGGTCAACTACAAGAACGTGAAGGAAGAGGTCGGCTGGCAGGGCATGTCCAGCGGCACGATCGACACCATCCTGGAGAACTGGGGCCACGCCGACCTGGTCAAGAAGTACGTCACCGACCAGAAGACCGTCGAGGACGCCGGGATGACCGGGAACGAAGGCATCATCGGCTGGTACGTCCCGCCGTGGATGGCGCAGAAGTACCCGGACATCACCAACTGGAAGAACCTGAACAAGTACGCCTCGATGTTCAAGACCTCCGAGTCCGGCGGCAAGGGTCAGCTGCTCGACGGCGACCCGTCGTACGTCACCAACGACGAGGCCCTGGTGAAGAACCTCAACCTGGACTACCAGGTCGTGGTCGGCGGCAGCGAGGCCGCGCTGATCCAGAGCTTCCGTAGCGCCGAGAAGAACAAGACCCCGCTGCTCGCGTACTTCTACGAGCCGCAGTGGTTCTTCTCCGAGATGAAGCTGGTGCGGGTGCACCTGCCCAAGTACACGCCGGGCTGTGACGCCGACGCCGCCAAGGTGGCCTGCGACTACCCGCCGTACCACCTGAACAAGCTGATCTCGACGAAGTTCGCCGACTCCGGTTCCCCCGCGGTCACGCTGGTCAAGCAGTTCCACTGGACCAACGACGACCAGAACGAGGTGGCCGAGTACATCGCCAAGGACGGCATGAAGCCGGAGGACGCCGCCAAGAAGTGGATCGACGCCAACCCCGACCTGGTCAACCAGTGGCTGCAGGGCACCTGAGTCCCGCCGCACGCTGACCGGTTCGACCGGAGCCCGCCACCTCGCGGTGGCGGGCTCCGTGCGCGTCGGGCCTACAGTGAGGCATGACCGTGCGCGTCGTCTTCGCGGACGACAACTTCCTGGTTCGCGAGGGAGTGGCGGGACTGCTGACCGAGACCGCCGACATCGATCTGGTCGAGACGGTCGCCGACCCCGACGCGCTCCTGACCGCCGTGGCCGCCCACCGCCCGGACGCCGTGCTGACCGACATCCGGATGCCGCCGACGTACACCACCGAGGGGATCGACGCCGCGAAGCGGATCCGGGCCGAGTTCCCCGAGACCGGTGTCGTCGTGCTGTCGCAGTACGTCGAGGAGGACTACGCGTTCGAGCTGCTCTCCGACGGGGTCGAGGGGCTCGGCTATCTCCTGAAGGAGCGGGTGAGCCAGGTCGACGACCTGGTCCGAGCGCTGTACGACGTGTCGCGCGGCGGCTCCGCGCTGGACCCGAAGGTGGTCGAGGGACTGCTCGCCCGCAGGTCGACCGAGAGCACGTCGGCCCTCCTCGGGCTGACCGACCGCGAGCTCGAGGTCCTCCAGGAGGTCGCGACCGGGCGCAGCAACGCGGCCACCGCCAAGACCCTCTTCATGAGTGAGCGAGCGGTCGAGAAGCATGTCGGCACGGTCTTCCAGAAGCTCGGCCTCGTCCACGAGTCGGACGTCAACCGTCGGGTGATGGCGGTGCTCGCCTACCTCGACGCCACCGGTGGGGCCACGAGCCGCTGAGCGACCGGGCGGTCAACCGCGCGCCGCGATGCGGCCAACCACCTCCCCGCCCGCACCGGGTCGCGGGACCATGACGTCAGGAGGTGGCCGATGCCGGATCTGCGCGTCCTGGTCGTGGACGACCAGGAGCCGTTCCGCCGGGCGATGAGCGCGGTGGTCGACGAGACCGAGGGCTTCGTGGTGGTGGGCTCCGCCGCGTCCGGCGAGGAGTCGTTGGCGATGTCCACCGAGCTGTTCCCCGACGTGGTGCTGATGGACGTCAACCTGCCGGGCATCGACGGCATCGAGGCGACTCGGCGTCTGCGCGCGGGCGCCCGGCCCCCGGTCGTGATCCTGCTGTCGACCTACGACGAGGACCAGTACGACCTCGCGGACTGCGGCGCTGCGTCGTACATCGCCAAGGCGGTGTTCGGCCCGGACCGCCTCTCAGAGGCCTGGGACGCGGCCGGCGGGTGACCCACCGGGTGGTGCCGCACGCACCGGGATCGTGAGCGTGATCAGGGCGGGTTCGGTGGTGACGGAGCCGGCGACCGCCCCGACCCGGTCCCCGATGGCCTGCAGGTCGACCTCACCGGCGGAGACCCCCGCCACCTCCAGCACCAGGTCGTCGCCGGTCACGCTCAGCTCCAGGGAGGACAGGCTCGACGCCGAGCGCGCGGCCTCCGCACAGCAGAAGTAGACGGCCGCCTCCACCCGGGGGGAGAACCGCCGACCGGACACGGACGCGTCGACGTGCAGCGTCGAGGCCGAACCGTTGCCCGCGAGGAGCGACCGGAGCGCGGGCTCGACACCCGACCGGGACAGCTGGGTCGGGAAGACGCCGCGGGTCAGCTCGCGCAGCGACTCGAGGGCGTCGTTGGTGGCGGCGACGAGGAGATCGATCCCGTTGGCGGGCTCCCCCAGGGCGACGGCGCGCCGGGCCACGACCAGCCGGTCGGGCAGCGCCACGAGCCGCGGCAGCACCTCGCGCGAGATGGCCTCCTCGAGGGTCCGTCGTGCCGCGTCGTCCGCCTCGACGATCCGCGAGCGCGAGGCGGAGAGCTCACGGGTCGTCTGGTCCAGCTCGGCCACGCTCGCCGCCATCTGGCTCTCCATCGCGGCGTTTCGGAAGGCGACGGCGGCCTGGTCGGAGAGCGCCGTGAGCAGGCGTACGTCGGACGGGCGGAGCCGGCGTCCCTTCGGGATCCACACCTCGATGGTGCCCAGCCGGGTGCCGGCGGTGCGCACCTCGACGACGTGCTCGTCGGTGCCCTCGGCGTCGTCGACGCCCCACTCAGCAGACGTGGTCGCCACGCCCGGCACCTCCAGGCTCGCCCGGGCCCGTCGTGCGGACACGGCCCGGCCGGCCGCATCGGCCACGGCCGGCAGGAGTGCGTCCGGCGCCGGCGTCTCGGCGAGGCGGTCGCTGAAGTCCGACAACGCCTCGTAGGGCTGGGCCCGGGACCCGTAGGCCAAACGGTTGGCGAACCGGACCACCCAGCGACGGAGCGGCTGGAACGCCAGCGCGACGAGGGCGAACGCCAGCAGGGACAGCCAGAAGCCGCTCGTCTGACGATCCACGGCCTTGCCGACGGCGACGACCAGGGTGGTGTAGCCGACCGCGGCGAACCCGGTGCCCACCGCAACGACGACCGTCCGGTTGATGATCACCTCGATGTCGTAGAGCCGGTAGCGCAGCACCGCGACCGCGAACAGCACCGGCATCAGCAGGTAGGCGACATAGAGCGGCAGCGACGCGGCCCAGGTCTGCCGACCGCCGTTGACCGACTCGACCACGCCGAGCGCCACGATGCCGGCGGTGACCAGGACCACGGACAGGGCGATCGGCATGACCTGCCGGCGACTCTCGCCGTGGCTCCTCCTCAGCCGCACCACCATGGAGGCGACCGCCGCGACGAGTCCGAGGCTGATCAGGAGGAAGCCGATGCTGAAGAGCGCGCCGCGGACGCCGGCCGGCTCCTCGGACAGCAGGTCGTACGTCGTCGGGTCCGTGGCGAGCAGCGACAGCGTGCAGCACAGCACCCCGGCCGCGGGCACCGCAGCGACGTACCGCCAGCGTCGGGAGAGGAAGTGACCGTCCGGAGCCAGCAGGAACATCCACGCGAGACCCCCGATCGCCAGCTGGCCGCCCAGTAGCGCGGAGAGCCACCCCGACACCCCGGCGAGACCCCTCGAGCCCGGCCCGCCGTCACTGACCACCCAGATGGCGTAGGCCTCGGTCAGCAGCGAGAAGGCCGCACTCGTCCCGACCACGCTGAGCAGCCAGCCGATCGGGTGGCGCTCGTAGCGCGCGATGATCACCGCCCCCAGGACGGCGGACCCCAGCACCGCACCGTTGACGAGGGGGAAGCCGTGCTGTGCCACCGCGGCCTCGGAGAGGAGGGGCCGGTACTGCGCGGTCAGCACGGCGTCGGCCACGCAGAAGATCCCGGTGAGTCCGGCCAGCAGCCACGCCACGCGCGCTCGCACGTCAGTCACCCGCCCTCGGCAGCAGGGCCACGACCCGGGTGCCGAGATCCGGGGTCGACCGGGTGGCGAGCGTGCCGCCGACCGCCTCGATGCGGTCCCGCATGCTCGTCAGCCCGGTGCCCGCGGCCGTCGTCCCGACGTCGTAGCCGCTGCCGTCGTCCGCGACCACGCACTCGAGTGACCCGGCGACCTGCCGGAGCTCGACGCGGATCGTGGCGGCACCCGAGTGCTTGGCGGCGTTCTGCACGGCCTCCAGGCAGCAGAAGTAGGCGGCGGTCTCGACGGCGGGCGCGAGCCGCCCCAGGTCGTGCGCGATCACCTGCACGGGGACCGGGCTGTTGTCGACCGCCTGGCGAAGCGCGGGAGCGAGCCCGCCGTCCGCGAGCAGCCTCGGGTAGATGCCGCGGGACAGGTGTTGCAACGTCTCGACGGCGTCGAGCGCGGCCTGCTCCTGGCCGGCGAGGATGGCGTCCGCCCGGTCCGGTGACCGTGGGGCGAGCGTCTGCGCGAGGCGCAGGTTCACGGCGAGGGCGACCAGGTGCTGCTGGGCACCGTCGTGGATGTCGCGCTCGAGCAGCCGGCGCTCGGCGTCCTGGAGGTCGACCAGCCGCTCCCGCGAGCCACGCAGCTCGTCGGCGCGCGCCGACAGCTCGGCCCGGCGCAGCTCGAGCTCCGCGCGCAGCCGGGCACCGCGCAGGACCGGGGCCGCCTGCCGGGCCAGACCCTCGAAGAGCCGCTGCTCGACCGACGTGAGTGGCCCGTGCTCGCTCTCCTGGACGACGAGGACGCCGAGCACGTCACCGGCCTGCCGGACCTGGAGGGACCGCCGCCCGGCCACCTCGCTCGTGGCCAGGTCGCCGGCGACCCGCTCCCGGGTGGATCCCGGGGGCCAGGTGGCGGCCAGCCTGGGTCGGTCGCCGACGACGAGCCAGACCTGCGACCACTCCGCCCGGGTGCCCTCGGCGAGCACCCTGGCCATCCGCGACGGCAGCTCCTCGGCGGGATGGCTGCCCACGACCGTCTCCGAGAACCGGCTCAGCACGTCGTACGGCGAGGCGAGTCCGCCGTGCATCGTCCGCGACGCGACGTGCTCGAGCCTGACCTGGACCGGCTCGAACGCCAGCGCGACGACGGCGGTCGCCAGCACCGCGAGGGGCAGGCTCGGCGAGGCGGTGCGGCCGACGAGCGAGCCGCCGCCGAGCACGATCACGACGTACACGAGGACCACGAACGCCGTCAGGCCCGACAGCACCAGGACGGCAGCCCACCACTCGCGGCGAGATCGTCGGCGTAGCCGTCGCAGCCAGGTCATCTCCGCAGTCTGGCCCTCCACGACCCCGAGCGGGGAGGGCAGTTCCCGAACCCCCCGGTGTGGCTGGCCGCACGATCGCCCGCAGCCACCACGCGGACAGCACCGGGAGCCGTGTGCCCAGCCCGATGGGCACCGAGGCGGCGTTCGAGTGTGCTGGTCACAGCCGCTGGAACAGGTGGCGCCCAACCTCAGGAGAACACATGTCCGTCATCACCAACACTCCCCAGATCTCGACCGCATCCGCGGCCCGGGCCGAGGGGCTCAGCAAGTTCTACGGCACGGGGGACGCTGCGATCCCGGCCCTCGACAACGTCACGGTCGCACTGGCCGAGGGCCAGTTCACCGCCATCATGGGGCCCTCGGGCTCCGGCAAGTCGACGCTGCTCCACATGCTCGCCGGTCTCGACCGGCCCAGCTCGGGCGAGGTGTACCTCGGCGACACCGAGATCACCTCGCTGGGCGACAAGGCGCTCACGCTCCTGCGCCGCGACCGGATCGGCTTCATCTTCCAGTCGTTCAACCTGCTTCCGACGATGACCGCGGCGGAGAACATCGTCCTCCCCATCCGGATCGCGGGACGCAAGCCCGACGACCACTGGGTCGCCTCCATCGTCGAGACCGTCGGTCTCACGGGCCGACTCTCACATCGGCCGTCGGAGCTGTCCGGTGGGCAGCAGCAGCGCGTGGCCGCAGCCAGGGCGCTGGCGTCCAAGCCGCAGATCGTCTTCGCGGACGAGCCGACCGGTGCCCTGGACTCCAAGTCCGGTGCCGAGCTGCTCGGGTTCCTCCGCAAGGCGGTCACGGAGCTCGGCCAGACCGTCGTCATGGTCACCCACGACCCGACCGCCGCGAGCTACGCGGACCGCGTCATCTTCCTCGCCGACGGCCACGTCGTCGACGAGATGCACGCGGCCAGCGCCGACGAGGTCCTCGACTACATGAAGCACCTAGGAGCCTGACCATGTTGACCGCCACCCTACGAGCGATGATCGCGCACAAGCTGCGCCTCGTCCTCACCACGGCGTCGATCGCACTCGGCGTCGCGTTCCTCGCCGGAACACTCGTCCTGACCGACACCATGGGGCTCGCCTTCGAGCAGCTCTTCGGCAAGGTCTCCGCGGGCACGGATGCGGTCGTCCGCACCCACGCCCCCTACACCGCCACCGACGGAGTCAGCACCAGTCGGGCGCCGATCCCGGCAGCGGTCCTCACCGACATCGACCAGGTGGACGGGGTCCGCCACGCCGAGGGCTCGGTCACTGGCTACGCCCTGCTCACCGACAACGACGGCAGGGCCGTCCTCACCAACGGTGGCGCACCCACCATGGGGTACAACATGCCGGCCGACGAGGACCTCCGCGGCGACGTCGACCTGCTCTCCGGCACCGCGCCGGACGCCCCGAACGAGGTCGCCATCGACGCCACCAGCGCCGAGGACCACGACATCGCGATCGGCTCAACGATCAAGGTGCTGTTCCAGGGTCCGACCCGCGAGTTCACCGTGGTCGGCACGGTCGGCTTCGGCGGTGAGAAGAACCTCGGCGGCACTACGTCGGCGTACTTCGACACCAAGACGGCCCAGAAGGTCCTGGGGACCCCCGGCTACTTCGACACCATCGGCGTGAGCGCCGTGGACGGCGTCAGCCAGGCCGAGCTGGCCAAGCGGCTCAGCGCCGTCGTTCCCCAGGGCGCCGAGGCGGTGACGGGAGAGACCGTCGCGCAGGAGAACTCCGACGCCGTGCAGAAGGACCTCAAGATCGTGGGCATCCTGTTCATGATCTTCGCGGGCATCGCCCTGTTCGTCGGCTCCTTCATCATCTGGAACACGTTCACGATGATCGTCACCCAGCGGTCGCGGGAGATCGCGCTGCTGCGTGCGATCGGCGGCACGCGTCGCCAGGTGCTGCGGAGCCTGATGATCGAGGCGGTCATGCTCGGGGTCGCGGCCTCCGCGATAGGCGTCGTCCTCGGCATGGGCGTCGCCAAGGCACTGACCACGTTGATGGACCTGGTGGGGTTCACCCTGCCGAGTACCTCCCTCCAGCTCGAGCCCCGCACCATCTGGGTCTCGCTCCTGGTCGGGACCCTCGTCACGGTGGTCGCCGCGCTCGTACCCGCCCGTCGCGCCACCAAGGTGCTGCCGGTCGAGGCGCTGCGCGAGTCGACGCCCGGTGCCGAGAAGCCGTCGAAGCGACGTGCCGTCATCGGTCTGGCCATCATCGGAGCCGGTGCCGCGGGGATCCTCGCCGCCCTCTACGGAGGGGCCGACATGCGGATCTTCGGGGTCGGGCTGCTCGCGCTCATCGTGGGCGTCATGGTCGCCCTGCCCCTGGCGGTCCGCCCGCTGGCGGCCCTGATCGCCACGCCGCTCAAGCTGCGCGGTCTGCCCGGTGAGCTCGCGAAGCAGAACGCCCTGCGCAACCCGCGGCGTACGTCGTCCACGGCTGCCGCCCTGATGATCGGCCTCACCCTGGTCGTGAGCATGGGTGTGTTCGCCTCCTCCCTGAAGGCGTCCTTCGGTGACGTCATCTCCGACCAGACGAACGCGGACCTGTTCTTGTCCAGCTCGAGTGCCCAAGGCCCCGGCTTCAGTCCCTCGGTGATCGCGGCCGCCAAGGGTGTCGACGGTGTGGACAAGGTGTCGGCAGGTGGCTGGGGACAGGCGCACTTCAACGGCGGCAACACCAGCTACTCGGCCGTCGACCCGGCCACCGCCGAGGAGGTCATGAACCTCGAGGTCTCACAGGGTTCGGTCGCCGACCTCGGCAAGGACGGGGTCATGGTGTCGAGGTCGACGGCCACGGCCGAGGGCTGGAAGCTGGGTTCGGTGGTTCCGGCAGAGTTCGCGGTGTCGGGCAAGCACCGGCTCCACGTGGTCGCGATCTACGACGGCAAGGGGTGGATCAGCGACAACTACGTGATCAGCCTCGCCGAGCAGAACGCGTTCGCCGGTCCGCAGCTCGTGGCCTCGGGTCTGGTCACGCTCGTCGCCGGCGCCGACAAGGCGGCCGTCCAGCAGGCCATCTCGGCCGCCCTGGCCGACCACCCGGACGCCAAGGTGCTGGACCAGAAGGGCTTCGAGAAGGAGGCCAGCGGCTTCATCGGACAGCTGCTGACCTTCGTGACCGTGATGTTGCTGCTGGCCGTGCTGATCGCGCTGCTCGGCATCGTCAACACGCTGGCCCTGTCGGTGTTCGAGCGGACCCGTGAGCTGGGGCTGTTGCGTGCGGTCGGGATGACCCGCGCGCAGGTCCGGGCCATGGTCCGCTGGGAGTCGGTCGTGATCTCGCTGATCGGAGCCCTGAGCGGAGCCGCCCTCGGGATCGGGATCGGGCTGGCGCTGTCGCAGGCGCTCAAGGACGAAGGGATCAAGGCGATCGCGATCCCCGCTCCCCAGATCGCGCTGTACGTCGCGTTGGCCGCGGTCGCCGGGATCCTGGCCGCCGTCGGTCCGGCCCGGTCGGCGGCGAAGGTCGACGTCCTGAGAGCGGTGGTCACCGACTGACCCTCCGACCCCGTGGCCCGGCAGCGCGATGCTGCCGGGCCACAGGTCTTCTGCTGAGTGCTGGGCTGGGCCACACTTCGGCAATGACGTCCACGATCGTGGTCGGTGCGAGTGTCGCGGGGCTGCTGACCGCTCGGGTGCTCTCCGACCTCGTCGACGACGTCGTCCTCCTGGAGCGGGAGCGGCTTGCGGATGCTCCCTCACCGCGCGGGCACGTACCTCAAGGAAAGCACCTGCATCTGCTGCTCACCGCCGGCCTGGACCGGCTCGTCGGGTGGTTCCCCGGGATCGACGACGAGCTCGCGGAGCTGGGCGCGGTCTGGGTCGACGGCACGCGCGCCTGGGTCTACCAGGCCGGCGGCTACCGCGCACAAGGCGACTGGGGGCGCCCCGCGCTCAGCATGACCCGCCCTCTGCTCGAGCAGGTGGTGCGCCGGCGAGTGTCGGCTCTGCACAACGTCGGGATCGAGGACGGCATCGTCGCCGACCGGGTCGAGGTGTCCGACGGGCGGGTGGCGGGGGTCGTGGTCGACGGAGAGGTGCGTCGCGCGGATCTGGTCGTCGACTGCTCCGGTCGCTCCTCGCGCGTCGCGCACCAGCTCGAGTCGTCGCGCCTGCTCGCGCCGCCGGTGACCCGGGTGCGGATCGACTGCGCCTACGCCAGCGGATTCCTCCCGCGCACCGCAGGCGACCTCGAGGGCAGCTTCCTGGTCTGCGGCACGTCCCCACCCACGTCGTTCCGCGCCGCGGCCGCGCTGCCCGTGGAGGGCGATCGGTGGATGGTCACGTTGGCGGGGGTGCACGGCGACGTCCCCGGGACGACCGAGGGTGACGTCCTCGAGTTCGCTCACAGCCTGTTGTCGCCGGCCGTCGCCCAGCTCGTCGAGCACGCGGGGCCGCTGTCGGGCGTGGCGTCGTACCGCTTCCCGTCCAGTCAGCGCCGGCACTACGAGAAGCTCCGCCACCCGCTGCCGGGATTGGTCACGCTCGGCGACGCGTCGTGCAGCTTCAACCCGATCTACGGGCAGGGGATGGCCTGCGCCGCGCTGCAGGCCGCCGCGCTCGGCGAGACGGTGCGCGAGGTGGGGCTGCGTTCGGAGCAGCTGCCGCGACGCTTCCACCGCCGGGCGGCGAGAATCATCGACGCTCCGTGGGCGATCGCCGTCGGTGCCGACTTCCTGCATCCACAGACCACCGGGCCGAAGGCGCGTGGGACGGACCAGGTCAACCGCTACATCATGCGCGTCGTCAGGGCCACCCACACCTCGGTCGAGCTCGCGCGCACCTTCAACCGGGTGCTCAACCTGGCCGAGCCGACCACCTCCCTGGCCCGTCCGTCCGTGCTCGCCCGAGTGCTCGCGTCCGGCATGCGCGGGCGTCGTCGGACGCGGTTGGACCATCCGCGCGTCGGACCACCCGGCGCCGCGTAGACGAGGTTGCGAGCAAGCACGCACAGGCCGATGCGGATGCCATCTCCTTGCTCGACGCGCACCCCGGCGCTTGGCGGGGGACCGTGCGGGTACGTGGTACCCATGAGCGAGATGGCAGACCACCGCAAGCCCCTCGACCTGGAGGGTGTGCCCGAAGGTGAGGACGTCTCCGAGGCGGACGCGGCCGAACGCGTCGACGAGGAGCCCGAGGAGCAGGGGAACCGACGCGATCCCGTGCTGTCGGGCGACGACGACGACTGACCGCCCTCCCAGATAGTGGATGCGTCAACGATCGTCGACACCGGGCGCCACCAGTCATAGCCTGAGACCACTCGCGCCCCGCGCTCACGCAGCCGCGGGGCGCCCCCGTGTCGGTGCTGCCCGGGTCACTGGGTCACTTACGATGCGGCGGTGCCAGCTGTCGAAGACCTGCTCGATGAAGAGTTCTCCCGAGCACGGGAGGCGCTGGCGACGCTGGTGACGGCCCCGGTGGACCTGCTCACCGTCAAGAGCCTGGGCGCCGGCATCGACGCCGTGCTGATCGCGAAGAACATCTCGAAGCTGAGCCCGTTCGTCTCGACCCAGCTGGAGAACGCCGTCATCCAGACGCTCACCGAGGTCCCGGGCGCGGAGGGCCTGTCCTGGCAGCGGCAGGACCCCGGGTTCCCGGATGCCGGCCTGACGTACCGGGGCACGCAGACGGGGCATGGCATCGAGGCCAAGGCCTGGTACGTGTGCGGCACCGAGATCACGGCTCGGTTCAAGGCGTCCCAGACGGTCCTCATCGGCAAGCGCGTCTACGTGATCCTGGTTGCCTGGATCATGTCGGACATCGTGTTCGGGACACCGACCATCCTCGACTTTGCGTTGTTCGACGCCGAGGACGTCGCCCGGGTCCGGGACGAGCACTACCACCAGCCGATCAGCTACCTGGTCGTCGAGCCGGAGGACACCACCGATCGCACCGTCAACCTGCAACAGGCCAACGTCATGGGCTTCCGCGTCCAGACCAAGGACGAGGAGCGACTCGGCCAGATGCAGGTACTCCTCGGAGACCGCTGGGAGCACCCGTACACCCCGTGGTCACGGGCCATGGTGAAGGTGCTGCGGCAGAACCTCGAGTATCGGGAGGAGACGAACTTCGCCAAGCTGGATCGGATCGACCACCCGGGCATCGAGGCGTTCAAGGCGAGGATCCTCGCCATGGAGTACCGGGGTCGGAGCGTGGCCGCCTGGACCGAGATCCTCCGAGGGCTGACGTCCGACGAGCCGACCGTGCGGGACCCCGCACTGGCGATCGTGTCGTCGCTCTACGAGTCCTGAACCGCCGCCTCCTCGCGGTCGGGGTCAGCGGCCTCGGCGGCCAGGCGCAGGCGCTCGGCAGCCAACGTCGCGAAGGCCCGGTCCCGCTCGGCGACGTAGGCACGACGGCCGAGCGCAACGGCGGCCACAGACCCGGAGGCGAGCCCCCCGAACGGCTCCCACACCACGTCGTCGGGCTCGGTGACGGCCTTCACGAGTCGCTCCATGAACTCGAGCGGTTTCTGGTTCAAGTGGGCGGAGCTGCCGGCTGACGGCTTGTAGACGCGGGGCGCGGCCCGCGTCATGGTGCCCTTGAGCCGCTCGGAGTCGTGGAGCGGTCCGCGCTGCCACACGTTGGTCAGGCCGTGCTGATGGGTCCAGCGATAGCGAAGGCCATCCCACTCCTTGGCGGTGACCGCGTGCTCCCCGTCGAGCGAGAAGTAGGGCCAGCCCGTCTCGACCCCGTTCCGGTTGGCGTACTCGGCCAGCCGCTCGACCATCTCGCCCGGAGGCCAGTACCACAACCAGTCCTGCGTCAGGTACTTCCGCGTCGCCGCGTTCCGGACCCCGCACGCCTCGTTGGCCCTGTACAACGGCAGGCCCGCTCGCTGCCACTCGTACCTCAGCCACGCCTGCGCCGACATCGGCCCGGCCGGGGTCTCCGCCGAGAAGCGCCGCTGGTACAGGACGCAGACCTCGGACACCACGGGGAAGCGGCGGATGGTGAGGCCGTTCACGTTCCCGGCGATGTGCGCGATGCCCTTGTCCCACGTGATCGTCTGGACGTAGTCCCAGCCCGACTCGACCAGCAGGGGGTGGACGGTGGCCCAGCCGAGCTCGGTGTTCCAGAACCACAGCGTGGTCGAGGAGCGGGCCGCCGTGCTCCAGGCCTGGACGTGCGGCCGGTACCACTCGACCAACCCGTCGGGCCCGATGGTGTCGCCGTGGAACCCGCGCACCCCGTAGGCGCCGTCGCTGATGATGGTGGTGGGACCGGGCCAGTGCGGATACGCCGCGCGCGAGTCCCCGACGTGAAGCCGGTACGGCTCGCGGTCATCGGTCTTCCTGGCCACGGCCCGAGCGTAGACCCGGCCACCCCCCGAGCCGGGGAGCCCCGCGCCACCTGCCGCTGTCCGACCGGACGTTCGTTGGCGCGCCCGGAGGTATTCGAAACCCCAACCTTCTGATCCGTAGTCAGATGCTCTATCCGTTGAGCTACGGGCGCAGCGTCCAGGCCGCGTGGAAGCCGCGACATGGACTGGTCGAGGATAGCCGACCTCCCAGGGCCGGCCGAATCGGTGTCGCCACCCGCTGATCGGTCCGCAGGAGCCGCTCCGGACCCACCGGCCCGGTTTCCCCGACTCCGAGACACAGGCGGTGCCGGCGACCTACCGTCGAGGCCGTGAACCCCCCGTCACGCCGCCTTTGCGCGTCCTTGCTCGGCCTCGCCGCCCTCGGCCTGACCGCGCTCACCCCGACCGTCGGCCGGGCGGCTCCCGCCGACCCCGCCGCTCCCAGCGCGCTCACCGTCTTCATGGGCCCGGCGTCGTCGAGCAACCCGACGAACCCGCTCGCGGGTCGCGCCTGGGGCGTCTACCGGGGCACGGCCGACCCCGCGTGGCAGCCCTACCTGCGGGCCTCGGGCGAGAAGAGGCAGACGCTGGCGGCCATCGCGCTGACGCCGAAGGCCAAGTTCTTCGGCGCCTGGATCCCGAACTCGGAGATCGCCGACAAGGTGCGGACGTACGTCGACAACGCGACCGGCGGCGACCCGGACGTGCTGGTCCAGCTCACCCTGTTCCGGATGGTTCCCTGGGAAGGAGAGGCCTGCCAGCGCCTGCCCAGCAAGGCCGAGCGCGCGTCGTACAAGCAGTACGTCGACACCGTCGCCCACGCCCTCGGCGCCACCCGTGCCGCGATCGTGCTGCAGCCCGACGGCCCGTTCCTGCGCTGCGTCCCGCACGGCTCCCCGGTCCCCGCGAGGCTGCTCCGGTACGCCGCGCGCACCCTGTCCGCCCAGCCGCACACCTCGGTCTACGTCGAGATGGGCTCGGCCGACTGGTTCCGCGACCGGCCGGCCGGCGCGGTGAAGCTGCTGCGCTCGGCCGGGGTCGAGTACGCCCGCGGCTTCGCGCTCGACACCTCGCACTTCGACTCGGTGGGACGCCAGATCGACTTCGGCGCGAGGATCGTCGCCGCGCTCGCGAAGGACGGCATCCCGCACCGGCACTTCGTGATCGACACCTCCGACAACGGACGCGCGTTCACCGGTGAGTGGTACCACCGGCACCACCCGAACAAGCCACTCGGGTATGCCCGGCCGTGCGGGTCCGCCGGCCAGCGCCACTGCGTCGCGCTCGGCATCCCGCCCACGACGAACGTCGGCGCGGAGGCGTGGGGGCTGTCGAGCCGGCGCGCGCAGACCGCCGAGAAGCTCGTCGACGGCTACCTGTGGGTGAGCCGGCCGTGGCTGGCCCACCAGTCGGGTGCGTTCAGCACGAAGCGCGCCCTCGCCGAGGTCCGGTACTCGCCCTTCCGGTGAGCCGACCGGCCGGACCGGGCGCACACATTGAGCCGCGACGGCCGCCAGGGGCACAGTGGCCCATGACCTCCTTCATCTCGCACACGACCGTGGACTGCGCCGATGCCTACGCCCTCTCCGAGTGGTGGAAGCCCGTCCTCGGGTACGTCGACCTCGAGGACGACCCCAACGCGCCCGGGCACGAGGAGTGCCTGATCCGCGATCCGGAGACCGACCACATGGTGCTGTTCATCCAGGTCCCGGACACCAAGACCGTGAAGAACCGCATCCACTTCGACCTGATGCCGCGCGACGGCACCCGCGACGAGGAGCTGGCGCGGCTGCTCGAGCACGGTGCCACCGAGGTGCACGACCTGCGCGGCCAGTGGGGGCCCGGCACCGGGTGGGTCGTCCTGGCCGATCCCGAGGGCAACGAGTTCTGCATCCTGCGCTCCCCCGCCGAGCGCGAGGCGGCCCAGGCTGCCCCCGAACCGCAGGGGTGAGCACGACGCGCCGCCCACGTCAAGGGCTGGGCTCGGGTCACCGTCGCTTGATCGATCCAATATGTCAGGACTCCTGACACGGGTAACGTCCGCGCCACACACGTCGGGCGACAACGACGCCGGCCGATCGCGACAACTTCACGTTCACCCCGTCGAAAGACGGACCGATGGCCGTTCTCGGGCCTCAGGCACCCTGGCCATCGCGACGTACGAGAGGGACACACCGCACATGACTGCCGACACGCAGACCCGCCCGACCGCCCACGACGAATCGGAGCCGGTCCCGACGACCCATCAGGGCATCCTCGACTTCGTCGCCGAGGTCGCCGCGATGACCACGCCGGACCGCATCCACTGGTGCACCGGCTCCGACGAGGAGTGGAGCGAGCTCACGGACGCCCTGGTGGCGTCCGGCACCTTCACCCGGCTCGACCCGGCCAAGAAGCCCAACTCGTTCTGGGCCCGCACCGACCCGACGGACGTCGCGCGCGTGGAGGACCGCACCTTCATCTGCTCGGTCGACGAGAAGGACGCCGGTCCCACCAACAACTGGATGGACCCCGACGAGATGAAGACGGTCATGCGCGGGCTCTACGCCGGGTGCATGAAGGGCCGCACGATGTACGTCATCCCGTTCGTGATGGGCCACCTCGAGGCCGAGCAGCCGATGTTCGGCGTCGAGATCACCGACTCGGCGTACGTCGTGGTCTCCATGCGGGTGATGGCCCGCATGGGCACCGGTGTGCTCCGCCGGATGGAGGAGCTGGACGACGCCGGCGAGGACGTCCGCTGGGTGCCCGCCCTGCACTCCGTGGGGATGCCGCTCGAGGAGGGCCAGGCCGACGTCGCGTGGCCGTGCAACGAGACCAAGTACATCGTCCAGTTCCCGGAGGAGCGCGCGATCTGGAGCTACGGCTCGGGGTACGGCGGCAACTCGCTGCTCGGCAAGAAGTGCTACGCGCTCCGCATCGCGAGCGTGATGGCGCGCGACGAGGGCTGGATGGCCGAGCACATGCTGATCCTCAAGCTCACCTCGCCGCAGGGTGTCACCAAGTACGTCGCCGCCGCGTTCCCGAGCGCCTGTGGCAAGACCAACCTGGCCATGCTCCAGCCGACGATCCCGGGCTGGAAGGTGGAGTCGCTCGGCGACGACATCGCCTGGATGCGGATCGGTGACGACGGCCGGCTCTGGGCGGTCAACCCGGAGTACGGCTTCTTCGGGGTGGCGCCGGGCACCAACGAGCACACCAACCCCAACGCCATGCGCACGCTCAACCGCGGCAACTCGGTCTTCACCAATGTCGCGCTCACCGCCGAGGGCGACGTCTGGTGGGAGGGCCTGGAGAACACGCCGGCCCACGCCACCAGCTGGAAGGGCGAGCCCTGGACTCCCGACTCCGAGGAGCTGTCCAGCCACCCGAACAGCCGCTACTGCACGCCGATCAAGCAGTGCCCGATCCTCGCCCCGGAGTACGACGACCCGCGCGGCGTCCCGATCGACGCGATCCTGTTCGGTGGTCGGCGCAAGACCACGATCCCGCTGGTCACCGAGGCCCGCGACTGGACCCACGGCACGTTCATGGGCGCCACCCTGAGCTCCGAGACCACGGCGGCCGCGGTCGGCCAGGTCGGCGTCGTCCGTCGTGACCCGATGGCGATGCTGCCGTTCATCGGCTACAACGCCGGCGACTACTTCAACCACTGGATCACGGTTGGCAAGGAGAACGACGCGGCCAAGCTGCCGAAGATCTTCTACGTCAACTGGTTCCGCCGCGACGACAAGGGCGACTTCCTCTGGCCGGGCTTCGGCGAGAACAGCCGGGTCCTGAAGTGGGTGATCGAGCGGATGGAGGGCCAGGCCGCCGCCGTCGAGACCCCGATCGGGCACGTCCCGACACCGGAGTCGCTCGACACCGACGGTCTGGACATGACCGACGAGGAGCTGGCCATGGCCCTCGCGGTCGACCCGGAGGAGTGGATGGCCGAGATCCCGCAGATCCAGGAGTGGTTCGAGAAGTTCGGCGAGCAGCTGCCCGCCGTCCTCTGGACCGAGCTCGACGGCCTCAAGGCGCGCCTCGGGATGTGACCGGGCGCGCCGCGTCCACACCATCACAGTCACGGTCGGCTCGGCCGAGACTGTGATGACTCGCCGGACGATGTGCGACGATGCGTGCGTGGGGCAAGGTGAGAGCGTGACCGGTGGCAGACCTCGGTCCTGAGGAGCGGGAGCTCTTCGAGTCCTGGGCGACGACGCTGTACGAGGAGACTGCTCTCAGCGGCGGGCTCAAGGACACGGATCCTCGCATCCAGCCCGATGGCGAGCTCCACGCCGCGTTGAAGCTGCTGACGTCGCTCAACCTCATGGTCCACGACGAGCCGAACGGCCTGTACGTTCCCGTCGACCCGGCGACGGTCCAGTCACACGTCGTCGCGCCGCTGAGCCAGCGTGGTGCCGACCTGCTCAACGAGTCGTCGGAGTGGGCGCGGGCCTTCTCCGCGCTCTCGCAGTCGTGGCGGCGCTCACCCGGCGCGGTGCGCGGCCCGATCAGCGAGTTCCACGCGCAGGCGATCGGGGTGTTCATCAGCGGCGCCGTCGCCGAGGCCGAGGAGGAGCTGCTGACGGCGCAGCCGCAGACCGGCCGGGAGCGGGCCAGCCTGAAGTCCGCGCTCGAGCGCGACAAGGCCGCCCTCGACCGCGGCGTACGGATGCGCACGCTCTACCAGCACAGCGCCCGCCGCCATGCGATGACCCGTGACTACGTCTCCGAGGTGACCGCTCTCGGCGCCGAGGTGCGCACCCTCGACGAGTTCTTCAACCGGATGATCGTGGTCGACCGGCGGCTCGCGATCATCCCGGGCCCGACCGGCGACGAGGTCGCGATCGCGGTCCAGGAGCCGGCACTCGTCGCCTACCTCGTCGACGTGTTCGAGCGGGCCTGGGAGCGCGGACGGCCCTTCACGAACACCGAGCGCACGATGATGAACGACATCGCCCGCGAGCAGCGCGCGATGACGATCCGGATGCTGATCGAGGGGCACTCCGACCCGGTCAGCGCCAAGCGCCTCGGGGTCAGTGCCCGGACCTTCGCGGGCTACGTCGCCGACCTCAAGGCCGAGTACGACGCCGACACGCGCTTCCAGCTCGGCTACACGATGGGCCAGATGGGCGTCTCGGGTCACGAGGACGAGTGACTCGGCCGACCGGGGATGATGTGGCCCGGGAGCGCCGTGCTCGCGGGCCGTCGTGGGACATCGGTCAGGTGATGACCATCAGGGGTGCTTGGCAAAGCAACCTTGGCAGGGCCAGTTCGTGTCGTAGGCATGAGCCGGAGCCGTGATGCCGACCGCGCCGACGCTCAGCACGGCTGCCGCGAGCGTCAGGACCGCCTTCCGCATCATCTTCATGAGTTGCACATCCTCCCGGGGGGGTAGACCTGTTGGTCACCCTCTACCCATTCTCGGTGAGACGCGAAACGCAGGACATGACGGCGGTGCCTCATTTCGTTGCAATGCACAATCCTGCAAGCAGGCCTGGCAACGGCCACCACCGCGCCGCCGGGACCAGCCTGCACCCGGACGGGCACGGGCCCCGTCGCATCAGCGACGAGGCCCGTGCGCGCTGGCGGAGGCGGCGGGATTTGAACCCGCGAGAGGGGATTACCCTCAACCCGCTTAGCAGGCGGGCGCCATAAACCGGGCTAGGCGACGCCTCCCCGACAGCCAGCACAGATTACAAGGAGTGGCGCACGCCCACCGAATCAGGACGCGGGTGGTGGGGTGTCCGCGGCACCACCCGGCGTGTGCGCGTCCCGCACCCGACGGCGGACGTCGTGCGCGAAGGCGTCCGCATCGGTCGCGATCGCCGCCACCGGAAGCCGGGTCACCCGGCCGTCGCGGAGCCGGAACACCAGGCACGGAGTGCCACCGGGGCTCGCGGCCACCACCTCCTCGACCGACGACCAGGGAGCGGCGCTGGCCCCGATGCCTCCCAGCAGGCGCACGGCGTACCCCTCGCCGGACAGCCGTACCGCCCAGGCCCGGCGGAGCAGGTACCACGCCCAGGCCGCGACCAGGACCAGCCCGACCGCCGTGACGGCGCCGGCGAGCGCCCAGCCGGCGCCGACGAGCGCGCCCAGCAGGGTCGCGAGGACGACGAGGACGGCCAGCGTGACCAGGCTCCGCCCGACCAGCCGAACGCCCAGTGCGGGGGCGAGCCGGTACGTCGTGGCGGGCATGCTGGGCGGGTCGGTCACCGGCTCATTCAACTGAAATCGTCGCTCGCCGGGCGAATCCGCACGGTTCTCGCCCTTGTCCCGGCCAGCCGGAGGGTCCACAGTGGATCGCACTACCCGTCACAACCCCCACCAACGAGTGGCTCACACTCGGGAGGTCCCCTATGACGGCGATGACGGCCTCACTCGATGATCTCCTGCGGCCCGGGCACAGCCGCACCAACGTCGGCGCCTGGCGCTGGTCGGTCCGCCGCCAGCTGGTCCCGGTGCGCGACCGGTTGCGCCGCGAGCACCCGGACCGCCGCGAGGCGTGGCTGTCCGCCCGAGCGTCGCGCACGCTGCGTGAGCGCGACGAGCTGCTCACCCGGCTGAACGCCTTGGCAGCACAGGTGTTGGTGGCGCCGGACGTCGACGACCTCGCCGCCCGGTTGCACCGGTTGCTGGTCGACATCGCCCACCACCACCAGCGGGTGCACGACCTGGCCTACGACGACGTGGAGCTCGAGATCGGCGGCTCCGAGTAGCCCGCTGCGACATGAGCCCCCGCCGACGTCCCCGACGTTCTGGTCGTCCCTGCCCCCCAGGCCCGCCCATGACCGTCGGGGACACTTCGTGCCGGGGCGGCCCGGACGGGCACCTAGACTCCTGCCCGGCGACGGCAGCGCTGCGGCGGTGTCGCGCTCGGAGGGGTGCCGGAGTGGCCGATCGGAACCGCCTTGAAAGCGGTCGCTGGCAGAGATGTCAGCCGCGGGTTCGAATCCCGCCCCCTCTGCCGGTGGAGCTCAACGCAGCGCGGTGAGCTCCACCAGGACGTCGCCCTCCTGGACGACGTCTCCGGGAGTGACCTTGATCGCCGACACCACGCCGGCGTGCTCGGTCAGCACCGGGATCTCCATCTTCATCGACTCGAGCAGGCACACCGGGTCGCCGGCTGCCACCTCGTCGTCGACCGCGACCTCGACCACGATCACGTTGGCGACCATCTCCGCAAGGATCCGGAACGTCTGCTCGCGCGCCACGCTCCGAACCTAGTGGATACGTCCGGGTGGTCGGTCACCAGAGGGCGTGAGTGCGACCCGGCTCCGGGCGGAGCGCGGTCGTCCGGTCGACCTCCGCCTGGCGCCGCCCGCGCGGCCCGCTCCCACCGGTCAGCCGCAGGTCCAGCCGGATCAGCAGGAAGCCGAGCACCAGGCCGATCACCGCGCCGTACGCCGTGGCGAGGGCCACGTCCTCCACAGTGCGGCCGGGATCGACGAGCGCGTACGCGACCGGCGCGGTCAGCGCCACCCCGAACGAGCAGACCCACCAGCCCTGTCGGCGACGAGCCCGCATGTGGGTGCCCCAGGTCAGGGCGGGGACGCCGAGCAGGGCGACGATCGGGCGCGGGAACGCGCCGAGGTGGTGGTGGCTCCAGCGGACCGCGTCGTCGAGCGTGGCCACCAGGTCGTGGGTGCCGTAGCGCCGGAGCAGCTCGGCGTATCCCACCGTGAGCACCACCATCAGGCTGCCGGCGATGACCGTCACGACCCCACGCGAGCCCAGACCGTGGAGGCCCGCCCCGAGCCGGTAGACCGTCAGGAACGACGCCACGAGCGAGAGGCCGAGCACGGTGTACTCGAAACGGTGGAGGTCGACGACCGGCGCCCATGCCAACGTCGCCATCGACCCGATGGCGGCGACCAGCAGGGCGACCAGCGTCTCGCGGACGGTGCCGATGAAGTGGACCGCGGGCACCGTCACCATCACCGCGAACACCGCGGCGAGCACCGCCGTGACCACCGCGGCACCGCTGCGGAGCACGTCGTCGTCCAGTGCCACCACACCGCCCCCGAGGACGAGCGCGAGGAGCGAGAAGATCACCGGCCGCCCGCCGGTACGAGCGGCCAGCCCCCAGGCGTACGCCGTGCTGGTCGCCACCGCGCCGGCGTCGGCGAGCCAGTCGCCGACGTACCCGAGCAGCCCGGCGACCAGGGCGGCGGCCGAGGCGGCCACGAGGAGCAGCCAGGCGACCAGGCCCAGGCTGTGCGCGACGCGACCGGCCGGTCGGCGCGGCGGCTTGTCCGCCACCCGCCGCCCGGAGGGGTCGGCACGCCGGCGAGAAGCAGCCCTGGACACGGACGGTGACGCTACAGGCGCCGATTGGCGAGCGACGGGTTGGTGCGGCGGGCCTCGGCGACGGCGGCGGGGTCGAGCCGGGCGGTGAGGACCGTCGCGTCGTCGCCGCCCTCGACCAGCACGTCGCCGAGCGGACCGATGACCGTGGAGTGGCCGGAGTAGCGAGGCGCGGGCTGGCCGACGCCCACGACGTACACGGTGTTCTCGATCGCCCGGGCCCGCAGCAGGGTGGTCCAGTGCTCGACCTTGCGGGGCCCCGCGACCCAGGCGGCCGGCACCACGATCACCTCGGCGCCGGCGTCGACCAGGCGACGGGCGAGCTCTGGGAAGCGCAGGTCGTAGCAGGTCATCACCCCGACCGTCGTGCCGTCGAGGTCGAACACGGCCGGCTCGATCGGCCCCGCCGCGAGCACGTCGGACTCCCGGTAGCCGAACGAGTCGTAGAGATGGATCTTGCGATAGTCGGCCTGGGCGCGGCCGCGCACGACGACGGTGTTGTACGGCGCCTCGCCGGTCTGCTCGAACATCCCCGCGACGATCGTCGTGCCCCGCTCGGTCGCCACCCGCTCGACCTCGGTCACGAACGGTCCGTCCAGCTCCTCGGCGTACGGCGCGAGATCGGAGCCGGGGTCGCCGAAGTCGCGGGCGAACGCCTCGGGAAGGACGACCAGGTCGGCCCCCTCCGGCACCACCGACGCCAGCCGGCCACGGTTGTCCGCGGGGTCGAGCGACGAGGCCTCCTGCACCAGCACCACCTGCATGGGCCAAGCCTGCCACCATGCACCTGTGACCTGGGCCGCGGTGATCCTCAGCGGTGGCACGGCGTCGCGGCTGGGCGGCACCGACAAGGCGACGCTCGAGCACGCCGGCCGCTCGTTGCTGGCACGCGCGCTCGACGCGGTGGCGGGCGCAGCGGAGGTCGTGGTGGTCGGGCCGGAGGTCCCCGTGGCGCGTCCGGTGACGTTCGCCCGGGAGGACCCCCCGGGTGCCGGCCCGCTGGCGGGCACGGCGGCCGGCGTCGCGGCGCTCGCGCACGGCCACGACCGGGTGGTCGTGCTGGCCGTGGACATGCCGCACGTCACCGCCGAGACGGTCGCCCGGATCCTGGCCGCGGCCGAGGACGTGGACGCGGCCTGGCTGACCGACGCGGCCGGACGTCGCCAGCTGGCCGGTGCCGTCCGGCCATCACTCGTCCCGCATCCGTCCGACGCGCGCAACGGTCCGATGCGGCGGCTGATGACCGCCGGCACCGGCCGCGACGTGGCCGCGATCGGGGACGAGGCCGAGGACATCGACACCTGGGACGACGTGCTCCGGCTGGCGGGCGATACATTGCCGGGTGTGGCGCGGCCCGATCGGACTTGAAGGAGAGCCGCCGTTCAGAAAGATTGGCCCCGTGAACCTGCACGACTGGATCGACGAGCTCTGTGACGTCCTCGACATCGACACGGAGGTCGACGAGGCACTGGTGCTCGACCTGGCGAAGGTGGTCGCCGACAACGTGGTCCGGCCGGCCGCGCCGGTGTCGACGTACCTGCTCGGGTACGCCGCCGGATGTGCCGACGCGAACGTCGAGGAGGTCGAGCGGCTGGCCGCCCGGGCCCAGGCGCTGGCCGAGGGGTGGGACCGCCCGTCCGGGGCTGCCGATCCGGTCGACGTCGACGACGACGTTCCCGACGACACGGGCGTCGATCACAGCGACGACGAGTTCGACGAGTGAAGGCGGTCCTGCCCACGGCGCCCGGTGGTCCCGAGGTGCTGGAGCTGACCGACGTACCGGACCCCGAGCCGGCTGACGGCGAGGTCCTCCTGGACGTCGTCGCCACCGCGGTCAACCGGGCCGACCTCCACCAGCGGCAGGGCAACTACCCGCCACCGCCCGGTGCCTCGGAGATCATCGGGCTGGAGTGCAGCGGCCGGGTGGCCGCGCTGGGTACGTCGGTCGAGGGGCTCGAGGTGGGTCAGGAGGTCTGCGCCCTGCTGGCCGGCGGCGGCTATGCGACCCGGGTCGCCGTCCCCGCCGGACAGGTGATGCCGACACCCGCGGGCGTCGACCTCGTCACGGCCGCCGGGCTCCCCGAGGTCGCGGCGACGGTGTGGTCCAACGTGATGATGGTGGCCGGGCTCCGAGCCGGCGACACGTTCCTGGTGCACGGCGGCGCCGGCGGCATCGGCACCTTCGCGATCCAGCTCACGGCCGCGCTCGGGGCCCGGGTGTTCGCCACCGCCGGGTCGGCCGAGAAGCTCGCCCTGTGCACCGAGCTCGGCGCGGAGCTCGCGATCGACTACCGCCAGCAGGACTTCGTCGAGGTGCTCCGAGAGGCCACCGATGGTCACGGAGCCGACGTGATCCTGGACAACATGGGCGCGTCGTACCTCGCCCGCAACATCGAGACCCTCGCGGACGAGGGGCGACTGGTGGTGATCGGCTTCCAGGGCGGAACGAAGGCCGAGCTCGACATCCGCGCCCTGTGGCGACGGCGGGCCGCGGTGATCTCCACCAACCTGCGCGGTCGACCGGTCGCCGAGAAGGCCACCATCTGCGCCGCCGTGGCGGAGCACGTGTGGCCGCTGGTCGCCGACGGGACCATCCGCACGGTCATCGGCCGGACGCTTCCGCTCGGGGAGGCGGGCGAGGCCCACCGCCTCATGGAGAGCGGCGAGAGCACCGGGAAGATCCTGCTGGTCGCCTGACCTGCCCGCCCGTCACCGCGCGTTTGTAGGGTGGGCGCCATGACCGAGGACCAGTCCGGACAGCAGCACGTGATCGTCGTCGGCCCCGACGGCCAACCCGTCGCCGTACCGGCCGACGCGGTGAGCCGGCCCTCCGAGGAGGAGGACGGCGACGACCTGCGTGAGCTCACCGACCTGGTGGAGCAGCCGGCGAAGGTGATGCGGATCGGCAGCATGATCCGGCAGCTCCTCGAGGAGGTGAAGTCGGCGCCACTGGACGACGCGAGCCGCAACCGCCTCAAGGAGATCCACCGGTCCTCCATCAAGGAGCTCGAGAGCGGGTTGGCGCCGGAGCTGGTCGAGGAGCTGGAGCGGCTGTCGCTGCCGTTCACCGAGGACGGCACACCGTCGGACGCCGAGCTGCGCATCGCGCAGGCCCAGCTGGTCGGCTGGCTGGAGGGCCTGTTCCACGGCATCCAGACCGCGATCTACGCCCAGCAGGTGTCGGCACGTGCCCAGTTCGAGCAGATGCGGCGCGCCCTCCCCGGCGCCCCGGCTCGCGGCGGCGCCGGTCGGCAACCGGGGATGCCCGGCCAGCAGGAGGACGGGCCACCCGAGGCGGGCCAGAGCGGGATGTATCTCTAGCGGCGTTCAGGTCGCGGAGTCCACCAGGGCCTGCAGGGCCCCCCGATCCTCGACGACGTCGCGTGCCACGTCGGTCAGTCGCAGGCGGTGCTGCCGGGCGTACGCACGCAGCATCCCGAAGGCCTGGTCGACGCCGACGTCGAGGGTCCGGGCGACCACACCCTTCGCCTGCTCGATGACGATCCGGCTGTTGAGGGCGAACTGCAGCTGCTCGGTCAGCTCCTCGGCCCTTCGCAGTGCGCGCTCCTGCATCAGGCCGATCGTCGCCAGGTCGGCCAGGGCGCGGGCGACGCGCCGCTCCTCCTGGCTCATCGCCCGGGCGTCGGCGCGGAAGGTGTTCATCGCCCCGATCACCTGGTCGCGGAGCCGCAGTGGGAAACAGTGGGCCGAGTGCAGGCCCAGCTCGGCGGCTCGCGGGGCGAAGACCGGCCAGCGTTCGACGGACTCCTCGATCACGATGTCGGCCACCTCTTCGCCGGTGCGATGAGCGTCGAGGCACGGCCCCTCGGCGTTCTGGAGCTGGAAGAGCTCCAGCAGGCGGGCGTCCTCGCTCGACGCCGCCATGAACCGCAGATTCCCCTCCTGATCGTCGAGCATGAGACCCACGGCGGTGCTCGAGGTGATCTCGGCTGCGCTCGTCGCCACGTGGTGGAGGAAGTCGATCAGATCGAAGTCGTCGACGAGCGTGTCGGCGACCTCGACGAACAGGTCTGACAGACGGCTGGTGCTGATCATCGGTGGATTCCTTCTCTCGTGGTCAGCGTAGGTTCCGAAGGACGCGTTCGCACGTCATCCGCCCTGCGGACCGAGGAGGCGTTCGCCGTCGAGGATCAGGCGCGCCACGTCGAGCAGGGTGACGTCACGGCCGAACGCGTGGGCTCGCATCAACGCCAACGCCTCCGCCAGGTCGACTCCGAGGTCGACCTTCACCATGCCCTGGGCCTGATAGATCTCCAGGCGTCCGTGCATCACGCCCACCTGGGGATCGTCGAGCAGGGCCACGGACGACCCGTCCGACCCGTCCAGCAGGGTCTCGATGGCCACCCGGGCGAACACCAGGGCCAACGACACCTCGGTGGGGGTCAGGGAGCGCGGGCTGGCGCCGTACAGGTCCAGCACGCCGAGGCGCACGGCGCCCACGAGGAGCGGGAAGGAGTACGACGCGCGGAGGCCGTGTCCGTCCACGGCGGAGAGGTAACCCGGCCATCGTGGCGGTCCCATCAGCATGAGATCGGGCACGAGGATCGGGCGCGCCAGAGCGAAGGCCTCCAGGCAGGGACCCTCGCCGACCTCGAACGGCAGCTCACCGAGCCGCCGGCTCGCCTCGTCGGAGCTGGCCACGAGCGCCTCGCGTTCGCCGGTGATCAGGTGCACGACCGCGCCGAGGAGACCGAGGGACGCGGTGGCCGCTCGACAGACGCGCTGCAAGCCGGCGGCCAACCCCGACAGCGAGGGATCCGCATGCGTCTGCGCCATCGCGGCCCGCGCCAGCCTCCACGACGTGTGCTCCCGACCATCGCCCGCCGGGGTCTGGTCGTCGTGCCTGTCCACGGCAACCTGCTTCCCAGGAGACCTGCAAGGATCCCGACCAGCCTACGCCGCATACGCCTACCCCTGGCCCGAGCTGGGGGGTAGGGTGCGGTCAGCACCCAGACCCAGTGCCCGCTCGCTTTTCCGAACCGGGGGAAGCGTGGCGCCTCGGTCGGGAATGAGACGATCAGCCCTATCGAGGCGTCAACGCTTCCCGGGCGTGCCCCGCTACGACGTGCGACGGGCCAGACGCCCGACCACGAGCAACCCCAGCAGGCTCACGATCACCAGTGCCGCGCCCGGCGCCAGCAACCGCGACAGGCTGGGCGGCGAGGCATCGGCGACGAGCGTGAACTCGGCGGCCGGGGGTGGAGCCGGTTGCGGATGGACGCCGCTGCCGAGCTTGGCGACCACCTGGGCGGTGAGCTTCTTGGTCGCCTTGGCGGTCGCCGATGTGGACACCAGCCGCGAGCCCTCCTCGGTGACGAAGAAGACGTACCGCTTGCCCTGGGCGAGCGTCGGGGGCGGGCAGGCGCGGCCGACCTCGGCGGTCACCACGACCACGTCGGTGACCAGCGACGACTGGTAGACCCGGTCGGCGGTCACCTTGTACGTGCGCATGCGCTGAGCACCCTTGCCGTGCGCAGGCCTGACCTTGTCGACCACCCCGCGGAACACGACGTCGGCCTTCTTGATCTGCTTGTCGAGGCTCAGCTGCGGACAGGGCGCCACGGATCGAGCCTGGGCAGAGGACGACCCGGCCAGCAGGGCGCCGCCGACCAGCGCCGCGCAGACCGCGGCCCCGAGGGCGCGTCGTACCGGGAGGATCACCGGCCCATCACATCACAGCCCGAAAAGGCCGGCGAGCGTGACCGCGACGCCGTCCTCGGTGTTGGGCGGGGCTACATGGTCGGCGGCGGCCAGCACCGACTCGTGCCCGTTGGCGACGGCGTACGACGTGCCGGCCCACGCGAGCATCGGCAGGTCGTTGGGCATGTCTCCGAACGCCACCACCTCGCCGGGACCCACACCGAGGCGCTCGCACAGCGCCGCGAGGGCGCCGCCCTTGGTCACGCCGACCGCGCTGATCTCCATCAGGCGGTCGGTGGTCCAGGTCGGCGTGGCGACCTCGCCGACGGCGTCGATCACCCGGATCCGGAACTCCGCGGGGTCCAGCGTGAGGTGCTGGGCCAGGACCTTCGCGGCCGGCTCGTCCCAGATCTCGGCCAGGTCGCCCACACGCATGTCGGGGGGCGCCGGGTGCAGGTCGACGTACGCCGCCTCGTGGCGGAACCCGCCCAGGCACTCGAGCGCCACCGCGGTGCCCGGCGCCGCCTCGCGGATCGCCTCGACCATCGGGAGGCCCACCTCGGGCGCGATGCCGCGGTGGTCGAGCACCTCGCGGCTGCCGATGTCGTAGGTGATCGCTCCGTTGGAGACGATGCCGACACCGCGGCCGCCGCCGACGTGCGCCCAGAGCTCGTCCATCCAGCGCAGAGGACGAGCCGTGACGATGACGACGCGGACACCGAGCTCCTGCACCCGGCGCAGCACGTCCTGGGTGCGCAGGCTGAGGAGACCCTCGTCGTCGAGCAGGGTGCCGTCGAGATCGGTGGCGACCAGACGCGGAGGGCTCATGCGGGGGGCCAGTAGCGGTCCAGCTCCTGGGCCGCTCCCTCGTCGTGCACCGAGCCGGTGACCGCGTCGGCGGACTCCTGGACCTCGTCGATGGACTGGCCCATGGCGACCCCCCGCCCGGCCCACTGGAGCATCTCGATGTCGTTGCGACCGTCGCCGATCGCGAGCACGTCCGGGGCGTCGACGCCGAGCTCGCGCGCGACGTACTCGAGCCCCGAGGCCTTGCTGACACCGACCGGCGCCAGGTCGAGCCACGCCGTCCAGCCGACTACGTAGTCGGTGCCCTGGAGCCCGAGTCGCGCGCCGAGCGCGACGAAGTCGTCGGCCGTCGCGTCGGGGTCTCGGATGATCACGCGGCTGACGGGTACGGCGACGAGGTCGGCGACGTCGGCGATGGTGAACTCGCCGGAGAGCTCACCCGGGGGGAACGGCCGGTTGACGCGGTAGCCCACGCCGCGCTCCTCGACCGCGACCAGCGCCGACGGGTGCTCCTGGAGCACGGCCCGCACCGCCGGCGCCGCATCGAACGTCACCTCGTGGACGACGTCGATCGGCGGGTAGCGGAACACGACCGCGCCGTTGCTGGCCACCACCCAGAGCTGCTCGCCCTCGTCGCCGTGCAGATCGAGGAGGTCGGCCACGTTGGTCATGCCGTGCGGAGAGCGGCCGCTGGCCAGGACGACGTGGACCCCGGCATCGAGAGCCCGGTGCACCGCGTCGTACACCGGCGGGCTGATCTGCTCGTACGTCGTGCCGACGCCCTCGACCCACTTCAGGAGCGTCCCGTCGATGTCGAGGGCGACCAGTTTCGGCCGCCACCCGTCGTCGTGCGTCACTGCGTGACCGGCTTGAGCACCTCGAGCCCGCCGAGGTAGGGCCGCAGCGCCTCGGGCACGCGCACCGATCCGTCCTCCTGCTGGTGGGTCTCGAGAATCGCGATGATCGGGCGGTTGGTCGAGCAGAGGGTGCCGTTGAGGGTGGCGATCGGCCTGATCTCGCCCTCCTTGCCGGCCACCGGGAAGCGGCCGCGGGTGTCGAGCCGGCGCGTCTGGAAGTCGGTGCAGTTGGAGGTCGACGTGAGCTCGCGGTAGCGCCCCTGGCTGGCGATCCAGGCCTCGCAGTCGAACTTCCGCTGGGCCGAGAGGCCGAGGTCGCCGGCCGCGACGTCGATGACGCGGTAGCAGAGCTGGAGCCGGTCGAGGAACTCCTTCTCCCACTCGAGCAGCCGCCGGTGCTCGGCGAAGGACTCCTCGAGCGTCGTGTAGACGAACATCTCGACCTTGTCGAACCAGTGCACCCGGAAGATGCCGCGGGTGTCCTTGCCGTGCGACCCGGCCTCCTTGCGGAAGCACGGGCTGAACGCGGCGTAGCGCAGCGGAAGCGTCGTGGCGTCGAGGATCTCGTCGGAGTGGTACGCCGCGAGCGGGACCTCCGACGTACCGACCAGGTAGAGGTCCTGGCCCTCGATCCGATACACGTCGTCGGCGGCCTGGCCGAGGAACCCGGTGCCCTCCATGGCCCGCGGCTTGACCAGTGACGGCGGGATGACCTGGGTGAACCCGTTCGCGCGCGCCATGTCCAGCGCCATGTTGACCAGCGCGAACTCCAGCTGCGCGCCGACGCCGGTGAGGAAGTAGAAGCGGGAGCCGGACACCTTGGCCCCGCGCTCCATGTCGATCGCGCCGAGCATCCGACCGAGCTCCACGTGGTCGCGCGGCTCGAAGGCGAACTCGGGCGGTGTGCCGACGGTCTCGAGGACGACGAAGTTCTCCTCGCCACCGGCCGGGGCCTCGTCCGCGGCGAGGTTGGGGATGTCCATGATCGCCTGACGCCAGGCCTCCTCCGCCTCGGTCTGCGCCGCCTCCGCCGCCTTCACCTCGGCCGAGAGGTCCTTGGTGCGCGCCAGCAGGGCGGCCTTCTCGTCTCCCTGCGCCTGCGGGATCTGCTTGCCGAGCTGCTTCTGCTCGGCTCGCCTCGCCTCGAACGTGGCGATGGCGCTGCGGCGTGCGGCGTCGGCGGCCAGGGCACGGTCCACGACGTCGTCGGCCAGACCGCGCTTGGCCTGGGCGGCTCGCACGCGGTCGGGATCCTCTCGCAGCACCTTCGGGTCGATCACGACACCAGGCTATCCGCGGCCCCGGAGAGCGGGCACACGAGTTCCACACGCTCCGCAGGTGCGGTCGGGCACCAGGGTCCCGGCATACTGGCGCGCGTGCTCGAGCGCCCCCGCCCCCTGATCCTGGTCTGGGCCGGGGTGTGCGCGGCACTGTTCGCGGTGCTGGCGTTCCTGGTGCACCTCCACCGGGCGCCGTTGAGCGGGCTCGACGACTTCGGGCGTACGGCGGAGAGCTGGGCCCGGCAGTCGCACGCGTTCGTCAACGTGCTGCGTGGGATCGAGGCGGCGTTCGCCGGCCTGGGCATGGCGATCCTCACCCTGCTCGTCGCGGTACCGCTGTGGTTCCGGAACTACCGACGAGCCGCCGTCTACACGGTCCTGGTGATGGCCACCACCAGCGTCCTCTACCACGTGCTCAAGGGGCTCTACGGACGCAGTCGCCCGGTGTGGCAGGACCCGATCGGGCTGCTGACCTCACGCTCCTTCCCGTCCGGGCACTCGGCCAGCACGGCGGCGTTCGCGGGCGTCGTCATCGTGCTCGCGACGATGCTGATCCGGCGTGGCAACCTGCGGCGGGCCGTCTGCGCGGCCGCGGTGCTGCTGCCGCTCCTCGTGGGCGCCGATCGGGTGCTGCTCGGCCGGCACTACCCCACCGACGTCCTCGCCGGCTGGTTGCTGGGTGCCTGCGTGGTGCTGTTCTGGCTGGCGGTCTACAGCCCGCTACCGCGCAGCCACGCGGAGTCCGCCGTACCGCTGACCGAGTCGGTGCCGTCCGATCGCAGGCTCGCGGTCGTGGTCAACCCGTCGAAGCTCGAGGACGTCGGACAGTTCCGCTCCATCGTGGCCGCGATGGCGGCGGAGGCGGGCTGGTCGCGGCCGACGTGGCACTACACCACCGTCGAGGACCCGGGCACCGGCATGGCCGAGGCGGCGTCCGTCGGCGGGGCCGATCTGGTGCTCGTGTGCGGCGGCGACGGCACCGTCCGCGAGGTGTGCGCGGAGCTGGCCGGGACCGGCATCCCGGTCGGGATCATCCCGGCGGGGACGGGCAACCTGCTGGCCCGCAACCTCGCGATCCCGCTCTACCTCCGGGCCGCGATCGACGTCGCGCTCACCGGCCAGGACCAGGCGATCGACCTGGTCGAGGTGTCCGGCGACGACATGGAGGACACCCACTTCATGGTGATGGCCGGCATGGGGCTCGACGCCGCGATCATGGAAGGGGTCAACGAGCAGATCAAGGCGAAGGTCGGCTGGGTGGCCTACGTGCTGTCCGCGATCAAGTCACTGATGAGCCCGGTGGTGCGGATGGAGATCTCCATCGACGACGAGGACTTCACCTCGCATCGGGCACGCACGGTGGTGGTCGGCAACGTCGGCTTCCTCCAGGCCGGGATGCCGCTGCTCCCGGATGCCGCGATCGACGACGGCCTGCTCGACGTGGTGCTGCTCTACCCCAAGCGGTTCGTGTCGTGGCTGCCGTTGGCGTTCCGGGTGCTGGCCAAGCGGCCGCGGACGGACGAGACGATCGCCCGGATGCGCGGGCGCACGATCACCATCCGGGCCGCACAGCCCACTCCACGACAGCTCGACGGCGATCCCCTCGGCGCCGGCCGCGAGCTCCGGATGACGTGTCTCCACGGCCGGGTGCTGGTGCGGGTCCCGCGATAGCGCTAGTGGGCGTGGCAGTCGCCGAACGCGGTGAACGCCTTGTCGAAGCAGACCGGTCCGAGCTCGCTGGCGACCAGCGAGGGCGGGGTGTACGCCGTACCGCCCTCCGGGTCCCAGCTGTAGACGCGGAACCGGCCCGGAGTGTCGGTGGGGACCCGCGTGTAGAGGAGCCCCGAGGCCGAGACCCACGAGGCGGCGCCGAGGGAGACCGGCCCCCGGGTGGTCAGCGGCTGGAGCCGGCCGTCCCACCGGACGAGCACCTGCCAGCCTCGCGGCGTACGTCGCAGCGTCCCGTCGGTGATGTCGCCGACCCGCACCCGCGCGCCGTCCCGCAGGGCCGGTCGACCCGACGAGAGCAGCGGCGGCAGGTCGTCCTGCGCGCCGAGCGCACGGTCGCGGCTCTCGTGATGCACCGCCGAAGTGGGCGGCGCCTGGGTGACCGGTGCCGCCGGGGACGCCGTGGCCCCACTGTGCCGAGCCCCGTGCAGGGCGAACGGGACGACGATGGCGGCACAGGCCAGCGCGACCCCGGCGATCACCGCCGATCGTCGGCCATGCTTGTCCGCGTCCCCTGGTCCGATGCCCGTACCGGGTACGTGTGTGGTGGCCATCGCGCCCCCTGATTCCCCGAGTCACCCGTCATCAGGAAGGACGTCTCGACTGCGGGCGGAGTTGCCTCCCGTCACGACCGTGGCCGAGTCGTGACCTTCGACGTGCCTTCTGGTCCCCGACGCTATGGACGAGCGTGGGCGACCGCCTCATCCTCTTCGGGTGACAGCTGCTGCTCGCAGGTCCAGGAGGAGATGCTCTTGGCGTAGGTGCGGGCGTCGGAGCGGCCGTGGATCGAGGTCAGGACGACGCCGTTGCCGGCGTCGTCGAGCAGCGCCAGCGACCATGACAGGTGTCCGCCCATGTCGCCGAACGCGTCGTACCGGACGACGGCAAGGTGGCGGAGCGCGTCGCCGCCCTCGACCCGCAGAGCCGCGACCTCCTGCCGGAGGCCCTGCACGTCCTCGGGGAGCGCGTCCGCATCCGGCGTCTGCCGGCGCGCCGCCTGGCGGCGGAGCGCGACGACGGCGAGCCCGGCGGCCGCGAGGGCCACCACGAGCGCGGCGACGTCGAGGATCCACACGCTGAGCGAGCGTAATCGCGACCATCGCCGCCATGTGACACTGACGCGCGTGAGTATCCCCATCGCCGCGGATGCGCGACGCCGGATCGTCTACCAGGGCGAGCCGGGCTCCAACTCGCACCTCGCCTGCCAGCAGCGCTTCCCGGACCTGGAGCCGGTCGCGACGGCGAGCTTCGAGGACTGCTTCGCCGCGGTCGAGAACGGCGAGGCCGACCTCGCCATGATCCCGATCGACAACTCCGTGGCCGGCCGGGTCGCCGACATCCATCACTTCCTGCCGACCTCACCCCTGCACATCGTGGGAGAGCACTTCCTGAGGGTCCGCTTCGCGCTGCTCGGCATCCCCGGCGCGACCCTGGACGGCGTCAAGACCGTGCACAGCCACGCGCACGCGCTCGGTCAGTGCCGGCGGGTGATCCGCGAGCACGGCTTCACCCCGGTCATCTCCGGCGACACCGCCGGCGCCGCACGTGAGGTGAAGGAGGCCGACGACCCGACGCAGGCCGCGATCTCGCCGCCGCTGGCCGCCGAGATCTACGGCCTCGCGGTGCTGCTCGACGACGTCGAGGACGAGGACCACAACACCACCCGGTTCGTGGTCCTCTCCCGCGACTTCGAGCAGGCACCGCGGGGTGCCGGGCCGGTGGTGACCACGTTCGTCTTCAACGTGCGGAACCTGCCGGCCGCCCTCTACAAGGCGCTCGGCGGCTTCGCCACCAACGGCGTGAACATGACCAAGCTCGAGAGCTACATGGTGGGCGGGGAGTTCACCGCGACCCAGTTCCTCGCCGAGGTCGACGGCCACCCCGAGCACCTCCCGGTCAAGCGGGCCCTGGAGGAGCTGCGGTTCTTCACCACCGACGTGAAGATCATGGGCGTGTATCCCGCCGACCCGTTCCGATCCACCGTCAGCGCCTGAGTGGGCCTGTCGGACGCCATCCGTACGCTGAGCGACCATGGAGGGTGTTCCGGAGTGGGCGG
>DATAOY010000119.1:0-10459 GCA_036265495.1 Nocardioides sp. | reverse complement strand
CGGGACCGCGACACTCCGTCGGCCGGCACCCGACGGCCACCACATCGTCGACGCCGGTCGTCAGGGCGCGCACTGTTCGCAACGCGTTGACCGACCTCGTCAGGCGGGGAACCGTCGGCAGCCGAAACCGGCCCCGAGTCGTGATGCGGGACGAGGTCGCGTCGCCCACCGAGCAACAGGTTCCGGTCGTCATGGAACACCGGGGTCAGGTGATGGCTCTTGGTCCGGCGGAGGGTTGGCGGTGCCAACCTGCGGGCCTACCCTGGAGCGACGTTGTCGAGACCGAGCAGCGCTGTATCCCACTCGAGCGAGCCCGAGATGTCTGCAGATCCGACTGAATCTCAGCACGGTCCGTCTCTGCGCACCGCGCTGGAGACCGTCGCGGTGGCCGCCGCCGGGAACGTTCCGGGCACGGACCTCGCGGGCATCACCCTCCAGCCGCACGGGCAACCGCTGGAGCCCGTGGCCGCGACCCAACCCCTTTGCGGAGCGGGCCGACACCCTGCAGGTCCGGCTCCGGGCAGGACCCTGCTACGCCGCGCTGCCCTCGGACCGGTTCGTCCTGGTCAACGACTCCGCCGCCGACACGACGTTCCCGCGCCACTCCCGTTGCGCTACCTCGCTCGGGATTCGTGCCCGGGCGGCCGTCCATCTGGTCGACGGGAAGGACCGTGCGGGACACGATCTCCATGCCTGCACGACCGCCGTCTCCGACCATGCGACGGCGCAGTTCGCGGAGCTGCTCGCGACCCGAGCCGGAAGCCTGCTCGGCTATGCGGAGCAGGTGGGGCAGCTCGGCGAGGCCCGCACACCCGGACGGACATCGGGATCGCGATCGGCATCCTGATGGAGCACTACGGGCTGGACCGCGACCAGGCGTTCGGAGTCCTGGCTCGCCAGTCGCGGGCCCTCAAGATCAGGGTGCGGGTGCTCGCCAGGCGCGTGATCGACGGCATGGTGGAAGGCGTGTAGGTGACGGTCATGAAGAGCGCCCAGCCTGCACGGTCACGTCGCTACGAGGCGTGCGCGCGGCGCACGGCTGAGGGCTGGCTGATCACCGTGGTCCAACCCTGCCGCCTCTCGGTCAAGGTCCGGTCTCTCGACCAGGCGGAGTGTGCCGTCGAACGGGCGCTCATGGGCCGAGCCAACCGGTTGCCGTTGCCCATCGAGCTGCACATCTACTGGTACCACTAGTCCCACGCACGTGGCCGGCGTCTTCGGCAGGCGTGCGCGCACGCGTGCCGTTCAGCAGCCCGGTCCGGTCCGTCCGCGGCCCGCATCATCGCCGGCAACATGCACCCAGGGACATGGCGCAGCTGGTGATGCTCATCGGGTATGACGCAGGTGAGTGGTCGGCGCCGTTCGGGTACGGCGCATGAACGCCGCCCAGCTCGACGACCTCCGCGAGGGATTCCAGCATGTGGCCGTCGCGCTGAAGGAGTCGGGCCGCCCGTTCGCGCCGGCCGGCGGGTACGCCGCATGGGTGCACGGCTCGCCCGAACCGCTGCACGACGTCGACTCCCTGGTGCGCGAGGAGGACGTGGCGGCGATCCTCGAGGAGCTGGGGTGGGCGGGGTCTCCGGGTCGAGCATCCGGCACAGGACTGGCTGGTCAAGGGGCGGACCGGTGAGGCGACCGTTGATCGCCTCCACGCCCCCGCCACCAGCGGGCCTGCGTCCCTTCAAGGAACTCTCGGGCTTCACGCCCGCACCTGCCGGCGCCGAGGTGGCCTTCGCCCACGCTCACGGACGCGCACCTCGAGCCTCGAGGTCGAGGAGTGCTGCGTCCAGGCCGTCGGCCACGCCGGCGGGGTCTTCGAACACAGCCGCGGCTCCGGCGTCCAGCAGGTCCGACCTGGCGACGCCGCCGGTCAGCACGCCCCACGCGGGATAACCCGAGCGTCGGGCGGACTCCACGTCCCACACGGCATCACCCACGACGACGGCGCGGCTGCCGCCGATGACGTCGACCGCCCGACGCACGGGCTCGGAGTCGGGCTTGGTGGCATCGGCGTCGTCCCCGCTGACCGTCGCATCGACGCAGGAGCGTGTCTCGAGCACGTCGAGCGCCTTCTCGGTGTCGTCGCGGGAGCCGGAGCTGGCCAGCACGACGTGCAAGCCCCGGGACTTGAGGGCCTCGAGCAGGTCGCCTGCTCCCGGCGTGGGCGTCAGGTGGGTCGACATGTCGGCGTACAGCTCGGACTGCAAGGCGCGGATCTCGTCGCCGACGGACCTCTCGACGGCCGGAGCGGTGACCGCCTCGACGAGGCGATCGCCGCCCATGCCGATCGCACGATGGATCTGGTACGCCGGAACGGCGATGCCGACCACGCGGAACGCCTCACGCCAGGACCACACGTGGGCGTACACCGAGTCCAACAGGGTGCCGTCGATGTCGAGGACGGCGGTGTCGATGGCGGCGCGGGACATCACCCGAGGTGCGTACCCACTGCGGCCCCCGGGACACCTGTCGCCTCCCTCGTCTCGAGGAACCGACGCCGAGACACGTGACGGTGTCGACCTCGTGTCCGGGTCGGGGTGAGGCCAGGCAGACGGCTTTCGCAGCGATCCCCGCCGGTCGAGACGGTCGGACGACCGGCGCACGTGGCGTTCTCAACGCCTCCTCAACGTCTGCTAAACGCCGGGGCTCCACTCTTGTCGCACAGCGAGCCTCGCGTCGCCCCGTGTCGGGGTCACAGGTCGTCGCTGGCCCACACCCGACTCTCCCTGGAGGACCCTTGAACCAGTCGCGCCATCGAAACCCACCTGATCCCGGCAGCCCGGTGCTCTCACGGCGAAGACTCCTGGGAGCCGGCGGCCTGGCCGTCGCGACCCTCGCAGTGACCCCGTTGACCGAACCGGCGGTCGCGGCGTCCGGCACGACCCGGCCGTTCCTGCCCTACAGCGCGGACTCCTACTTCCGCACTCCCGTGGGCGGCCTCACCCCCGACCCGACGCGTACGGCGGCGTTCCGGACCTTCATGCACACCCATCCCGACCAGAGGTCCTTCGCCTACCCACGGATCAACGGCACCGGCTCGAACCGCTGGGGCACCGCCTACGCGATGAGCACCGCCGCCGACCCACTCTGGAAGCTCACCGGCAGCGTGCCGGCGATCTGCTCCACCCTGGCAAGCACGGGCTTCCACGCCCCGGACTGGCTCGGATCTGTGCTCACCGGCACCACCGACAGCCCCTTCTGCGTGGTCGACCGGGGATCCGGCTTCACCGTCTTCGGTACCAAAGCGTCGGTGGTCGCACCTCGCACCATCTCCGTCGCCTCGGCCGGGATCACTTACCACTCCAGCAACGGACTGCACCGGAGCAACCCGCTCAGCAACGACAAGCGGAACGCCACGAGCCGGGGCCGGATCTCCGACGCGATGGTGATCCGGTCAGACCTGGTGGACTACGGCATCGCGAACAACACCGATCTGGGTCACGTCCTGCATCTGTTCCTGGCCGAGACCCGGTCCAGCGACGGCTACCGGCATCCGATGGTCGGGTGCGAGGGCGGCAAGTACGGCTTCGGCGCCGAGGGCGAACGGATCGCCATCGACCCGGCCGTGAACCTGACCACTCGGGGTCTCTCACCCGCGGGGCTGGTCATCGCCCGCACCCTGCAGCGCTACGGCTGCTACATCGGTGACAACGCCGGCAAGGAGTCCACCCTCAAGGCCGAGCAGGAGACCGCGACCCACCCGGTGTGGAACGGGCGCCTTACCCAAGACAGCCTGGCCGGCCTTCGGTGGGACGACTTCGTCGTCCTGCGAGCCACCTGAAGGAATGCCCCCGATCGGCGATGGATGGATCGAGTGACGCAGAACGCGCGGCGCCCCTCGCTGGCCGCCCGAACCCGGATGAGGACCATCGGGCACGGTGCGCGCCCGGCCATCGATGCGCCGGAGGACGGATCAGAGGGTCATGGCTGGTGACATCTGCGTGGTGAAGGTCGGTGGCAGCGTTCTGCTCCGGTTCGGCGACGGCCCTGAGGTCCTGCTCGGGGCTGACAACGCAAGCAGGCTCGGGCACGCGCTTCTCGCTGTGGTGAGCGCCGGCATCGACGTACTCGACCAACCACCCGCCTGGATGTGACGCGCGACGTGGACGTGGCCGAACGGGACTCCGGCTGGTGACGAGCAGCCGGGATGCTGTTCGGAGACCGTGCGACCCGTGGGAGGTCTCAACGGCGTTCCAACATGTCTTGGCAAGGCTTCGACGGTGCATGGCTATCGGGTACGGGGTCAGCGATCAGACGGTGGGATGCGGAAAGGTCGCCGGATGTGCGGTTGTGTCGGCTATGGGTGGGTCCCGGTCTGCGCAGCGATGGTGATCGCGTTCGCCGCGTGTGATGCCTCATGACTGCGACCGACCCCACGGCGTGGGAGGGCTCCTTGGGACGTTGGGGTGACTATGACCGCGACGACCCGTTCGGACTGTTCGAGGGACTGCGTCGGGCGGGGCCCGTGCACGATGTGACCCTGGCCGACGGGCACCGCGCCTTCCTGGTGATCGGGTACGCCGCGGCGCGTGAGGCCTTGAACCATCCCGACCTGTCCAAGGACATGCTGTCCGCGCTCGCCCGCGACGGGGCGGTGGTCGACGAGGGGCTGCCGGGGCCGGCGTTCGCACGGCACATGCTCAGCGTGGACCCACCGGACCACACGCGGCTGCGCAGGCTCGCTGCCGGCGCGTTCCGGCGGGCTCGCCTGGAGGCTCTGGAGCCCCGGATCCGGCAGCTCGTGGCGGAGCTGCTCGACGATCTCGCCATCGGAGGGGTCGCGAACGCCCCGGTCGATCTCGTCGCCGGCTTCGCCCGGCCGCTGCCCTTCGCCGTGATCGGCGAGCTGCTCGGCATCGGGCGGTCCGACCAGGACCGGCTCTCGGGCTGGTTCGCCACCCTGTTCGCGCCACACACCTGCCCCGAGCCGCCGGCCGAGGCGGTGGCTGCCTCGGACGCCATCGTCGGATATCTCGGCGACCTGGTCGACAGCAGGTGGGACGCTCCCACCGAGGACCTGGTCGGAGATCTCATCACCGCCTGCCGCAGTGCGATGCTGACACGGCAAGAGCTGCTGTCGACCCTGTTCCAGCTCATCGTCGCCGGCCACGACACGACCACCAGCCTGATCGGGAACGGGCTCGTCCTGCTCCTCGAACACCCTGACCAACGCGACACGCTGCTGGCCGAGCCGGATCGGGTCCCTGCTGCCGTGGAGGAGATGCTGCGAGTCGATGCACCGGTGCCTCACGCCACCTTCCGGTACGCGCTCCGCGACACGACGATCGCGGGACAGGAGATCCCGGCCGGTGTTCAGGTGCTGGTGAACCTGGCGGCGGCGGGCCGTGACCCGGGCCGGAACGAGAACCCCGATGCGTTCGACGTACGCCGGACCGGGGCGGCGCACATCGCGTTCGGCCACGGCGTCCACCACTGCCTGGGCGCGCCGCTGGCCCGCCTCGAGGCGGCGATCGCTTTCACCGAATTGATCCAGAGGTTCCCGAGGATGGAGTTGGCCTGTTCCCCAGGAGACCTGCGGTGGGGCCACGGGGACGGCCTCGTGCTGCGTGGGCTGTCCGCCCTTCCGGTGGTGCTCGACCAGGAGGTGCGTGGTCGATGACCACGAAGATCGAGGCTCTGGCTGCTGTCTCCGGCGCAGCGGTCAACCACACCAGGAGCTGTAGCCGGTCGACGAGGCCGCGCGTCGGCCGCGGGCCGCTGATGCGCGACTCGGCGCCGCCGACTGCCAGCTGCTGCTCAGCGCACCACGACGCCACGGACCGCGTCGATGACCTTGCCGACGAGCTCGTCCGAGGCTGCCTCGCGCTTCACTGCCAGGTGGAACTCGGTCCTGCCGTCCTTCCGGCTGATCTTCGCGTCGAACTTCGTCTGGAGGAATATCACCAGCGCACCCAGTACGACTGCTGCCGTGATCGGATCGACGAACATCTGGGATTCGGGTTGCAGGCGATCCAGCTCGAGCCTCACGAGCGGGCCGACATCGGGATCCGACGCGAGCAGGGCGAGGGTCGAGGCGACGTAGCTCTCCAGCTCGACCGACGGACGGATGACCTCTTCGGCGTTCACCGGGCGCTCCGGCTCGGACACCAGGTCGGCCAGGAGCTCTCTGGCGGAGTCCTCGTCGGTGGCGACCATCTCGTCGATGCCTTCGAGCAGCCTGTCCGTCACGGCCTGGAGGAGCTGCTCCTGCTCGCGCTCGGTCAAGGAGGCGACTCGACCTGCGAGGTCATCGGTGCTCATCTCACCTGTGCCTTCCAGTCTCCCGAGACGGTGTAGGGGGCCCAATGGTAGAGGTGCGCATGAGAGGTGCCCGACGCGATCATCTCGCGCTGGGCGACGGCCATGGCCTCGCCGACGGCGAGTCCTTCTCGTAGGTGCGCCTGGTAGAAGCGGGTGAAGAGGTCGAGCGACGAATCCTGGTCGACGTTCCACAGGGTGCTCACCACCGCCCGGCATCCCGCCACCTGGAGGGCTCGCAGGAGCGTGCTGGCCTCCTCCTTGGCCGCGACCGCGGCGCGACGAGCCGTGGAGCACGCCCTCAGGCTCACCAGATCGAGCTCGAACGACGTCTCCGCCATGTCCCTGACCGTGAGCTCGAACCGTCGTCGTTCGAGCACCGGCACCGACTGGGTTCGAACGCTCGGGCGGCGGTCTCCGTCGCTGACCAGGAGACCGGATCCCATGGGGTCCTGTGCGTCGACGAACCCGTGACACGAAATGTGAGCGACCCGTGCGCTCCGCAGGCCTTCGAGGATGGCGGTCGCCGTCGTCGCGGTGCCCGAGACCGACGTTGCGCCGACTCCAACGGCGTCGAAGATCCGCGCGTCCGCCTCGAAGCGATCCGGGTGTGCATCCTCGGCCGAGGCCGTGCCCGCGACGAAGACCGACCACGGCCCTGCCGGACCGGCGCCGGCACCGGCCGCCGTGACCAGGGCAGTGAGGCTCGGCTGGACCACCACGGGCGCGAGCTCGACGAGTCGGCGCCCCGCCGCGTCACGAATCGCCGCAAGCGGAAGCCCTTCCATGGAGGGACTGGGGACGACGACGACCTGCTGGGCGCTGCCGAGCGCGGGGACGACCTGGCCCAGTCTCGCCAGCACGTCTTCCACGTCGGTGAGGTCCACCGCGTCCAGGTTCCGAGCGGCCAGCGGTCGACGGGGAGGGAACCTGGTCGGGTCGCCGTTGAAGGCGAGGCTCAACGACGACGCTGCGGCATCCAGCTCTGCAGCACTGATGGGCAGCGACACCCACGTCGGGGTCGGGTCATCGGAGCGCAGGATGAACGCACCGACCTGGGTCTTGGTCTCAGCGAAGGAGACGGTCACGATCGGGCCGCCGTCCTTCGCGCGGATCGCGCGTGCGACGTCCTCGACGCCCGCCACCCGGTCCTGCGCATCGTCGTACGACGGGCGACCTCCGTCGTCGACGAGGTCATCTCGGCTGCTCGTGAGGGTGGAGGGTCGGCATGCCTCATGAAGCCAGTAGGCCTCCGCACGTGACTCGTCGGAGTCGATCTTCACGAGCACGTCGATCAGAGTGACGTAGAGGATCCGGGTCTCGTCGATCAACCAGTCCCGGTCGTACGCGGTCGTGGCCACCGCCAGTCGGCTCTCGGCGGAGGCGACGGCCGACCGCAGTCGCAGCAGCGCTGCCGCGGTGTCTGCCAATGGCCCGCTTTCGATGGCGGCGGCCTCGACCTCGGCCCCGATGCATGTGCGTGAGCTGGAACGGATGTCGATGAACGAGTTCAAGAAACCGTCGAGGCGCGCCAGGGCTCGCGCGTCCTCGCCGTGTTCCCGGTCGTACCGGGCGAGGGAGCGCACCACCGACCCGGCCCGGGGCAGGTCCCCATACTCGACCCAGATGTCTGCGAGGTGCTCGGCTGCGGCCCGGACCTCCGGTGACGTGAGGTCACACGTGGGCGACAACACATAGGTACGCAACGCTTCGTCGTCGTTCTCTTCCTGCCACAGTCGCCAAAGCTCTTGGCCCAGCTCACGCAGGCGATCGTCCTCGCCCAGCCCGTCGAAGACGCGGGCCAATCCAGCGAGGGTGATCCAGCACGACTGGAACCCACGATCGCCGTCGATGAGGTCCCACGCCTCCAGATAGAGCCGACGAGCCGTCTGGAGATCGCCCGACTCCGCGTAGGCAAGGGCGAGGTTGTTGCGCGCCGCGATGCGACGGCTCGGAACGTCGGTGGTGTCGGCACCCGTCAGCAGGGCCCGGAGTGGGGGCAGGGCGCGTAGCGGCTGGCCGCGCTTCAAGTAGCTGGCGGCCGAGTTGCTGAGAGCCTCGAAGCGCCGTTGGTCCTCGCCGAGCGCCCCAGCCAGCCGTGCGGACTCGCGGAAGTCGTCCTCCGCCCTGCTGTAGTGACCGAGGTCGTCGAGGATCAGGCCGCGGGTGTTCAGCATGCGCATCAGATTGGCGTTCAGACCCACCTCGGAGGCAACGGGAATGGCCGCGTCGAGGACATCGAGGGCGGCCAGAGGATCCCCGGAGTCGCGAAGGTCCGCGGCTCGTCCCTCGAGCTGCGGGACCATCATCGGCGTGACCTCGCCGACCGGTTCCGGGTCCGGACGCCTCACGAGGTCTCCGAACCGGGCGTGCAGGGAGTTCAACGCGCCCTCCGCGGCAGCCACCAGGTCGGGCCAGTTGTTGGCCTCAGCCAGGTTCTTCGCTCTGACCACGTGGTGTTCGGCCTTCGTCACGGAGACCTGCTCGGCAGTACGTGCCCACGCCAGTCGCGCGAGGACCAGGGCCCGTCCTCCGACGAGCGCGCCCAGCGCTATCACGGTCGGTGCGCCGTTGGCCCGCGCAGGGTAGCCACCCTGGGCCAGTCCCGCGTGCCACGCCAAGACGGCGATCATCACCCGCTCGTCCAGGTAGGGCCCAACTTCGCGCAGGGCGGACAGGGCATCCACCCAGCTCGTGCCGGACGTCGCCTTGCCGAGCGCTTCGTTCACCTCGGGGGAGAGGTCCTCGTGGGCCACCCACGGCTGGGGGATCTCGAGCGTCGCGATCGACCTGGCCAGGAACTCCACAGCGGCCGCCGCCGCCGGACTCGTCTCCACGACCTCGCCTGCGTACGCGGCCAGGAGATCCGCCACCTCGGCCGGTGGTCGCCTGGAGACGCGCACCGCCTCGGCCGCGTCCGCCATCGACTCCGACGCCAGCAGCGTCGAGATCATGGGGTCGACGGTCATGGCTGTCCCACCCCGAGGTTCTCGGACACCAGGGCGCGCTCCTCATCGGAGCCTGCGCGGGTCACCGCGATCGACCCGATCGTGCGGGCCGCGTCGGGCTCACCGCAGTGGGTCAGGACCAGCGCGACGTTGTAGGCGTCGGCGAAGCTGCCGTCCTCGACGGCCCACCCTGCCCGAGCCGCGTCGCAGGCACGTTCCCTGCGGCCGGCCGACATGAGTGCGAGCGCGAGGTTGACGGCGTACATGGAGTTGGTGGGCGAGAATCGTGCCCAGCGCTCCAGCTCCGAAAGGGCGGCCTCGACCTGTGCCTCGTCCCCCTCCAGGACCTGATCCAGGAGCACGCGCTGTGTCTCCCATGCCTGGGACGCCCACTCGTCCTCGTCCTCTTCGGAGATGCTGCTTGCCAGGGCGAGGATCTGTGAACCGGGGTCCAGCTGTTCCAGGACGGCATACGCCTTCGCCTGGCGCTCGAGCCGTCCGCTGACCGTTGAGACGAAGGCCACGTACTCCCACACGGCAACCGACCGGGGATGGCGAGCGGCCGCGAGGTCCAGCACCTCCACCGCCTCGTCCAGGGCACCGGGCACGCCCGTCGAGTGCAGCTGAAGAAGTGCCCGCGCGAGGGCGACGTGATCCTCCGGGCTCCCGCTCTGCCCCACCCTCTCGCGCAGGTAGTCGGTGCGCAGGCGCGCCCACTCCATGGCGAGGTTGTCGGGAGACTCGGGGGGCTCACCTGGTGTGTGGACGTCGTTCACGGCCGCCACCTCTCCCCGTGCACCCAGAAACGGCGGACGGGTGCCACAGACAACATGTGGTGAGCGAGGCCGCGGTGTCAAGGGTGGCTGTCGGTCAGGGGTACGGCGGGCCTCGGCCGTGGTGAGGCACGGTCGAGGTGCTACGGATCCGCCAGCTGCCCGAGCCCCGAGCTGATACGCCGATCAGGCCGAGAGGACGGTTACTTCTTGTCGCTGTCGTTGATGAAGCCCTGCACGGTGTCCTCGCCGTTGGGGATCGTGGCGCCGCCGTAGGGGACCAGCTGGAGGGTGAAGTGCTCCAGGCGTGGCTCGTGGTGGTTCCCGTCGGCGATGGCTCGCACCAGGATGTGGTCGCTGCCGGGCTGCAGCGAGCTGTCGTCGATGACGAAGTCGGTGCCCATCTGGGCGACGTCCGAGCCGTCGTCGGGGACCTGCTGGACCTCGACCCAGCCGACGTCGAGGCTGCCGGTGATCGGG
>DATAOY010000118.1:0-17742 GCA_036265495.1 Nocardioides sp. | reverse complement strand
TCCCGTCGGGGGTGGGCAGCCGGCTGACACCGGGACGTTGAGGACGCCCGCCGGCCCGATCGCGGTGACCGGCGTACGACGGGAGAAGGGCGTCATCTGGCACCCCGTCGACGCCGGCGACGCCGGGCTCCCGGACGTGGGTGTCGAGGTGCAGGGGGAGATCGACTGGGATCGGCGGTTCCGGCTGATGCGCACCCATACGGCGCTGCACGTGCTGTGTGGGGTGATCTGGGCCGACTACGCCATCCCGGTCACCGGCGGCAACATGGAGCCGATGAAGGGGCGGCTCGACTTCCCGTTCCCGAACATGTCGGCCGACCTCGGGGCGCAGGTCGAGCGGCGGATCAACGAGGAGATCGCGAAGGCGCACGAGATCGTCGTCGACTTCCTGCCCCGGGACGTCGCGGACGCCGACCCCGCGCTGATCCGCACGGCCGCGAACCTGATCCCGGCCGTCATCGACCCACTGCGGATCATCGACATCGTGGGTCTCGACCGGCAGGCCGACGGGGGCACCCACGTGCTGTCGACGGCCGAGGTCGGCCGGGTCAGGGTCTCCGGTACCGAGAGCAAGGGCAAGGACAACAAGCGGATCCGTCTCGAGGTCGTCGACGCATGACCCACCGGCTCGTGGCGACCCACAACATCACGCTCGACGGCAGGATCGAGTTCCTCGACCCGTGGTTCGACCCGTCGCCGCAGGACCAGGGCGTCACCGACCTGCAGGAGCAGATGGACCGGCAGGGGGATGCCTGCGCGGGGATGCTGCTGGGACGCCGGACGTTCGAGGAGTTCCGCGGCTACCGGTCGGCGCACACGGACGAGCCCGCCGGTGCGTACTACTCCCCGACCGGGACTCGTCGTTAGGGTCGAACCCATGGCCGCGCACAAGGACCACCTGATCGGACTGCTGCTCGGCGCGGAGGAGGACTGGCCGCAGGCGTTCGAGCAGATCCTGCGCTTCGTCGGCCCGCTCGACGTGGGCGGCACCGAGCACCGACTGGCCAGCGAACGGCTGACGATCGAGCCGTTCGACCTCACCGACCCGGTGCGCACCGGCCTGGTCATCGACCGGCTCGCACACTGGTACTTCCACCCACGCGAGTGGCTGAAGAAGGCCGCCCTGGTGAACGGCACGTACCTGCTGAACAGCCCGTTCACGTTCCAGTCGATGGAGAAGCACTCGGCGTACTGCGCCATGATCCGGCTCGGCCTCAAGGTGCCACCGACCATCCTGGTGCCGTACAAGAACCCGGTCGACAACCATCGCTGGACCTACACCAGCGAGAAGTACAACAAGCCCTTCGACCTCGACCTGCTCGCCGCCGAGCTGGGCTATCCGCTGTACATGAAGCCGTTCGACGGTGGCGGCTGGCGCGGCGTGAGCCGGGTCGACGACAGGTCCGGCCTGCACACCGCGTACGACGACTCCGGCGAGATGCTGATGCACCTGCAGGCGACGGTCGAGTACGACCACTTCGCCCGGGCCCTCTCGATCGGCCCAGAGACGATGGTGATGGACTTCCGGCCCGAGCAGCCGATGCACAACCGGTACGCCGTCAGCCACGGTTTCCTGTCCGAGTCGGCCGGCAAGCAGACGGTCGCGATCTCGCGGATCGTCAACGCCTTCTTCCACTGGGAGTTCAACTCCGCCGAGATGCTGGTGAAGGGCGACGAGGTGTATCCGATCGACTACGCCAACGCCTGCCCCGACGTCGCGGTCACCTCGCTGCACTACTACTTCCCCTGGGCGATCAGCGCGCTGGTGAAGTGGTCGACGTACTGCCTGGTCACCGGCCGGCCCACCAACCTCGACCTCGAGATGGCGACGTACTTCGAGATCGCCGACTCCGACCGCTCCTACGACGAGAAGCTCGACGCCTACCTCGCCCTGGCCGACCGGCACTTCGAGACCGAGCGCTACCACGACTGGTGCGCCGAGCACCTCGGCCACCTCGACGAGCTGGTCGCCGAGTGGGTCGGCGGCTCGGACTTCGACCGGCTGCTCGTCGAGACCGTGCAGGCGACCTACCCGGCGCACGAGCACGAGCAGTTCCTCGCCCACTTCCGCGGCCTGATCGGGATGTGGCGCGCGGACTCCGCGCCGGTGGAGGAGGCTCGCTAGCACTCCCGGGTCAAGGAGGCGCGCCAGCGTCGTCTCGAGACCATCACGGCGTGACCGCCATGACCCCCAGCACCACTGCGGCCAGCCCCTCGTCGCCGTCGACCTCGACCGGCACCTCCGCCGGGGTACGACGTCCACCGGCCAGCAGGATGAACGACTCCCGGGACATGCACATCCGGATCGTCGGCCGGTCCGGCACATGTCCGAGCGGTACGCCGCGGCGCTCGCCGTCGACCACGAACGCCGCCGGGCCGGAGCCCTCGACCTCCGCCACCAACGTCGTCCCGGACGGAGCCGCCGCGCGCTTGGCCAGCACCAGACCGAGGCTCTCGAGCAGGTACTCCGTCGTGTGCTGCGCCGCCGGTGAGTCGAGCCCGCCCGGGCGGCCGACGGCACGTCGCACGTCCTGCTCGTGCATCCAGACGTCCAGCGGCCGGTTGCGCAGCAACCTCTCCCACGACCAGCCCACGCCGCCGAACATCACCTCGGGGGTGGCGGCACCGTCCTCCGGCGGCGACGCGACCAGTCGCGTGTGCCGGGCGGTCGTCGCCTCGCGGATCTCGTTGATCAGCTCGTCGGGTGTCCGGTCGCGGCGGGCCACCACGCCCTGCTCGGTGTAGACCCCGAGGATCCCGCGGACGTACGCCGGCACCTCGACCTCGATCGTCTCCTCCGGACCGCCCGCCAGCACCGACTCCAGGTGTGCGGTGTGGGCCGCGCAGGCATGCACGTCCCAGCCCGGCAGGTCCGTCGGCGTGGACCACTGCGCGACCGGGACCGACTCCAGCAGCTGCGTGAAGTCGTCGACCGCTCGCCACCAGACGTCGACGTACCCCGAGAGTCGTTCGGCGTCCGTCACGGCGACGAGCCTACGGGTGCCCCTCCCGACGTCTGCTCAGCTCTCGACCAACCGCGCCGCGCAGGCGCGCTCGGTGTCGGCCACGGCACCGGCTGCGGACGAGCGGAGGACCCAGCGGTGCGTGGCGCCGTCGGGACCGACGAACTCGCCGGTGCCGAGGGCTGCGTCGATGGTCCGGCGCACGACGGCCTCGTCCTCGGTGGCGAACAGCACCCGCACCCGGCGCCGGGCACCGTGGCCCGTGACGGTCGTGTGGTGGGGCGCCACCGGGCAGGGCGGCTCGTGGTCGAGCGCTCCGCAGAGGGCGACCGTCACCGCGCCACCGACCGCGCGCTCGTCGGCGTCGCCGTCCAGGATCAGCAACGCGTCGTGCGCGAAGGCCTGTCTCACCGGGACAGTATGCGCACCAGTCGATAGGAGCGTCGCGCGGGCGCGGTGGTGCACCTCACCGTCGCCGCGATTCGGAGGACGCCTCCGCGTGGCCCTAGACTGCGGTGGTCAGCGGCTCGCCCGAGGCGGGTCGCTCTCTTGATGCCCGGTGTGGTGGGCGACCCTGCTGTCTCTGAGACGACTTCGAGACGTCGGGGCCGCGCTGAGACCAGTGATCGGGCGCCAAGCCCCGTCATCCGGTGGTCGCACGTCTGCGCTCGCCCACACCGAAGGATCCACATGTCCGTCTTCGCCGAGCTCCCCGCCGAGCTCGTCACCGCCCTCTCCGAGCAGGGCATCACCGAGCCGACCCCCGTGCAGGCCGCGGTGGTCCCCGATGCCCTGGCCGGGTGCGACGTGCTCGGCCGCGCCCGCACCGGTTCCGGCAAGACGCTCGCGTTCGGGCTGCCGATCCTGTCGCGGCTGGCCGGGAGCCGCTCGCGTCCGTGCCATCCGCGGGCCCTGATCGTCGTCCCGACCCGCGAGCTCGCCAACCAGGTCGCCCGTGCCCTCCAGCCCGTGGCCGCCTCGGTCGGTCTGAAGCTGACCACGGTGTACGGCGGCACGCCGTACGAGAAGCAGACCCGGCAGCTCCGGCAGCGCGCCGACCTCGTCGTCGCGACCCCCGGCCGGCTCGAGGACCTCTTCGAGAACGGCTACGTGTTCTTCGACGACATCGAGGTCACCGTCCTCGACGAGGCCGACCATCTCTGCGACCTCGGCTTCTACCCGGCCGTCGACAAGCTCGTCGGCCTCACCCCGGCCGGCAGCCAGCGGCTCCTGCTCAGCGCCACCCTCGACGGCGACGTCGACGCGTTGGTGCGCGCCCATCTGCGCGACCCACGGGTCCACGAGCTCGACCCGAACGCCGGATCCATCACCACCATGACCCATCACACGCTGACCGTCGGAGGCTTCCGCGACAAGGTCGACGCCGTCAGTCGGCTGGTGCAGGCGAACGGCCGCACGATCGTCTTCACCCGCACCCGCGAGAGCGCGACGCAGCTCGCAGAGGCGCTCACCGACGGCGGCACGAAGGCCGTCGACCTGCAGGGCAGCCTGTCCCAGCGCGTCCGCGAACGGAACCTCCAACGCTTCACCGACGGTGACGTGCAGGTGGTCGTCGCCACCGACGTCGCGGCCCGCGGCATCCACGTCGACGATGTCGGCCTGGTCGTCCACTTCGACGTCGCCGGAGACGCGAAGTCCTACCTACACCGCAGCGGTCGTACGGCGCGCGCCGGTCGCGACGGCTGCGTCGTGACCCTGACGACGCCTCGCGGGGTCGCGCAGGTCGTCCGGCTGCACCAGAACGCCGGGGTCGAGGTGCTCCACCACGACCTGCGCACGGCTCCCACGCCGATGACCGCCGAGGCGCTCGCCGGCGCCGGTCATCCCGGGCCGGTCCGCACCGTCGACTCCCGGCCGCGGCAGGGCCGGCAAGCCGGTCGCGCGCCGTACCGCGGCCAGGGCCGACGCCCGGCCGGCTCGTCGTACGCCGACCGGCGGGAGCACCGCGGCAGTCGCCCGGCCCGCGCCCGCTGATCGTCATCCGCGGGCGAGCTGCCAGGCGATCGTCAGCATGGTCAGCCCGATCAGCACGTCCAGGACCTGCCAGGCCCGCGGCCGTGACAGCAGTGGCGCGGCCAGGCGTGCGCCGTACCCGAGCCCGGTGAACCACACGATGCTCCCGATCCCCGCGCCGACCGCGAACCACCACTTGCCCGTCGGGCCGTGGTGGGCCGCGATCGAGCCGAGCAGGAGCACCGTGTCGAGGTAGACGTGCGGGTTGAGCCAGGTCAGCGCCACCGCCTGCACCAGCGCCCCCTGCAGCCTCGGCTCCGCGTCGGACGAGGCGGTCAGCGTCTCCGAGCGGCGGGCCCGCCACAGCGACCTCACGCCGTACGCCGTGAGGAACCCGACGCCGAGCCAGCGCACGACCGTCAGCGCGGTCGGGGCGTGCTGCACGATCGCCCCGATGCCGGCGACACCAGCGCCGATCAGCACCAGGTCGGAGACCGAGCACACCGCCACCACCGCTCCGACGTGCTGGCGGAGCAGACCCTGCCGGAGCACGAACGCGTTCTGCGCCCCGATCGCCACGATCAGCGACAGGCCGGTCAGCAGACCGGCGACCAGGGCGTCGAGCACTCCCCGAGGCTAGAGGGCACGCCCGACCCCGCCCTGGCACTGGCTGGGTTCCGGAGCCGTGGCGGGCGATCGGCATCATGGGCGACTCTCCGGGCGCCGACGACCCGCAGCCGGACACGGGCGTGTTGAATGCGGACATCACTTCTTCGGGGAAAGGCACTCCATTGGGATCCAGCACACGCGCGCGCGTGCGTACGGGCGCGCTGTCCGCGATCACCGCGACGACCCTGGCCGCGGCACTCGTCGCGGCCCCGGTCGTGGCCGCGACCGGCAGCACCGCCCACACGTCGAGCCAGCGCACGGCCCAGGCCCGCAGCCAGGGACCGACGGTGGTGACGCTGCTGACCGGTGACCGCGTCCTGGTCCGCCACGACGCGGCCGGACGGACGCTGGCATCGCTGACGCCGCGGTCGCCGCACTACGGCCACCCGGTCGAGTTCGTGAACACCGGGACCCACACCTGGGTGGTGCCGAAGCTGGCGCCCTCGGTGCGCAGTCGCTTCGACACGTCCGTCTTCGACGTCGCCGCGCTGGCGCGGTCCGGCCGCGTGCCCCTGAAGGTGACCTTCGCCCGGGGCGCCGCGCCGCGCAGTCTCCCCGGCCTCCACATGCGGACCTCGTCGGCCCGCAGCGCCACCGGTGGGCGCATCACCGCGATCGCGTCGTACGACGCGCGCCGGCCGCTGCCCGCCTCACTGGCCTCCGCACTGCGTGGCGTGGAGCGCATCTCGGTCGCCGGTACGCCGCTCCAGCCGGCGTCGTACACGCTGCACACGCTGACCATCAACGGGGTCACCGCCGCCAACAAGCCGATCCCCGGCTCCGACGTGTTCGTCTTCAATGCCGACGACTCACGCCTGTTCACCGCCTTCGGCGGGATCTTCGACGGCCAGTGGAAGGTGTCGGTGCCGTCCGGCCACTACTTCGTGGTCGTCAGCGACTTCCGGCACGTCGTGGTCACGCAGGTCACCGTGGCCGACGTCGACACCGACGCCGACGTCTCGCTGGCCGACGCGACCGTGAAGCCGACGATGACCGGGCCGCCGGGCCTGAGCACGCTGAGTCCCTCGCTGGACATCCTCGGGCACGACGACCCCGGCCACGGGTTCTTCGACTTCGGCTGGTCCGGCAGCTTCCCCAAGGTCAGCCCGGTGGCGCAGCCGACGGCCGGCAAGCTCTACACCGAGGTCGCCGACATGTGGAGCGCGAAGGGCTACGAGCCGATCACCTTCCACGGCACCCACGTGACGATCCACCCGATCAAGAAGGTCGCGGTCGCGAAGGAGCTGCGGACGGGCATCCCGCGCAGGCTCACCTTCCACTACCACCCCGGTGACTTCGCGACGGTGGAGAACCAGCACTACGCCCTCGGTTCGAAGAAGCAGACCGGCGCGGGCAGCTGGTTCGGCCTGAGCAAGGTGGACTTCGGGGCCTTCGTCGAGTCCTTCCCGGTCGCACAGCCGGGCGTCGTGCACGCCCGGTTCCTCGGCTCGCGGCAGATCAGCTGGGACAGCTCGGCCGCGCCGAGCGACGACTTCCGCTCCTTCAGCCAGGTCGACCAGACCGCGAGGTACCACCGCGGCCAGCACGCGCAGGTGCGGTTCTGGCGCGCTCCGGTCACGCCGGTCGCCGACCACGGCGACGAGTCGCCGCGCACGGGGTTCCGCTGCACGATGTGCGTCGACCATGGCGACCTGCGCGGATTCCTGTCGATGACGACGGCGGCCGGTACCCGCCAGTTCGGGGTCACCGACCACGGCGCCTGGCAGCTCTTCCGGGGTCACCGTCGGGTGAGCCGGGGTGGCTTCTTCCTGGCCCCCCATGCCAGCAACGTCAAGGCCGGCCAGCGGTTCCAGCTCGTCGCGACCACGGAGTCGGCGAACCGGAAGCAGACCCTGTCCTCGCACGTCACCGACACCTGGCGGTTCGGGATCCCGGGTGGCACGCGGGCCGTGGTCCCGCTCCTGCGCGCGGCGTACGTCCCGCCGACGAACCTGCACAGCGTCGGCAGGGCGGGTCGCGTGTCGTTCCCGGTCACGTTCGACAATCTCGGCCCGGTCGACGCCCGCGTCGCGAAGGCGGCCCTCAAGTGGTCCGTCGACGGCCGCCACTGGCACCCGGCCGACCTGACGCGCTCGGACAAGAACACGTTCCGCGCGTCGTACCTCAACCCGGTCGCGAGCCATCACCGCTACCTGAGCCTCCGGGTGTCGGCGAAGGACTCGGCCGGACGGTCGATCTCCGAGACGGTGGAGCACGCCTACCTGCTGCCGCATCGACGGTCGACGACGCCGCACGCGACGCATCCGCAGCACCGTGACCGGTTCCACCCGGGCCAGCTCTGTCGTACGTCGGGACAGAGGTCGTACTCCTGCTTCGTGAAGCTGAGTGCCGCCACCCGTGCCGCGGGCAAGGCGTCGCCCGACCCGGCCGGCTGGGGAGCCCCGGCGCTGCGCAGCGCCTACGACCTCGGTCCCGACCAGGCTCCGGGCACGGTCGCGGTGGTCGTCGCCTACGACTACCCGCACGCGGAGAAGGACATGAACCGGTACCGCGCGCAGTACGGCCTTCCGGCCTGCACGAGCGCGAGCGGCTGCTTCGAGAAGATCAACCAGAAGGGCGAGACCGGGAACTACCCGCCGAGGGACTTCGGCTGGGGCGTCGAGGCCTCTCTCGACCTGCAGATGATCTCGGCCGCCTGCCCGACCTGCCACATCGTGCTGGTGGAGGCGAACCAGCCGTCCGACAAGGCGCTCTTCCGCGCTGAGCAGGCGGCGGTCGACGCGGGCGCGACCGTGACCAACCACTCCTTCGGACGGATCGAGCTGACCGGTGCCGAGACCGACGCCCTCCACTTCGAGCATCCGGGCGTGACCGCCGTCGCGTCGACCGGTGACTTCGGCTACGGGCCGGCCAGCTTCCCGGCCTCCTCGCCGAACGTCGTCGCGGTCGGCGGCACGGTCCTGTCGCGGTCGGCGACGAGCCTCCGTGGGTGGCACGAGAAGGCCTGGCGCTTCGCCGGGTCGGGCTGCTCGGCGTACTTCGACAAGCCGGTGGGCCAGACCGACACCGCCTGTCACGGTCGCACCGAGGCGGACGTCTCGGCGGTGGCGCGCGGGCTCGCGATCTACAACACCTCGCTCCCGCGCAGGTTCCAGGGCTGGATGACGGTGGACGGGACCAGTGCCTCGTCCCCGCTGATCGCCGGCATGATCGGCTCGGTCGGCACTCCGGGGGTCACGCCACAGCTGCTCTACGCCCACGCGGGCGACTTCAACGATGTGGTCGGTGGGAGCAACGGCTTCTGCCAGGACAGCTACATCTGTACAGGCGTCGCGGGGTACGACGGTCCGACCGGCCTCGGCTCACCGAACGGCGTCAGCGCATTCGCCGTCCCATAGCGTCGGTTCGACGCAGCGGAGCCGGTGGTGTCCTCGCGGACGCCATCGGCTCCGTCGCTGCGGGCCCTGGGGACGGGCCTGCGCTCAGAAGGCGGACTCGTCGAGGTCCATCAGGCCGAGGTCGACGTGCTCGGCGATCCGGCGCTCGGCGGTGACCCGCGGCAGCGTGGTCTGGGCGAAGAACTGGGCAGCCGCCACCTTGCCCTCGTAGAACGCCTGGTCCTGCGCGGTCACGTTCCCGGCCAGCTTGTCGAGCGCGACCTGCGCGCCCCGCAGCAGCAGCCAGGCGCAGACGACGTCGCCGAGCACCGCCAGCAGCCGGCTGGTGTTCAGACCGACCTTGTAGATGTTGCGGACGTCGCCGCCATCGGCGGACGGGTCGGCGCTCATCAGGTCGTCGATCATGTGACCGACGATCGCCTGGGCGTCCTCCAGTGCCGTGGCGAGCAGACCTCGCTCGACCTTGAGCCGGCCGTTGCCACCCTCGCTCCGGATGAACGCCTGGATCTCCTGCGCCAGGTGGCCGAGGGCGCGGCCCTGGTCCTTGACGATCTTGCGGAAGAACAGGTCCTGGCCCTGGATCGCGGTGGTGCCCTCGTAGAGGGTGTCGATCTTGGCGTCCCGGACGTACTGCTCGATCGGGTAGTCCTGCAGGAAGCCCGAGCCACCGAACGTCTGCAGCGCCTCGGTGCCGAGCAGCACCCACGAGCGCTCCGAGCCGTAGCCCTTGACGATCGGCAGCAGCAGGTCGTTGACCGCCATCGCCAGCTCGTCCTTCTCGCCGTTGAACTCGGCGATCGTGACCTGGTCCTGCCAGGACGCCGTGTAGAGCACCAGTGACCGCATCGCCTCGGCGAACGACTTCTGCGTCATCAGTGAGCGGCGCACGTCGGGGTGGTGGGTGATGGTGACCCGCGGCGCGGCCTTGTCGGCGGCTTGGGTCAGGTCGGCGCCCTGCACCCGCTCCTTGGCGAACTCCAGCGCGTTCAGGTAGCCCGTCGACAGCGTGGCGATGGCCTTGGTGCCGACCATCATCCGGGCGTTCTCGATCACCTGGAACATCTGAGCGATGCCCTCGTGCACCTCGCCGAGCAGCCAGCCGCGTGCCGGCTCCCCGCCGCCGACGCCGGGGTCGCCGAAGGTGAGCTCGCAGGTGTTGGACACCTTGATGCCCATCTTGTGCTCGACGCCGGTGACGTAGACGCCGTTGCGCTCGCCGGTCAGCTCGCCGGACTCCACATCGAAGTGGAACTTCGGCACGATGAACAGGCTCAGGCCCTTGGTCCCCGGGCCGCCCGCGCCCTCGACGCCGTGCGGACGCGCCAGCACCATGTGGACGACGTTGTCGCTGAGGTCGCTCTCGGCCGAGGTGATGAAGCGCTTGACGCCCTCGATGTTCCAGGTGCCGTCGTCGTTCGGGAAGGCCCTGGTCCGGCCGGCGCCCACGTCGGATCCGGCGTCCGGCTCGGTCAGCACCATGGTGGTGACCCAGCCCTTGTCGACGATCAGCCGGGCGATCCTCTTGTCCCGCTCGTTGCCGTTGCGGTTGAGCACCCCCGCGAACATCGGGCCGGCGCCGTACATCCAGATGGCCGGGTTGGCGCCCAGCACCATCTCGCCGACCGCCCACTCCATGGTGGACGGGGCCGGGGTGCCGCCCAGGTCGGCGTGGGTGGCCAGGCGCCAGTACTCGGCGTCCATCCAGGTGCGGTAGCTCTTCTTGAACGACTCGGGCACCGGAGCAGTGTGGGTCTCGGGGTCGAAGACCGGGGGATGGCGGTCGGCCTCCTCGAACGATGCGGCGAGGTCCTCGCGAGCGATCCGGTCGACCTCGGCGAGGATCTCGCGCGCGGTCTCGCCATCCACCTCGGCGAACGGCCCGGTGCCCAGGACCTCGTCCCGGCCCAGGACCTCGAAGAGGTTGAACTCGATGTCGCGGAGGTTGCTCTTGTAGTGGCCCATGTCCCTACCTGTTCGCATCGGTGCGGGCCATCCGGCTTCCGGACGCCCTGTCCTGAGTACGGCTACTCATCAGTAACTTCATGATGCCTCTCGGCTCGGGGCCAGGCAACCGGTTCCGCGGTACGACGCGCGGGAACCCGCGGCGACACGCGCCGGATGTGAGCGAGGCCACGTGACGTCGGGTCGGAGGGGCCTTCTGGGAGACTGCACGCATGCGAGTCTCAGCCAAGGCGGACTACGCGCTACGCGCCCTGATCGAGATGGCCGCCCGCGCGGACGGAACGTCGGTGCGGCCGGTCAGCGCCGAGGAGCTCGGCCGGCTGCAGGAGATCCCCCACAACTTCCTCCAGGCGATCCTGGCCGACCTGCGGAAGGCGGGCATCGTCCACGCCCAGCGCGGGCAGTCCGGCGGCTGGCGGCTGGCGAAGCCGGCCGACGACGTGACCGTCGCCGATGTGATCCGGGCCGTCGACGGTCCGCTGGTCTCGGTGTACGGACTGCGTCCGGAGGCCGTCTCGTACAACGAGCGCGCCGACGCGCTCCAGCGGGTCTGGATCGCCGCCCGTCACTCGCTGCGTGACGTCTTCGAGCAGGTCAGCGTGGCCGACCTGGCCTCGGGCACGCTGCCTCCCGCGGTGGACCGGCTGACCGCGGACGACGACGCCTGGCAGCCGCACTGACCGCAGCGCGTGCCGGCCTCACTCGGCGTCGGTCACCCACTCCACGAACGGGCGCAGCGTCCGCCAGTCGTCGCGCACGGCCTCGAGCAGCTCCGGTGTGTGGATGATCGGCTCGAAGCCGTAGTCGTGGCCGATCGTCAGTGACTTGTGCCGGAGCAGGTTGATGCGTGGGTGGCTGAGGTCGTAGCCACGTGGCGCCGTCTTCAGCACGTGGCCGCCGATCACCCAGCCGTTGGCCTCGAGCTTCTTCAACATCTGGGCCAGGTCGTTGCCGCGCCGGTCGTCGTCGATCGCCGCGCGGATGGAGGCGATGCGTGGGCCGGTGGCGTCGTAGAAGCCGGCGCCGGTGCGCACGCCGCGCGCGGAGACCTCGACGTACCAGCCGGTGGCGGGTCCGACCTCGACGAACGCGCCCTGCGCGGTCTTGTACGGCGTCTTGTCCTTCGCGAAGCGCACGTCGCGGAACGGACGGAACACCTTCGCGTCGCCGAACTCCTCGGCGAGTGCGCTGCACAACGCGACCATCGGGCGCCTCACGGAGTACTCGTAGGTGCCCTTGTGCTTCTCCCAGAACGTCCGGGAGTTGTCCACCTCGAGGTCGTCGTAGAAGTCGAGGGCCTGGCTGGGGAATCCGGTGAACTCGGCAGGCATGGCATCGAGCCTACGTCGGGTTCGGCCGCCTGTGTGGTCAGCCGAGGGACGTCGTGACCTGCTCGTCACCGGCCTGTGAGTACGACGTGACCGTCAGCTGGGTGCCGCCGCAACGTGGGGCCGACAGGAACGCGTTGCCCGTCCCCTTCGAGGAGTAGGCGACGGTCAGCCTCGCGAGGTCGGGCGACCAGCGCATCAGGACGGCCGGGTCGGTACGGCGGTCCGGATCGCGGGTGAAGTACGCCGCGCCGTCGCAGGTGACCAGCGATCCCGACGTACCCGGGCCCAGGTCGTACCAACCGCGGTCGGTGTGTGCGTAGAAGTGGGCGGCGTCGATCCGCCTGCTGTTCGGCACGACGGACCACACCGTCGTGCCATCGAGCAGGGCGGAGTCCCAGCCCTTGCAGTCGGTCACGCCGGGGAACGGCGTGAGGTGCGCGCCCTCGACGGCACTCACGGTGCGGCAGGACGGGTGGTGGGCGTCGAAGGTCATCATCGTGGTGCCGCTGGCCGTGACGGCCGCCCGGCTGAAGCCGTGACGCGGCTCTGCGCACCAACCGGTCGTGCCGTCGCCCGACGCCAGGTCGACCGTGGCCAGGCAGTAGCGGTGGTGGCTGGCCGAGGTGGCGTGGACGAGGGAGTCGGGTCCGAGCGCCCAGGTGCCGCCGACGACGGTCGGGGGGTCGGAGCTGCCGTCGAGCCGGCTCCGGTCCCCGGACGCCAGGTCGACCAGGGTGGCCCGGTCCGGAGCCTGCGCCAACCGGTCCTCGCTGACGACGAGGGCGTGGTGGCCGTCGAGGAAGGCGTCGGTGATCCGGGCGTGCGGCCCGGCCTGGATCGTCACCACCCGCGACTGCGGACCGGTGAGACGGGCGGTCGCCCCACCCGCGGCCACGGTCAGGGTCCAGCCGTGGTCGCCGACGGTGACGAGGTCCTTGGTCGAGCCGGGGACGCTCTGCCAGTCCAGCCGCTGCTCGGCGGCCGCGACGACGAAGGGCTGGTCGGGGCTGCCGACCGGACTCGTGCTCGGGCTCGGCTCGGTCGTCGCCGACCCGGGCGCGATGGTGTGCGGCGGGCTGGCGACCGGGCCGGACGCTGAGCCGCCAGGTGATGAGGACGACGTGGAGCTGCCGCAGGAGGTGAGAGCCAGCGCCGCCGCCACCGCGGTGACCATGCGCCGTACCGACATCACACCCCGAGATTGTGCTGGAAGTGCGCCTCGTTCGCGCGGTACGACTGGTAGGCGTTGCGCCACTGCACGCGCGGGATGAACGGCTCGTCGGGGTGGAACCTCTGCTGGTTCCACGGCTCGAAGTAGCCGAGCAGCGGGGTTTTGCCGTCGCGCTTCTTGTACCCGCGGCCGACCTGGAAGTGGCCGGAGCCGTCGTGGTCGAGGTAGGGGAAGTAGCGCTGGAGCAGCACCGGGTGGAGCACCACCGGGGCGCGGTAGTCGACGAAGTGGCGTGCCATCAGCAGCTTCCACTTCTTGAACGACCAGTCGCCGATGTCGAGCGTGATGTAGGGGCCGGCGTACGACTCCCGGTCGTAGCCGGTTGCCTGGTTGACGATGTGGACCATCGAGGTGATCGCGGTTCCGCTGGTCGTGGTACCGAGGCGCCGGGCCCAGTGCGCCTGGCTGCGCTCGGTGTGCGACCACCCCCAGGTGATCATCTGCATGGAGGTCGGTCCGCACCAGTAGGTGCGGTGCTGCTGCGAGACACGGCGCCGGCTGAGCACCTTTCCCTGGTCGGGGTAGTCGCGCCAGTGCTTGACCCGGTGCCGGCCGCTGGTGTCCGGGGGCGACGAGGCTCGGGCCGTGGTGCCGGTGGTCACGTCGGTTCGGGTGGTCGGGGCGGTACGGCGTACCTCGGGGTGGCGGGCGAAGAAGCCGCGCGGCAGCGGAACGCCCTGGATCTGATGGCGGATCAGCCAGACCTTCGCCACCGAGCGGGCGGCCCGGGTGAGCTCGGCGCGCTCGGACCGTGCGCGCCGGGCAGGGCTCATCCGCGCGGCCTGCCGGAGGGCGTCGTACGTCGAGAGATCGCCTGTCGTGGTGGCCGCCGTCCGGCGCGCGACCGGGCGCTCGAGCAGGCGGACCGCCTGCGCGCGGACCTGGGTCTGGGTGCGGTCGGTCCAGCCCGTGCCGAGACAGTAGCGCTGGCCCTCGAACGTCGCGCAGCGCACCACCTCGGCCACGAGCGCACCCGCCGACGAGGTGGCGGCTCCCCGACCGACCGTGGGACCGGCCGCCACCACGCGGTCGATGGTGCGCCGGTACGCCGCGGTGACCCGGCCGTAGCCGGCGGTCAGCGGACCCGAACGCGCGACGTGTCCGGTCGAGCGGATGGTGCCGTCGTCCCCGCCGCCACGCGGGAGGAACGGGAGCATGGCCAAGACCAGGGCCAGGGCCCCGAGACCGATCCAGCGCACACGCGACATGGGGGAAGACCTCGCACCTGAAGACGTCACATCACCACCACTGTCCCCAATGGTCACAGGGGAGTCAAGGCTGAGCGCGGTGAGCGAGCGCGCGGGGCCTCCGACCGAGCGGAGGATCGAGAAGCGCCCGCTCAGCCTGGGCGACTGTTCCGGGCGGGGGATGTCGCTGGGGTCTTCTCGTCGTCGACCGGGGCTTCGCTCGGTGGTGGCTTCGTCGCTGGCCGGAGCAGGCTCCGTCGAGCGGAAGGCCTGGGGGACCGTTCCGGGCTGCGGATCGTGGCTGGGGTCTTCTCGTCTTCCGCCGGAGCTTCGCTCCGGCGGAAGACTCGGAGCGGATGACGAGGCTCGAACTCGCGACATCGACCTTGGGAAGGTCGCGCTCTACCAACTGAGCTACATCCGCATGCCGGCGGAACCGGCGTGCAGGATGCTACCCGACGGTTCGGGGGTGCTCAGATGGGCTCCAGGGTCGGCCGCTTGGCGGTGACGCCATCTCCGGAGGACCTCCCGGTGAGGCGGCGCTTGATCCAGGGTGCCGCGTGCCGGACGGCCCAGTCGAGGTCGGCCCGCGTGCCGCCGCGAAGTGGTGTCGGTCCGAGCGAGCCGGTGGGGTCGGAGAGGTCGAGGTCGTGCGGTACGCCGAGCGTGCCGAGCACCTCGATCGCGACCGCGCGATGGCCGAGCGGGCCGAGGTGCAGCCGGTCCTCCGACCACATCAGCGCGGGGTGCTCGGGCCGCATCCGCCAGGAGTCGAGGACCACGGCCCCGTGCCGGTCGGCGATCTCCCGGATCTGCTCGTTGTACACCGCGAACCGGCCACGCAGCCGGGCGAAGGGTCCGCCGCCACCCGGGTCGAAGGCGGTGAACAGTCCCACCGTGGCCCCGGTGGCGGCCAGCTTGCCGATGGCCTCGTCGTACACCTCGCCGAGGGCGTCCACGTCGCAGCGGGGCCGGATCAGGTCGTTGCCACCGGCGTACACCGTGACCAGGTCGGGCTCGAGGGCGATGGCCGGGTCGAGCTGCTCGGAGAGGATCCGGCGCATCGTCCGGCCGCGGACCGCGAGGTTGGCGTAGCCGAAGTCATCGGTCTGCCTGGCCAGCACCTCGGCGACCCGGTCGGCCCAGCCGCGGACGCCGTTGGGCCGGGATGCGTCGACGTCACCGACGCCCTCGGTGAACGAGTCCCCGATGGCGACGTACCGATGGAAGACGGGAGAGGTCACGGCTGCATGGTCTCAGAGCGGTCGGGGGGATTCGAGCCGACCGAGGAGAACGAGGTCGCCGCCCGCATGTCCCCGAGCAGTAGCCGCACTCGATGTCCCGGTAGCGTGCGCGCTGTGCTGCTCAGCGACCGCGACATCCTGGCCGAGATCGACGAGGGCCGGATCGTGATGGACCCGTGGGAGCCGGCGATGATGCAGCCGTCATCGATCGACGTCCGGCTCGACCGGTTCTTCCGCGTCTTCGAGAACCACCGCTATCCGCACATCGACCCGGCGGCCGACCAGTCCGACCTGACCCGTGTGGTGGAGCCGGACGGCCAGGAGCCGTTCATCCTGCACCCGGGCGAGTTCGTGCTGGGCTCGACGTACGAGGTCTGCACACTGCCGGACGACGTCGCCGCGCGAGTCGAGGGCAAGTCGTCGCTCGGGCGGCTCGGACTCCTCACCCACGCGACGGCCGGCTTCGTCGATCCGGGCTTCTCCGGCCACGTCACCCTCGAGCTCGCGAACGTCGCGACCCTGCCGATCAAGCTCTACCCCGGGATGAAGATCGGACAGTTCTGCTTCTTCCGGCTCTCGTCCCCCTCGGAGCACCCGTACGGCTCGGAGAAGTACGGCTCTCGCTACCAAGGGCAACGCGGCCCCACCCCGTCGCGGTCCTTCCAGAACTTCCACCGGACCCCGATCTGATGCCCGCTCCCGACGGGCTGACCGTCGCGGTGCTCGGCGGGACGGGTCCGCAGGGTCGTGGCCTGGCACGTCGCTGGGCGAGCGCCGGCATCCCGGTCGTGGTCGGCAGCCGCGACGCCGGCCGTGCTGCCGAGACCGCGGCCGAGCTCGCCGAGGCGACCGGCGGCGACATACGTGGCCTCGCCAACGTCGACGCGGCCGAGGCCGGGGACGTCGTCGTCGTCTCCGTGCCCTACGACGGTCACGCCGACCTCCTGCGTTCGCTGGCCGGCGCGCTCGCGGGCAGGATCGTGGTCGACTGCGTGAACCCGCTCGGCTTCGACCAGCAGGGCGCCTATGCCCTCCCCGTACCTGACGGGTCCGCCGCCCAGGAGGCCGCGGCTCTCCTGCCGGACTCGGTCGTGGTCGCGGCCTTCCACCACGTCAGCGCGGTGGTCCTCAACGACCCCCAGGTCTCCTCGGTCGACACCGACGTCCTGGTCCTCGGCGAGGGCGAGCACCGCGACGCGACCGATCTGGTCCGAGGTCTGGCCGAGGCGATCCCCGGCGTGCGCGGCGTGTACGCCGGTCGCCTGCGCAACGCGCACCAGGTCGAGGCGCTGACCGCGAACCTGATCGCGGTCAACCGGCGGTACCGGGCCCACGCCGGCCTGCGGGTCACCGACATCTGAGCGGCCCGGCAACGAGAAGAGCCGGCCGCAGGTCTCCCTGCGCCCGGCTCTTCGTGCGGCCGTCGTCACAGCCAGCTCAGTCGGCGGATCCTCCGGTGACGACGGCGTACGGCGGTGGGCTGCTGCCGGTGGGTGGGGTGGATCCGGTCCTCGATCAGGTAGCGGGCCTGGGCCTCGATCACGGTCTCGTTCATGGCGCTGCTCCTTCGTGCGTGGTGGTGGTCGTTGCGTGGTGTGGTGGTCAGACTTCGCGGAGAGTGATGTCGCCGCTGACCGTGCGGGCCTGGAGCTCGACGTGCTCCTGACCCTCCTGCGGGGCACCGACACTCTCGAGGTTCGAGCGGACGGAGCCGGTGACGGTGTTGATGTCGGCCCAGACCGGGGTGCCGGCCGGGATGCCGATGTTCAGGTCGCTGCTCGCGCCCTTGAGGCTGACGTGGCCGCGGCGGACGGTGCCGATG
>DATAOY010000117.1:0-13741 GCA_036265495.1 Nocardioides sp. | reverse complement strand
TTGAAGGTGAGCGCGTCGGCCGGACCGTCGGTGCCGAAGACGTTCACGAGTGCGTGCAGGCCGGAGATGGTGACGCCGTCTTGCTTGGCGTCAGCGAGCGTCACCGTGTCGGCGGCTTCGGTCGCGTTGACCACGACGTGGTCTGAGGTGCCGTCGACCCCGAGGTTGACACCGACTCCGGTGACGTCGGTGTCGCTCAGGTCGTTCACCGTGAAGGTGTCGGCTCCGGCCAGGGTGTTGGTGTCGACATCCTCGATGCCGCCGAGGTCCATGGTGATGTTCCCGAGGTCGCGCACCAGGCGCGCGCGGGAGTCGTTGGCCGTCACGGTGAAGTTCTCGGCGAGACTCGCACCGTTGAAGACCAGCGTGTCCTGGTCGGCGTCCCCGTCGACGGTGTCGCTACCGTCGCCGTTGTCCCAGACGAACGTGTCGTTGTCGTCGCCGAGAGAGGCGAAGTCGGCTCCCTGGTTGCCGTCGACGACGTCGTCGCCTGCTCCACCGGTCAGACTGTCGCTGCCGTTGCCGCCGCTGATGCGGTCGTTGCCGTCCCCACCGTTGACATCGAGGGCGATGAGCGAAGCCAGGTCGCCCGATGCCTGGAACGAGTCGTCGCCGCCGTTGGCGTTCACCACCAGCCGCTCACTGGTGCCGATGTCCAAGCTGAAGGGCAGCGGGGCAACACGGTCGAAGCGCACGCGGGAGCCGTTCGCCGTGGCCGTGAAGGTCTCGCCGACCCCCCCACCGTTGACCACGACCGCGTCGGTTCCGTCGCCGCCCTCGTTGAGGTCGCTGCCGTCGCCGGGGTTCCAGATCATCTGATCCTCACCGGAGCCGCCGAAGGACCTGTCCGTCCCGATGCCACCGGACAATGCGTCCTGGCCGTCCCCACCCTTGAGAACGTCGTCCCCGCCGCCGCCGAACAGTCTGTCGTCCCCGGATCCGCCGAACATACGGTCGTTCCCGGATCCGCCGAAGAGCTCGTCGTCCCCGGATCCGCCGAAGAGGACTGCCCTCGGCAGGGGCCCGTTCGCCTCGTCGATCGCGAGACGGTCACTTCCGTACCCTCCGACCACCACGATCGTGCGGACGTTCGACACCGTGGCCCGAGCACCATCGATCCTCACCGCCCCGTCGTTGACCTCGATGTGGCCGCCACGGTCGCGGCTCACCGTGATGGTGCCGCCCGTCGGGTCGCCGAACACGCTCAGGACGCCGTGGCCCTTGTTGAAGTGAGCACTGGGTGCCGCCGAGGCCGGTGGTGCCAGTGCCAAGGCCGCGGTCAACGACGCGGCCACCGCACCCATTCCCACGATCGCCCGTCTGCGCTGGAGATGTCTGCTGCTCTTCATTGAGAGTCCTGTTCTGGTCGGTGAAGCTCGAGTGCTCGGGAGCACGACCAGAACGCGTGACCCGTTCGAGGAACCGGCCATGGCAAACGACTCATCCGGATCCGTGAACCGGCGAGGACGCTACGACGTACCTCGCGCTGGACACCGTGCCGGCACGCGGCCGCAGCCGGTGGGAGAGGGCCGTGCGGGCGTCGACCGGGCTGGCGAGCCCGGCGTCCTGTCGCGGGCCGACGCTCGTCGGTGGGCGACTCACCAGGATGTCCAGGATGGCCACCGAGGAGGAACGGTGGATGCCGGCGCGGCTGCGAGCCTCTGAGGCTGCACCCGAGCTCGAGGGTGCATCAGCCGGTGGGTGACCGCCATGCGCTCGTGGAGAGTTGCGCTCGCCTCGACGCTTCATGCCTCCGGCGGTTCCGCGTATCGAGCATACGTTCGGGTGGCGGCCGACGAAACCACGGCCGCGCAGCCTCCGACGGACCGGCCTTTCGAACTCGTACCTTGGAAAGTGCTCCCGGTGTTCGCGCACGGGAGAAGTCGTCCGCCGGTCAGCCACCCCCATGCGCTGCCGGCGGGCGCACCTTGCGAGATCTCAACGACAACGCCTTCCGGTAGGGAGTGCCAGCTGGCGTTCCAGAGCAGCGCCCCGCAGGCATGGGAGTACGACGCAGAAGCCCCACCACGTCACCCCTTGCGGCGCACGCCCATGGTGGAGGACCTCACATGCCGCTGTGGGTTCGGGTGCCGGGGGCCAGCACGAGGCGAGGGTGTGGGTGGAGTGGCGGCCGAGGTCCGTGCGGGCTCGGTCGCAGCGCATGGTGGTGCAGGGGTCGGCGTGGCGGGTGGCGATCTGCACGTCGAGCCGCTGACTGGTGGTGCCCGCGGCTTGAGAACATTGCTCCAGCCGCCATCAGATCGGAGACACGACCTGACACTTGAGTCCTTCGCGAGCCGCCTCGGAGTTGCTGTGGGGTCCAGCGGTTTGGGCGTCTGGGCGGCGGCGGTCGTGTGGTGGGCGAGCACGGGAGACGCCGATCCGGTTGTGCCCAGCATCCATACGTTGGCCGGGTGGGGCTTGGCTCTCTTCGGGCCGTCCTGATCGGGGTCGGTGTGACCATCAGCTCCGGGGTTCCGACAAGGACCCGCCCGGCGGGCATCGACGTCAGCGTCGGGGCTTCCTGAGCGCCGACCCGTTCGAGAGCATCGAGCGAGCCGGACAGCGGCATGTGCGGTACGAAGCGCCTGCCTCGTCGCGGCTGGCGAGAAGGTTCCTCGGGTACCTCGACTTCGCTCAGCGAAGCACGGCCTTCGGGAGGCGCCCCTCCAAACCCGGGTGGTCCCGAAGCAAGAGCGGGTGCGGCGCTTCGAAGCCACGAACGACGTCCTCGACGACGTCGAACCCGGCTTCATGAAGCGTTGGGGCCACCACGTCGCGCCACCCGAACGACAACTGTGCCGAGCCGAGTCTCCCGTCAATGTCGAGCAGGATCGCCGGAACACCCGGGAAGTCGAGCCGATACGACCAGACGAGCCGTTGGAGCACGATGGACGGCCAGTCATATCTGACAGGCGGCACCCTGCCCAGCCAACGCGGGAGGTTTCGCGGCTCGATCAACACCAATCCGGGGTAGACGAGCACGGTTGCGTTCGAATAACCGCGGCCCTGACCTCCAGGGCGCCGCCAGACCCAACTCGAGCACCGCGCCAGAGGTGGGCCCTCAGAGTGATGCGACGGTGGGCTCGTGTCCATGGTGTCCTCCCGAGCGGTTCGAGCCAGAGACTAACCAGGTTGGACCGCTCATCGGCATGACCCATGAGCGCTGCACGGACAGATGAGGTCACCGGGCTCGTCGACCGCGGGGGCCGTGGAGCTGTATCGGATCGGCACCAACGTGACGATGACCGATCCTGAGGGCAACGAGTTCTGCATCAACGTCGGTGTCGGGTGACTTGCACGTCCGATCATCGGTGCGGGCTCAGGCCCCAGGCTGCATGGCCCCCTGCGCGATTCTGCGGGAAGCGGCGCACCAACCAGGTGGAGCTACCGACCAGTGACGGACCTCGACGATCCCGTGCGGGTGAGGCCAGGACCGCGCTCACGGCGAGCGGGACGCGGAGGGAGAAGCGGCCGCCGAGGCGCAGCCCGACACGCTGCGGGCTGCGCGAGCAGCGACACGATAGGTCTCGATCTCGTCCTGACCGCGCTGCCACATCGCCAACCACATCCGACTCGCGGTCGCCGGCGACATATGGCCCATCCGCAACATCTCCATGGCGCGCACGTGCCGGCGCCAGGTGCCGATCGCGGTCCGAGCAGCGTGCAGCACTCGCATGTCGGTGGCGACCTCCCGAGCACACGAGCGCAGGTCCGGCGAGGACCCGGACGGCAGCAGGGCCGGAGGCGGGCAGTCGACCCCGTGTCGATGCAGGCGTGCCAGGGCTCGCTCGAACTCTGCGACCCGGTGGCGGGCACCCACGCGGGTCCGGTTCCAGAAGGCGGTCGCCTGCTGGAGCGTGATCGCGCCGACGACGAGCTTGTTCATGGCACCGACATGGACTTCCCACTGGTCCATGCTCGATGCCGCGCGGCGCAGCGGGAGCTCGAAGTTCGTTGCCGCGTCGAGGCAGCCCTGCATCTGGTCCCGTGTGCCCCCACGTGGTGCATGGGCGACGCTGGAAGGCAGGGCGCCGCTGAGACGTCCCTGATCGGTGCCGCCGGAGTCGGAGTTCGGGTTCACGATCAGCGACACGCCGACGGCCCCGAACACGAGCCCGAGCACTACTCCGCCCGCGAGAAACGCTACGTCCTGGTCATCCATGCGGTCTCGGATACCCATGCTTCCACCCCCCCGGGAAGAAACGTCACAGGCTCCCAACTGTGTGGCACCGTGCTGCGCGATCAACCACCCCAAAGGAGGACGAGGACTCACAAATCAGCTCAAAAGTGGGTCGATTAGGCGAGGCTTGAGGGCCAACTGAAGGCGCCTTGACAGACCCCCAAGCGCATCATCGAGCCCACGCCGCTCGTCGTTCTGGGAGCTGCGATCGCGATGCAGGCACTGCTGCAGGCCATGGTGTCCTGTGGCGGTGCCGTGGTCATCGGCGTCGCAACCGCGGCCGGTTCTGACGGCCTCGCCAGCACCTGGGGCGGGCTCGGGCGATGCTGGTCCCACTCGGCGAGCCACAGCTGATGAGAGAGCCTACGTCGACACTCTCGCTCCCATGCTGGAGCCATGGAGCGCCCGCTACCTCGGAACAACGCTCGAGGTGGCAGCCACCAGTCGACGGCTCCCGCGGGCGGGCTCATGATCGCCGATCGGATGCCTCAAGCGGGAGGTCGACGCACCGCTGATCGACCTGCTCTCGGGCGCGCACGGAGTCGATCCCTGGGCTGCGGGCGCGGAGACATCGGTTGACCAGCGCGAGAGCCCGCTCGCCCGCGGGTGTCGGGCCGGCGCCGCTCAGTGGAGGGAGAAGGGGGGATACCGGTCGGTGAGCAGGAGGAACGCGTAGGCCTCGACGCGGAGCCACCAGCGGCCGACGCCGACCACGTAGTCGAACAGTCCCCTGGGATAGCGACCGGTGAACAGGATCGCGAACCAGGCGAAGATGACCGCGAAGAACGCGCCCACCGTCAAGAAGAGGAGCACGACGTAGTGCGGGATGGCGAGCAGCCACTTCACCAGCGGCAGCCAGCGGTTCAGGTCGCGTTCGACCTCGGGGTAGTCGAGCTCGAGGTGGACGTCCTGCTCCTCGACCGTCGAGGGGTACTTCTCGGTGAGCAGCGCGAGATAGGCGCCGAGGCGGGCGCCGAAGCGGGCGAGCTCGAGGGCGAAGTCGAACCACCAGCGGGGATAGCGCTGTCTGAAGAGGATCATCAGCAACGTCGCCAGGAACAGGCCGCTGGCGATCCCGCCGCTGGTCGTGGTCACCACCTGACCGCCCTCGTGGTACGACGTATGGGTGACGCCCGAGGTGAGCACGTCGTAGACGATCGCGATCGGGATGATCAGCACGATCCGGAACAGGGTCTTCACCCGGTCGTACTGGTCCGCGTGGTCGACGTCGAGCCGTGCGGGGTAGGCGGTGGGTGCCGAAGGCACGCTCATGGGACTCTCCAAACTCAGCAGACTGCTAGGTGGACGACTGCCTCAGGCACTTCATGCTGTGCCCACCCGGCCCACTTGCGCAACGATCGTCCCGTTGCCGCGGACATAGATGGATGTCAACATAGACGAGTGTCGAAGTCTCTCGCTCTCACCGGACGGGTCGGCGGGTGACCCTGCTGGGCCGCCGCGCCCTGGCGGAGGGCCTGGGTACGGCGTTCCTGGTGATGGCGGTGGTGGGCTCGGGGATCGCGGCCTCACGCCTGTCGCCGCACGATGTCGGCCTCCAGCTCTTGGAGAACAGCCTGGTGACCGGGGCCGCGCTGGTCGCGCTGATCCTCGCCCTCCAGCCCGTGTCCGCGGCCTTCAACCCGGTCGTGACGCTGGTGGAGCGCGTTCTCGGGATGCTGACGACCAGGACGGCCGCGGCACTGGTCGCCGCGCAGATCGCGGGCGGGCTCGTCGGCGTCGTCCTCGCGAACCTCATGTTCGACCTCGACGCCGTCAGCATCGCCTCCACGAGCCGAAGCAGCGGAGGCATCTGGCTCGGTGAGGCGGTGGCGACGTTCGGGCTCGTCCTGGTGATCTTCGGCAGCCTCCGGTCCGGTCGCACCAACACCGTGGCCTACTCGGTCGGTGCCTACATCACGGCCGCCTACTGGTTCACCAGCTCGACGAGCTTCGCCAACCCGGCCGTGACCATCGCCCGCATGTTCTCCGACACGTTCGCCGGCATCGACCCGGCCTCCGCCCCGATGTTCGTCGCGATGCAGGTGCTGGGCGGTGCCGTGGGACTCGGATTCGTCCAGCTCATGTATCCCGCTATCGCCAAGGATCCGGCATGACCCAGCCCACCGTTCTCTTCGTCTGTGTCCACAACGCCGGCCGGTCCCAGATGGCCGCCGGATACCTTCAGCACCTCGCCGGCGACCGGATCCAGGTGTTGTCGGCGGGGTCCGAGCCCGCCGACCAGATCAACCCGATCGCGGTCGAGGCCATGAGGGAGGAGGGCATCGACATCGCCGGTGAGCGCCCCCGGGTACTCACCACCGAGGCCGTCCAGCAGTCCGACGTCGTGGTCACGATGGGCTGCGGCGACGCGTGTCCGTTCTTCCCGGGCACGCGCTATGAGGACTGGACCCTCGACGATCCCGCCGGTCAGCCGATCGAGGTCGTCCGTCCGATCCGGGACGAGATCAAGCGCCGCGTCGAGGCTCTCGTCGCGGAGCTCGCGCCGACGTCGTAGGCGTTCCGGTTCGTCAGTATCCAGAGCTAGTCGGCGCGGCGGTGACGGCCGTAGGACATGACCCGCAGGCTCGTGTTCACCGGGCGCCACGAGGCGTCGTAGTCGTGGTGGTCGGCGTGAGGCAGGGCGAGGATGCGCAGTGTCATGCACGGCCAGCCGTCGTCACGGCATCCGTGGACCGGGTCCTCGTGAAGGTGCACCACCTGGCGCTGGGCCCAGCACTCGGCGAGGGCACGGTCACGATGACGACCGGCGTACAGGGCGCTGGCCTCGTTCTCGGTGATGCGCGCCAGCAGGAAGTCGGTGAGGCTGACGCGACCCTGCTTGCCGAGCGGGCGTCGTTCGAACGTTGCGGCGGTCATGGAGGTCTCCGTGTGTCCCGCCCCCCAGCGGCGATGCGCCGCACGGGGAGAGAGTAGGCCCTGCCGATCGACGCGGGCAGGCCCCGAGAGGCAAAGACTCAACCGACGCACCCGACGTCGAGCACGGTGGCGGCGTCGAAGGACCGGGTGACGTGCTGGACCCGGTCGGGGTGCTGGTGGAGCAGGAAGCCGAGACGGTGAGCAGCAGCGCACGGTCTGCCTGCCGGGTTCCAGCTGCGCCGCAGGATGTCAGCGGGCCTGACTAGGGTGGTCAGCCCATGGATCTGCTCGAGCTGACCGCCGCGGCGGCGCTGTTCGACATGGACGGCACGCTCGTCGACTCGACGGCGGTGGTCGAGTCGATCTGGCGTGACTTCTGCCGCGAGCACGGCGTGGACGAGGCCGAGCTCGTGCCGTGGTCGCACGGGCGCCGTACGCCGGACACGGTGCGCCAATTCCTCCCGACCGCCGCCGAGGACGACGTTCGCGCCATCGTCGCCGACCTCGAGAGCCGCGAGGAAGGCACCATGCAGGGCGTCGTGGAGATCCCGGGTGCACGAGTGCTGCTGGCGAGCATCGAGGTGCCGTGGGCGGTGGTGACCTCCGCGCCGCGCGAGCTCGCCGTACGCCGGATGCGGGCAGCAGGGCTGCCGGCGCCGCGGGTGCTCGTGCCCGCCGACGAGATCGACCACGGCAAGCCGCACCCGGCCGGCTACGTCCGCGCCGCCGAGCTGCTCGGCGTGCCCCCGACGGAGTGCGTGGCGTTCGAGGACGCCGAGCCGGGCGTCCGCTCGGCCCTCGGGTCCGGCGCCCGGGTGGTGGTCGTCGGCACTTTCGCCTCATCGGTCACCGACGGACTGGATCGGGTTCCCGACCTGACCGGGGTCAGGCTGCGGACGCCCGGCCGCGGCTGACGGCTGTCCCGTGGCCCGGATGACTCATCGACACCCGGGGTGCCCGGTCCTTACGGTGTGGCCGTCCCTGGGGTTCCCGTCCAGGGGCGCGCGCCCCGTGGTCCTCTCGACGTGCCCGGACCGCGGGGCGCGCGAGTGCTTGCCTCGGGCGAGGGGTCCGCCCTCCGACTAGGATCCCGTCATGGCGGGGCCGATGAGGGTGACACCGCGGCAGGATGTGAGGTTCTGCCGCTCGGTCGACGAGGTCACCATCGCCTACGCCGTCCACGGTTCGGGGCCACCGCTGGTCATCGATTCCTGCTGGCTCAGCCACCTGCAGTACGACTGGGAGAGCCCGGTCTGGCGGCACTATCTCACCGAGCTCGGGAAGATCGCCACGGTGATCCGGTTCGACGAGCGCGGCCACGGCCTCTCGGACCGCGATGTCACCGACCACTCCCTGGAGCTCCGGCTCGCCGACCTGGAGGCGGTCGTCGACGACGTCGGTGTCGAGCGCTTCGCGCTGCTCGCGATGGCACAGGGCGGGCCGGTGACCATCGAGTACGCCGCGCGTCACGCCGAGCGCGTCGACCGGCTGGTCTTCTACGGCAGCTACGCCGGGGTCGATGCGGTCCAGACCTCCAAGCAGGACCGCCTGCTCGACGAGACGTTCACCAATCTGATCCGGGTCGGGTGGGAGCAGCCCACCCCGGAGTTCCGACGGGTCTTCACCTATCAGATGATCCCCGGTGCGACCGAGGAGCAGATGGGCTGGCTGGACGAGCTCCAACGAAGGGCCGTCAGCGCCGAGGTCGCGGTCGAGGCGCGCCGGCAGCGTGGCCGGGCGAACGCCAGCCACCTGCTCTCTCGGCTCGACGTACCGACCCTGGTCCTGCACTCGCTCGGTGACCGGATGAACCCGTTCGGGTACTCGCGCCACCTGGCCAGCGAGATCCCCGGGGCGCGACTGGTCGCGCTCGAGAGCGAGAACCACATCGTGCTCGAGGACGAGCCCGCCTGGCCGGTGTTCCTGCGCGAGGTCACCGACTTCCTGGCCCCGGACGACGCCGCCGCACCCGCGCTGCCCGAGGCGCGCGACCCCCGTGAGGTCCTCTCCGGCCGGGAGCTCGAGGTGCTCACCCTCGCGGCCCAGGGCTACGACAACGCCGCCATCGCCGCCGAGCTCACGCTGAGCGTGCGAACGGTCGAGCGGCACCTCCAGAACACCTACGAGAAGCTCGGTCTCCGCGGGAAGTCCGCCCGCGCCGGCGCCGTCAGCCGCCTCCTCCTCGCCGGATGACACCACCCAGTCGGTACGCCGCGCGTTCGGCGGGATAGATGGGTGGATGTACCGATGCGGCTCCTTCGTGACTCCTCCTAGCGTCTCTGCGCAGCCACCAACCGAGGGGGAACCGTGACCACCACGCAGAACAACACCACCGACGCCGACACCACTGCCGACACGGCGCTGAAGGCGCGTCATCGGGCGATGTGGGCGCTCGGCGACTATCACGCCGTCGCCACCGAGATCATCCCGGACCTGGGCCCCGTGCTCGTCGAGGCCGCGCACCTGGGGCCCGGCGACCACGTGCTCGACGTCGCTGCCGGGTCCGGCAACGTCGCGATCCCGGCCGCCGCGACGGGCGCGCACGTGATCGCCAGCGATCTGACGCCCGAGCTGCTCGACCGGGGCCGCGCCGACGCGGAGGCGGCCGGGGTGAGCCTCGACTGGCACGTCGGCGACGCCGAGCACCTGCCCTTCGAGGACGACAGCTTCGACGCCGTCACCTCGTGCGTCGGCGTGATGTTCGCACCGCACCACCAGCAGGCCGCCGACGAGCTGGTCCGGGTCTGCCGGCCGGGCGGGCGGATCGCGCTGATCTCGTGGACCCCGGCCGGGTTCATCGGGCAGCTCTTCGCCACCATGAAGCCGTTCGTCGCCCCGCCGCCGCCCGGTGCCCAGCCCCCGCCGCTGTGGGGCGACGTCGAGCACGTGCGCCAGCTGTTCGGTGAGCGGGTGACCGACCTGCAGGCCAGCCAGCAGCTGCTGAGCGCCGAGAGCATGGCCGACCCGGTGGCGTTCCGGGAGTACTTCAAGACGAACTACGGCCCCACGATTGCGGCGTACCGCGGCCTGGCGGACGATCCCGAGCGCACGGCCGAGCTCGACCAGGCCCTGGTCGACCTCGTCGAGAGGTTCCGGACGCCGGACGGCGGGATCGGCTGGGAGTACCTCCTGGTCGTCGCCACCGTGGTCTGACGCTTCTCCACCGCCGAGCTCCACCCGGCACCCGACACGCCGCATCAGGTCCGACGATCTCGTCGCCGCCCACGATCCAATGGTCATGGCCCGGCGACGTATGAGATCGCCGGGCCTGATGCGTCCTCAGGCCCGGGAGTAGATCTCGATCGCGGTGAGCAGCGCGGTCTTGACCTCCGGGTCCGCGAACGACGCGCGCACGGCCGCGCTCGCGAGGTCGGCGACACCGGAGGCGTCGAGGTCGAGCAGCCGGGCCGCGATCTCGTACTCCTGGTTGAGGCTGGTGCCGAACATCGACGGGTCGTCGGAGTTCACCGTCACCATCACGCCGGCCTCACGGAAGGTCCGGATCGGGTGCTCGTCCAAGCTGGCCACCGCCTTCGTGGCGACGTTCGACGAGGGGCAGACCTCCAGGGGGACCCCGCTCCGGGCGAGGTGGTCGAGGAGCTGGGGGTCCAGCGCGGCCGACGTGCCGTGCCCGATCCGCTCGGCACCCAGCAGGCGCAGCGCTTCCCAGACGGTCTCCGGACCGGTCGTCTCGCCCGCGTGCGGCACGCTGTGCAGGCCGACCCGGCGCGCGGCGTCGAAGTGCGGCTTGAACTGTGCCCGGGCCACCCCGATCTCGGGGCCACCGAGCCCGAAGCCGACGAGCGCGTCGACTCGGTGGTTGGTCGCGAACGACAGGGTCGCGTCGGCCGCCGGCATCCCGCTCTCGCCGGGGATGTCGTAGATCCACCTCAGGACGATGCCGAAGTCGCGCTCCGCCGCGATCCGGGCGTCCTCGATCGCCTCGGTGTACGCCTCGATCGGCATCCCGTGCTCGGGGTCGTCGGGCAGGACCGACGTGTACGGCGTGCAGGTCAGCTCGGCGTACCGGACCTGCTGGCCCTCCGCCAGCTCCCGGGCCACCTCGTAGGTCAGGTACCGGATGTCCTCGTCGGTCCGGACCAGCGAGACGACCGCGAGGTAGACGTCGACGAAGTGGGCGAAGTCGCGGAACTCGAAGAATCGTCGCAGCTCCTCGGTGTCGACCGGCACGACGCCGGGGTGACGCATCGCGAGCTCCGAGACGATGGCCGGCGAGGCCGAGCCGACGTGGTGGACGTGGAGCTCGGCCTTGGGCAGTCCGGCGATGAACGACGACAGATCCACGGTCCGGAGTCTGTCAGCCGCTGAGCCAGTAGTACGAACCGACCGAGACCGCCGGCAGGAACGCGAGCAGCAGCCACGGCGTCAGCACCGACTTCTGGTTGATCACCCGGACACCGGCCATCGCCATCAGTCCGACCACGCACGAGAGACCGAGCAGCCCCGGTCGTGCCCCGGACCGATCCACCGTGCCGGACAGGATCGCCAGCCCGGTGGCGAACAGGGTGCAGACGGTCAGCACCAGGGCGGACGCCACCCAGCGCTGAACCCGCTCGACCTGCACCGCCGGAGGCTACTTCGTCGCGGCCAGGACCGCCGCGGCTCCCTGCTGGGGCGAGGTGTACTCCTTGCCGTTGACGAAGATGGTCGGGGTCCCGCTGATGTGGTCCCTCGACATCTGGTCGGTCGCGTTGAGGACCCACTGGTGGTACACGTTCCCGTTGATCAACGGCGTGACCTCGGTCCTGCTCGCACCGGCCTGCACGGCCCAGTCGACCAGGGTCGAGTCCGGGACCCCGGCGCTCCCCTCTGCGGGCTGGTTGGCGTAGGCGATGGTGTGGAACTTCAAGAAGGCCTCCGGCCCGGCGGTGCTGAGCACGGCCATCGCGGCGTTCAACGCGCGGCTGGAGTAGTTCGTCGTGGAGGAGCGGTCGAGGAAGGCGACCATGTGGTAGTCGACCTTGACCTTGCCGCCGGCGATGGCGGCCTGGACCTGCGAGCCGGCCACCTGCTCGAAGTCCTTGCAGATCGGGCACTGCAGGTCCTCGTAGAGCTTGATCGTGGTCGGCGCGGACTTCTTGCCGATCACGACGTTGTAGGTGCCGCTCAGGTTCGTCGGCACCTCCTTGGCGGTCTGCCCGGTCTTGTCGCTCTTGCTCTGGACGGCGAAGAGCACGCCGGCCACGATCAGGATCGCGACCGCGATGGAGCCGATGACGAGCAGGTTCCGCGTCCGCTCCCGGCGCTGCTGCTCCCGCATCAGCGCCTGGGCGCGCTCAGACTTCGACTGCTGACTTGTCTTGTTCGCCATCGGCGAGCCTCTCGTCGTTCGGGAAGAGCAGGTTGTCCAGGGCCAGGCGGGTCCGCGGCCAGACGATCAACCACGCGCAGCAGATCAGGAGCCCGATGTCGCGGGCGATGTCGACGGCGTACTGACGTTGCGGGTTCGCAGGGACGCCGTGGCTGCCGAAGCACCCGCAGTTGATCTCCAGGCCGCGCGCCCAGGCAGCGGAGATGCCGATGATGAAGGCGATGAAGAACAGCGCCGCCAGGATCGCGAAGGCACGCGTGAAGAGTCCGAGGAGCAGCGCGCCACCGATGACCAGCTCCACCGTGGGCAGGGCGTGGCCGACGGTCGGCACGACCGCCTCGGGCAGGATCTGGAAGGCGCGGACCTGCCTGACGTTGCCGGCGGGGTCCGGAAACTTCGACAGTCCGGCGACCACGTCGACGATGCCGACGACCAGGCGCGCGAGCACGCCGACCCATTGCCTCACGACGGTCCAGCCTACGAAACCGTCCTGAGTGAAGGCTGAGCGACTCACCCGCCGAAACGCCGGCTTCTGGGTAGGGTCTTCTGCTGTGAACGACCGCCTTGTCTGGATCGACTGCGAGATGACGGGGCTGGACTATGTCTCGGACGCGCTGATCGAGATCGCGTGCGTCGTCACCGACTTCGACCTGAACCCGTTCGGCGAGGGCGTGGATCTGGTGATCAAGCCGCCGGCCGAGGCCGTCGCGCAGATGGACGACTTCGTGCGTTCGATGCACGAGAAGTCCGGCCTGCTCGCCCAGCTCGACAGCGGGATCACCCTGGAGGAGGCCGAGCAGCAGGTGCTCGGGTACGTGCGCGAGTACTGCGCCGAGGGCACTCGGCCGCCGCTGGCCGGCAACACGGTGGCCACCGATCGTGCCTTCATCGCGCGTGACATGAAGGACCTCGACGCGTTCCTGCACTACCGGATCGTCGACGTGTCGTCGATCAAGGAGCTGTCGCGGCGGTGGTACCCGCGGGCGTACTTCGCCTCGCCGGCCAAGCGTGGGAACCATCGCGCCCTCGCCGACATCCTCGAGAGCATCGAGGAGCTGCGGTACTACCGAGCCGCGATCTTCGTGCCCTCACCGGGTCCCGAGAGCGCCGAGGCGAGGGCTCTGGCGGACCAGCACGGCGGGTCTCTCACCGCCCTCGGGGACGACCGCCCCGATACCGGTTCCGCGCCCTAGGTGCCCTACAATTCCTCACTGGCCCCGGCTCAGTCCGGGGCTCCATGGTGGGTGTAGCTCAGCTGGTAGAGCACCTGGTTGTGGTCCAGGTGGTCGCGGGTTCAAGTCCCGTCACTCACCCCGAGCAAGGTCGTTGCGTCCCCGCGACGCCGGGAC
>DATAOY010000116.1:0-3580 GCA_036265495.1 Nocardioides sp. | reverse complement strand
CGATGACCTGTCGGAGTTCGGCGGCAACCGTGACGCGTGCGTCGACGGGATGATCCAGGCCACGGTGCAGCGGATGTACACCGAGACCGAGGAGAACCGCTTCCTGGAGGTCACCTACGCCAACGGCGACAAGGAGGTCCTCTACTTCAAGGACTTCAACTCCGGCGCGATGATCCAGAACATCGTCGACCGCGCCAAGAAGATGGCGATCAAGGACTTCCTCGAGCACGACCAGCTCGGCCTGAGGGTGCAGCACATGCTCCAGGCGTGCGTCGACGAGTTCAAGGAGAACGAGGACCTGCCGAACACCACCAACCCGGACGACTGGGCTCGCATCTCCGGCAAGAAGGGCGAGCGGATCGTGTTCATCCGCACCCTGATCACCGGCAAGCAGGGCACCGAGCCGGGCCGGTCGATCGACACGGTCCCCAACACCGGCCAGTACCTCTAGATCGGTTCCGGCCCGTGGCCCGATCGGGTCACGTCTCCTACCCATGTGGACCATGGGCAGCCCGGGTCGTCGGATCCAGACTGATGGGCCCGACCCCCATCCGAAGGGACCCTCCATGCTCCGACGTCCACCCCTCCGCGCCGTCCTGGCCACCGCTGCCGCGGCAACCGTCCTGGTCGGCGGTGTCAACCTCGCGTCGTACGCCGCGAGCCACCACGGAACCGGCTCGGCGGCGAGACCGTCGCCACCACCGAAGACGATCAAGTTCCATCTCGGCTCCACGGGCCAGCAGTTCAACGGCGGGAGCGTCCATCTCTTCACGGCCAAGGTTCCGAAGGGCACCTACAACGTGGGCCTCAGCGGGATCATGCTCGACCAGACCTCGGCGTCGGGCGAGAGCTACAGCTGCGTCCTCGCCGACAGGAGGGCCCTCCTCCGCATCCTGAACCACCCCTCGGCGAGCCCCGACTTCCAGCGCATCTACGACATCACGGGCCAGTCCCGGGACGACGGCAGCTTCGCCTTCGGCATCCTGGACGCCACCAATCCGGTCGCGAAGATCGACCGCTCGAAGATCGTGTTCGGCTGCCTCTTCAACGGTTCCGGCCCGTACGTCATGAGCCGCGTGCCCACGTTCACCCTCACCCCGGTGCGGGTGACGAACAAGAAGGGCGCGCGCCTGCCGGTCAGCAGGTCCGCGGTCCACAAGCTGATCGCCGACCTGCGATGACGCGGTGAGCGACTTCTGACAGGTGGGGCCCCGGCTGATCATGGCCGGGGCCCCGCAGCGCGAGGCGAGGAGTACGCCGGCGACCGGCCGCTCGAGCCGTGCCGCCAGGGGCGGCGCGTAGGCTCGGGCGCGTGACCGTTCGTCGGGTGATGGGCACCGAGGTCGAGTACGGCATCTCGGTGCAGGGGCAGCCGCATGCCAACCCGATGGTCGCCTGCTCCCAGGTGGTCAACGCCTACGCCAGCGCGACGATCAAGGCGCGCCGCGCCCGCTGGGACTTCGAGGAGGAGTCACCTCTGCGCGATGCGCGGGGCTTCGACCTCAGCCGTCAGCTCGCCGACCCGAGCCAGCTCACCGACGAGGACCTCGGGCTGGCCAACGTGATCCTCACCAACGGGGCACGGCTCTATGTCGACCACGCCCACCCGGAGTACTCCACTCCCGAGGTGACGAGCCCGCTCGACGTGGTGCTGTGGGACAAGGCCGGTGAGCAGGTCATGCTCGACGCCGCGCGGATGGCGGCACAGACCCCTGGCTCCACCCCGATCAACCTGTACAAGAACAACACCGACAACAAGGGCGCGTCGTACGGCGCCCACGAGAACTATCTGATGTCGCGGACCACGCCGTTCAGCGACATCGTCCGGCACCTCACGCCGTTCTTCGTCAGCCGCCAGGTCGTGTGCGGCTCGGGGCGGGTCGGGATCGGTCAGGACGGGCGCGAGCACGGCTTCCAGCTCAGCCAGCGGGCCGACTACTTCGAGGTCGAGGTCGGCCTCGAGACCACGCTGAAGCGGCCGATCATCAACACCCGCGACGAGCCGCACGCCGACCCCGAGAAGTACCGCCGCCTGCACGTCATCATCGGAGACGCCAACCTGGCCGAGGTCTCGACGTACCTCAAGGTGGGCACGACCGCGCTGGTGCTGGCGATGATCGAGGACCGGTTCATCACCACCGACCTCACCGTCGACGGGCCCGTCGCCGCGCTGAGGGCGGTGTCGCACGACCCGAGCCTGCGCGAGCAGGTGACGCTGAACGACGGGCGCCGGCTGACGGCCCTCCAGCTGCAGGGGGAGTACCTCGAGCTCGCCCGGAAGTACGTCGACGACCGGCTCGGGTCCGACGCCGACCCGCAGACCGTCGACGTGCTCGACCGCTGGGAGTCGGTGCTGACGCGGCTCGCGCAGGACCCGATGCTCTGCGCGAGCGAGCTCGACTGGGTGGCGAAGCTCAAGCTGCTGAACTCCTACCGCGAGCGCGACGGCATCGACTGGGACAACGCCAAGCTCCAGCTGATCGACTACCAGTACAGCGACGTGCGGCCGGACAAGGGCCTGTACCAGCGGCTGGTCCACCTCGGGCAGATCGAACGCCTGCTCGGCGACGCGGCTGTCGAGCGCGCCATGCACAACCCGCCCGAGGACACCCGCGCGTACTTCCGTGGCCGCTGCCTGGAGAAGTACGCCGACTCGGTCGCGGCCGCGTCGTGGGACTCGGTGATCTTCGACCTGCCCGGTCGCGAGTCCCTCCAACGGGTGCCCACGATCGATCCGTTGCGAGGCTCCAAGGCGCACGTCGCCGACCTGATCGACCGCTGCGACACCGCGGAGGAGCTGTTCCGAGCGCTCACCCGCTGAGCGGTGTGGCCCGGTCGGATGCACGCGCTGCCGGGCACGCGCCCCGAGCGTGACGCACCCGGCTGGGCGGTAGGTCGCCCGCACCGCGGGGATGGAGCGGCTAGGGTGAATGCATGGCTCAGGAGCAGAAGCAGCCGCGCAAGTCGGGGGAGGCCGAGGAGGTCACCGACGTCGCGCCCGAGTCGGACGTCGCGGAGCGCAAGGAGGCGCTCGACGACGACGTGGACGCGATCCTCGACGAGATCGACGACGTCCTCGAGACCAACGCCGAGGACTTCGTGAAGTCGTTCATCCAGAAGGGCGGCCAGTAGGAGTGGACGACTCCCGCCTGCCGGCGTCCTTCATGGCGCCCGGGACCTCCAGCTTCGCCGACTTCCTGGCCACCCAGTCGCCCGAGCTCATGCCGACCCGCCGCGCCGTACCTCAGGGCCACGCCACAGACCTCGCCCCGCACGGGACGACGATCGTCGCGGCGACGTTCCCGGGCGGCGTCGTGATGGCCGGCGACCGGCGCGCCACGATGGGCAACATCATCGCCCAGCGCGACATCGAGAAGGTCTTCCCGGCCGACGAGTACTCCTGCGTCGGCATCGCCGGCAGCGCCGGCCTCGCGGTTGAGCTGGTGCGGCTCTTCCAGACCGAGCTGGAGCACTACGAGAAGATCGAGGGGATGACCCTGTCGATCGACGGCAAGGCCAACCGCCTCGCCGCCCTGATCCGCGGCAACCTCGGGATGGCCATGCAGGGGCTCGCGGTCGT
>DATAOY010000115.1:0-15122 GCA_036265495.1 Nocardioides sp. | reverse complement strand
GTCCGACTGGCCAAGGTCGCGCACGTGCCCGGCACGAGCCGCCGGGCGCAGTACTCCGCGTCCACACGCCGGGCGCTGGTCGAGGTGGCGGAGACCCTCTTCTCCGAGCACGGGTACGCCGCCACCTCGCTCGACGCGATCGTCGCCGGGGCCGACGTCACCAAGGGCGCCCTCTACCACCACTACTCCGGCAAGCAGGCCCTGTTCGAGGCCGTCTTCGAGAAGGTCGAGTCGGCCGGCGCGCAGCAGATCCAGGCCGCGCTCAAGGGGCACCGCGACCCCTGGGAGAAGGCGATCGCCGGGCTCCGGGCGTTCCTCGAGGTGGTTCGCCAGCCGTCGTACAGCCGGATCGTGGTGCAGGACGGACCGTCCGTCTTGGGCTACGAGCGCTTCCGCGAGCAGGAGGAGCGGTCGACCTTCGCCTACGTGTTGGACATCGTCCGCGCGGTGCTGGGTGCCGGCGACTGGAAGGTCGACGCCGAGCTGGAACGCACCTTCGCGCGCATCTTCTTCGGCGCCATGTCGTCGGCGGGGACCACGGTGTCGACGGCGGACGACGCCGACACCGAGGCGGAGCGGGTCGAGCTCGCGATCGGTTTCATCCTGTCCGGCCTCCGCGCCCTGTCCGAGCAGGGCGCGGAGCTGCGCGACGGCCCTACTTCCTGAAGACGACGTTCCCGCCGTCGACGGGCACCAGCTCGATCCAGGTGTGGCCGGCCGGCACCTCGAGCTTCTGGCCCTTCTTGGTGGTCAGCGTGATCCGCGAGCCGGGCGCCTTCCCCTTGTGCCAGTTCGCGGCGATCATCCGGCCGTCGTGGAACAGCAGGGCGTTGCCCTTCCCGGTGAACAGCGTCTCGGGGACCGGGTTGCCGGCGGGGTCGAGGTAGCCGGCGTTCCCCTCACGGACGCGCAGCACGAGGACGTTGGTGGCCGGGAACTGGTCGCCGGCGGGCGCGTTGCTGTTGAGGTTGTGGTAGCTGCCGTTCTCGAACTTCCACTGGGTCGTGTGCCCACCGGAGAACTGGGCGCCGATCGTGGTGACCTTGATCCCCTTGGGCAGGTGCTTGTCACCCCACTGCAGGTAGTTGGCAGGCGTGGCGGCCTTGGCCTTGGCGGTCTTCGCGACGTCGTTCAGGTGCACGAACAGGTTGTACGGCGCGGCGCGCTCGGACGAGCGGTACATGCCCGGCGAGCCCTCGCCGTAGAACGGGATGTGGGCGCCCCTGATCCGGGCGATGGTCCGCCCGGCCGCGCCGCTGGTCACCATCGTGGCGTGCACCGGCGAGACGACGTCAATGTCGCTGGCCCGCATCGAGCGGATCGGCCCGACGTTGTCCGGGATGCTGGAGTAGTAGAAGGCCGCCAGGCGGGTCAGGCCGCCCTCGACGAGCTCCTCCACCACCATGTCGGCCTTGGACAGGCCTACCTGCGGCTGGCTGGACACGGTGTTGTCCATCTTCGCGACCAGGACCGGGTGGTCGAGCGCTGCGGTCTTGTTCGACGGGACCTTGAGCCCGGTCAGCGGCCAGAACTGCGGGATCGACTGCCCGCCCTCGACCTGCTGGGGGCTCGCGCCGGACTGCGGGCTCGAGGTGGACGACCCGCCGCACGCGGTCAGCATCAGGCCGGTCGCGGTGAGGGCGGACAGGGTCAGGGCAAGGCGTCGCACGTGAATCTCCATCGGGGGTGTTGACCTAACGATCCGGACCAGTGTGAGGGATCCGGCCGAGCGGATGGTGGGCGGCACGCCGAGCGTGTGACCTGGGTCACCTCAGGGCGTGGCGGAAGTGCCGGTTCCGCCGTACTCGACGGTCTCGAGCGGTTGGTAGCTGGTGGGGTCGACGAAGTCGACGTGGACGTCCGAGCCCTTAGGGTCCGGGATGACGACCATCAGCGCGGGCCTGGGCGTGCCGGGCTGGCCACGGCCCTTGGTGACGGAGAACGACGTGCGGAAGACCAGAGGCTGCCCGCCGTTGTCGTTGCCCAGAGCCGGCAGGTGGGCCAGCGTCGCCTGCTGGGTCGTGGCATCGACCGGCGAGAGCCCCTGGTAGGTCACGCCCTTGGTCTCCAGCGCGCCGGTGAAGCCGGGCGGCAGCTCGGAGTACACGTCCACGGACGACGCCTCGTTACGGCCGTGGGTGAGCACGAACGCGAGCACCGCGAACCAGCAGATGAGGACGACCGCACCGATGACCAGGTGCACCGGCTTGTAGCCCGCCGGGGCTCCGGTGCGGTGGACGTAGTCAGGAGACAAGCTTGGCGCCTCCGTCGACGTACAGCGTCTGGCCGGTGATGTACGACGCCTCGTCGCTGCACAGGAACGCCGCGGCGGCCGCGATGTCCTCCGGATGGCCGACGCGGCGGACCGGGTTGCGTTCAGCGGCCGCCTTCCGGAACTCCTCCACCGGCATCCCCACACGCGCTGCCGTCGCGTCGGTCATGTCGGTGGCGATGAAGCCCGGGGCGATCGCGTTGGCGGTGACGCCGAAGGGACCGAGCTCGATGCCGAGCGTGCGGACGAAGCCCTGGATCCCCATCTTCGCGGCGGCGTAGTTGGCCTGGCCGCGGTTACCCAGCGCGGAGACGCTGGAGAGGCAGACGACCTTGCCGTACTTCTGCTCGACGAAGTGCCTCTGGGCGGCCCGCGTCATCAGGAAGGCCCCCCGGAGATGAACGGCGATCACGGCGTCCCAGTCGTCATCGGTCATCTTGAACAGCAGGTTGTCGCGGGTCACTCCGGCGTTGTTGACCAGGATGTGGAGCCCGCCCAGCTCGTCGACGACGCGGTCGACGGCGGCCTGCACCGAGGCGGCGTCGCTGACGTCACAGCGGATGCCGACGTGCCGCTGTCCGTCGCCCGTCGCCAGCCCGCCGGCCGCGTCGGCGGCCTGACTCTCGTCGAGGTCGAGGACCGCGACCGAGGCTCCCTCGTCGGCGAACCGGGAGGAGATCCCGAGCCCGATCCCGCGTGCGGCTCCCGTGACGACGGCGATGCGCCCGTCGAAGCGACCCATGTCCTGACTCCTCGCACGGCTCTACTGCGGTCGGTGGGCGAGCACGGCGGCTCGGCCACCGGCCACTGTAGAGGCCCCTGCGAGACGGCCGGTGCGCGGGACTCGGGCGAGCCGCGCACGACGCTCGCCGTACGTGGGACCGTCCCGTAGTCCTGGTCCGCGGGCAGCACTCCGACCTGGGAAATTGTCAGAAACGTCCGACAACGGTCGACAGCCGTGCCGGGTCAGCGGACCTCTCGGCCGACGGCCTGCTCGGCCTGCGCCCTGAGCCCGTCGAGGCTGTCGGCCGTGGCGAGCACCGCCCGCACCGCCGGGTCGTCCGACTGCGTCAGCGCGACCAGCAGCCGGCCACCGGTCATCCCGGGCACGCGACGCGCGTCGTCGCGATCCTCGGCCTCGAGCCGGTCGCGAAGGACCGAGCGTCGTACGTCGCGCAGCACCGCACGGAGCTCGCGCGAGAAGCGCAGGCCGTCACGCCGGCTGCGGGGCCCGCGCCGGCCGCGGCCCCGGCCCTCGTGGTGATCCTGGTGATCGTGGTGACGGCCGTGGCCCGGGTGACGATCACGGCGGCGGCGTCCCCGGCCGCGCTCGGGCCGGTCGCCCCAGCCGTCGGCGAGGTCGGCGCCGAGGTTGGCGCGCACCGCCTCACGGACCCGGTCGAGGTCGATCCCGATGGCCTCGAGGGCCTGGCGGTCCTCGTCGTAGCCACCGGCCGGTCGGTCGCGCTCCGAGCGGTCCGGCTCGGGCTCCGCGTCGACGTGGTGCGCCGCCACGAGGTCGCGGGTCGTGTCGAGGTCGATCCCGTGGTCGCGGAGGGCGGCGTACGCCGCGCCCCGCGGGTTGGCGAGGAGGCCGACCAGCAGGTGGCCGGGGCCGACCTGGCGGTGGCCCATCTCGCGAGCGATGTCCGCCGCCTGGGCGACGGCGATCCTGGACTCGGTGTCGAATCGGTTGGACATGGGTGTGCTCCTTGGTCTGTGGGTCGGCCCTCCCGCGTCAGTCGCGGGAGTGCTTCTGGTGAACCGCCTGGCGGCTGATCTGCAGCACGTCGGCGATCGCCTGCCAGCTCCATCCCTGGTCGCGCGCGTTGTGGACCTGCACCGCCTCGAGGCGGTCGGCCAGCGCGCGAAGGGCGCGGACGGCGGCCAGTCCCCGCTCGGGGTCGTGGCTCGCCGCGCTCTCGGAGAGGCCGGCGGCGTCGTTCACGTGTCAAGTTAACCTGACAACCACGGGTGTGTCAACTTTTCCTGACAGTCAGCTCCCGAGCGCCGCGCGGAGCTGGGCGACGTACTCCCCTGCCTCCCCCTCGGCGTACCTGGTGCGCGGCCAGAAGAATCCCCGCAGGCCGTCGCCCTTGGTCCGGGGTACGACGTGCAGGTGCAGGTGCGGCACCGACTGGCTGACGACGTTGTTCATCGCCACGAAGCTGCCCTGGGCGCCGAGCCCGTCGACCACCGCTCGCGCCAGTCGCTGGGCGGCCTCGAGGAACGGGCCGCGCAGGCGAGCCGGCAGGTCCAGCAGGGTCACCACGTGCTCGCGCGGCACGAGCAGCACGTGGCCCTTGAACACCGGCCGGGCATCGAGGAACCCGACCAGATCGGGCTCGTCGAGGACGAGATCGGCGGGCGTCTCACCCGCGATGATCGAGCAGAACAGACAGTCGGCGGCCACGGACCCCACCGTAGGGTGCGTGCCACCGGTCGGCGCTCACGTGCCGGCGCCGGCACCGCCTCCGCCGGTCGTGAACGACTGCTGTGCCTGGAACGTGCTGTCGTCGTCCTTCGCCACCGGGTCGAACTCGGCACGCGACGACCGGAGCGTCGGCAGGAGGAACCACACTCCCGCACCGATCACGAGCAGCAGCACGACGACGACACCCGCGATGATCAGCATGAGGCCCCTCTCCCTGAGGTGCTGACCGGAGCGTACGCCGCGGTCCGCAGGAAGCACGGCACTTGCGCAGATCGCGCGCTCGCCGGCAGATGCGGCCAGAGCCGCCCGGGTGACGGGCGGCTCTGGCCGGTGGGTTGTTGATGGGTGGAGCTGGCGGGAATCGAACCCGCGTCCTCGAGCGTCGAACCAGGTCTTCTCCGGGTGGAGTCAGCGATGTCGTCTTCTCAGTCCCGGTGCTCGCGCTGACGCGTCACCGACGGACTCAGTCAGGATGAAGTCCCGGCCGCCCCTCCTGACAGAGAGCGGCCAGCAAGCCTTCTAGATGAGGCCTGGGTCCGGGTCGAAGGCAGTCACCCGGTCAGACCCTTCGGTCACCGCTCAGGCGGCGAGAGCGAAGTTAGTGCGCTTGTTGTCGGCACTTATGGTTTTCCGGCGAACGTTTACGAGATGACGCCGGCTTCTCGACCCGCTTCCCCTGGAACTGGCGTCCCAAGTCGAAACCGATCAGCCCCCTGTTGAGTTGTCAACGCGCATCCAGTCTAGGGGGAGGAACGTCCGGAGCACGACTCCGATTCCCCGAACGGGCGCACGGCGTTCCGCCAGCAGACGTCGCGCAGCCAGTCGTCGCCGAGGCCGAGCCGAGCCAGACCCGCAAGCTGCTCGGCGTACGGGTAGGGGATGTTGGGGAAGTCCGAGCCGAGCAGGACCTTCGGTTGCAGCTCGCGGAGCCGCGGCACGAGCTCGTGGGGGTACGCCGCGCCGAGCCGGTCGAAGAACGGTGTGAACACCATCGTGGTGTCCACCAGCACCCGTTCGTAGGTCTCGGCCAGCGCGAGGAACTCGGCGTACTCCGGGGCACCGAGGTGGGCGATCACCAGCGCGAGCCCCGGGTGGGACGCGAGCAGGTCGGCCACCGGCCCGGGCCCCGTGTACGGCGTGCCCACCGGTCCGGACCCCGCGTGCACGACGACCGGGATGCCGGCGTCCTCGAGCACTCCCCAGACCTCGCCGAGCAACGGGTCGCGGACATCGAAGCCGCCCACCTGGACGTGCACCTTGAAGATCTCGGCACCCGCCTCGAGCCGTTGGACGACGTACGACGCGGCGTCCGGCTCCGGGTAGAACGTCGCACTGCACAGGCAGCCCGGCGTCCGGTCGGCGAACCCGAAGGACCAGTCGTTGAGGAACTCCGCCATGCCCGGCCTATGGGCGTACGACAGCGCGGAGAACCGGCGGACGCCGAAGCCGCGCAGCGTCGCGACCAGCTCCTCGTCGGGCCCGCGGTATTCCAGGGGCCAGGTGCTGCCGATCAGCGGCCCGGCGGTGTCGAACTGCCGGCGCACCTTGGCCATCACCCGCGGCGGCAGGAAGTGGGTGTGCACGTCGAACAGCCCGGGGATCCCGAGACCCTTCGCGAACGCCACCGGGTCGAGACCCGGCATCAGTCGCCCATCAGTCGGGAAGGCCCTTGAGCCGCCGACCGACCGCCTGCTCCTTCTCGCGGTTGGCCTGGCGCTCGGCGAGGGCATGGCGCTTGTCGTAGGACTTCTTGCCCTTGGCCAGCCCGATCTCGACCTTGGCGCGACCGTCCTTGAAGTACAGCGAGAGCGGCACCAGCGTGTAGCCCTTGTCGCCGATCTTGCGCTCGATCTTGTCGATCTCGGAGCGGTTGAGCAGGAGCTTGCGCCGGCGCCGGGCGGAGTGGTTGGTCCAGGTGCCCTGGGTGTACTCGGGGATGTGGACGCCGTGCAGCCACACCTCGTGGCCGTCGACCTCGGCGAACCCGTCGACCAGCGTGGCCCGTCCCTGCCGCAGCGACTTCACCTCGGTGCCCATGAGCACGAGCCCGGCCTCCCACGTGTCCTCTACGTGGTAGTCGTGCCGCGCCTTGCGGTTCTGCGCGACGACCTTGCGCCCCTGCTCCTTCGGCATCCCACCATTCTCCCAGGGAGCGTCAACCGGGTTCGGTCGGGTCGACGATCAGCCGAACCAGGGCGTCGGGTTCACGGCCCTGCCGTTGACCAGCACGGTGAAGTGCGTGTGACACCCGGTCGACCAGCCCGTCGTACCGACCAGCCCGACGACCTGGCCGCGCGTGACGCGCTGTCCGACGTGGCTGCGGTAGGCCGACAGGTGGTTGTAGATGACCGTGACGTTGTTGCCGTTGATCTGGCCGAGGTTGAGGTAGAGGCGGTTGCCCCAGATCGAGGAGTAGTACTCCGACATCACCGTGCCGTTGGCCACCGCGAACAGCGGCGCGCCGCAGGGGGCGCCGAAGTCGTCGCCGTCGTGCAGACCCCAGTAGTGGTAGATCGGGTGGATGCGCCAGCCGTACGGCGAGGTGATCGGGCCGTTCACCGGCCGCATCAGCAGCCCGCCGGTGTCGCCGTGGTACCCGCCACCGCGACGCTGCTCGCGGGCGATGGCCGCCTGGATCAGGCGCTGGATGCGGGCGTCGTGCCGCTTGGCACGGGCCAGCAACGCCTTGTCGTGTGCGCGCGCCTTGCGGGCCAGCGCCCACGCGTGCTTCTTGGCCCTCACGTTCTTCGCCACGCGCTTCTTGGCCTCGAGCGCCTGCGCCTTGTAGCGGCGCTTGAGCTCGAGGTTGGCCGCTGCCTGCGCCTTCTTCCGGGCGACCTGGGCGGCGGCCTTGGCCCGCTCGTCGGTCTGCACCTGCAGCAGCACCTGCGAGGCCCTGAGGCTGTCGAGGATCTGGTCCTGCGAGTCGAGGACCAGGCTGTTGTTGGCCTGCTTGGAGGTCAGGTCGTCCGGGGTGCTCGAGCCGAGCAGCGAGATGAAGCCCATCAGCTGGGGGTCGCCGTCCTCGTAGAACGAGGTGACCGTGTCAACCAGCCGCTCGCGCTGCCGGGCCACGGAGCGTCGTTCGCGCTCGAGATTGGTCCGGGCCCGGTCGAGCCGGGCCTTGGCGAGGTCGAGCTGGTGCCGGATCCTGGTCAGCCGGTCGCGGGCGGCCTGCACGTGGGCGCGGGCGACCTGGAAGTCGTGCCGCGCCGCTCGGAGGTCGGCCTTGGACCGGCTCAGCGCGACGTACGCGTGCCGGGTCTCCTTGCTGGACTCGTCGAGGTCCGCCTGCGCGTGCCTCACGGAGTGCTGGGCCTGCGAGTGCTGATGACGCAGGTGCTTGATGTCCGCCCAGGCGTGCGACGAACCGAGCGGAGTCGACATCACGCCCACGCCCAGGGCGCCCGCCGTGACGGCGACGACCAGGCGCTGGCGTGCGGTGACGGGGAAGAGTCGCACCGTTGAGCCTTCGCTTTTCGGGGAAGCGGCCACCAGGACGCTAACCGACGCGGCTCACACTTTGAGGTATTTACGCGTCAGCACGAGTGTCGGGATCAGGGTCAGCAGCGGACCCATGATCGCGATCACGACCAGAGCGAGCAGGTAGTCGTGGGTGCCGACCCAGGGAATGAAGCTGAGGTCGTTGGCGAGCTGGCGTTTCACCGCGAGCTCCATGAACGCCCACAGCGCCAACGCCGCGAGGGCCACGCCGAGAACCGCGGTGACCACCCCCTCGAGCAGGAACGGCAGCGCGATGTAGAGCGTCGACGCTCCGACGAGTCGCATGATCCCGATCTCTCGCCGTCGTGCGAACGCCGCGAGGCGGATGGTGTTGGCGACCAGCAGCAGGGCCGCGATCACCAGCACGAGGGCGGTGCCGGCGGAGCCCCACTTCAGCCGGGAGATCGTGCTGAAGATCGGCTTCAGCACCTTGTGCACGTCCTGGACCCGGGAGACCCCGTCGAGACCGACCACGGCACTCTCGACGTCGCGGAACTGGTTGGGGTCCTTGAGCGTGATCCAGATCGACTCGGGCATGTCGTTGGCGGTGATCGGCGAGTTCGGCCCGTCGTACTTGCCGGGGAACTGCTCCTTGAGCTTGTCGAACGCCTGCTGCTTGGACTGGGTGTAGGAGCTGTCCACCTGGCTGTTGGCGTCGACGACCTGCTGGATGGCGGCCTTCTGCGCGTCGGTGACCTCGCCGGTGCACGCCGGGTTGCCGTCGTGGGCGCTGCACAGGAAGACGGTGACGGTCAGCTGGCTGCCCCACCGGTCGGCGACCTTGGCGGCCTCCTGGTTGAGCAGCACACCGAGTCCGACCAGGGTCAACGAGACGAACAGGGTGAGGATCACGGCGATGTGCATCGAGAGGTTGCGACGCAGGCCGTTGCCAAGCTCGGTGAAGACGTAACGCAGCTGCATGGAAGGTTCTCTCCGGAGTCGTGCTACTCGTCGGGGGTCGGGTGGGCGACTCGTCAGTGCTGGAAGCCGTACACGCCCTGCGCCTGGTCTCGGATCAGGGTGCCCTCGGACAGCTCGATGACGCGCTTGCGCATCTGGTCGACCACGCCGGCGTCGTGGGTCGCCATCACCACGGTGGTGCCCGTGCGGTTGATCCGGTCGAGCAGCTTCATGATGCCCACGGACGTGGCCGGGTCCAGGTTTCCGGTCGGCTCGTCGGCGATCAGGATCATCGGCCGGTTGACGAACGCGCGGGCGATCGCGACCCGCTGCTGCTCGCCGCCGGAGAGCTCGTCGGGCATCCGGTCACCCTTGCCGTCGAGTCCGACCAGCTCCAGGGTCTCGGGGACGGTACGACGGATCTCGCTGCGCGACTTGCCGATCACCTGCAGGGCGAACGCGACGTTCTCCGACACCGTCTTGTTGGGGAGCAGCCGGAAGTCCTGGAAGACGGTGCCGATCTGGCGGCGCAGCCTCGGCACCTTCCACCCGGCCAGCCGGTTGATCTCCTTGCCGGCGACGTAGACCCGCCCCTTCGTGCACCGGGTCTCGCGCAGCACCAGCCGGAGCGCGGTCGACTTGCCGGATCCCGAGGTCCCGACCAGGAAGACGAACTCGCCCTTCTCGATGTCGATCGAGACGTTGTCGAGCGCCGGGTGGGTGCCACCGGGGTAGGTCTTGGTGACCTTTTCGAAGCGAATCACTGAAGGGAGGTTAGCCGAGTCGACCAACGGTCCGGGCATCGGCGCGGCGCGCCACGTCAGCCGATCGGCCACCGTGCAACCGAGCCCGCGCCCCGTGCGTGTCCGTTGCGATGGGGAGGAGCGAGCCGGCGCGGTCCGGGACGGAGGACGTTGGCGGCAGCCGAGGACACCGTCGGGACGGACCAGCACGCGCCGGGCTCCCGTTCGTCGACGACCTGATGGCCGGTCGCCGAGCTCCGACGGCGCGGGATCGGACCGCTAGCTCGCGGCGGTCTTCTCGGCGCCCATCCGCCACCGGATGCCGGCCTCGAGGAAGCCGTCGATGTCGCCGTCGAAGACGGCCTGGGGGTTGCCGACCTCGTACTCGGTGCGCAGGTCCTTGACCATCTGGTACGGGTTCAGCACATAGCTGCGCATCTGGTCACCCCAGCTGGCCTGCACGTCGCCGCGCAGCGCGTCCAGCTCGGCGCGCTCCTCGGCCTTCTTCACCGCGAGCAGCTTGGCCTTGAGGATCACCATCGCGCTGGCCTTGTTCTGCAGCTGCGACTTCTCGTTCTGACAGGAGACCACGATCCCGGTCGGGATGTGGGTGAGCCGGACCGCGGAGTCGGTGGTGTTCACGCTCTGGCCGCCGGGGCCGCTGGACCGGTAGACGTCGACCCGGATCTCCTCCTCGGGGATCTCGATCTCGTCGGTCTGCTCCAGCACCGGGACCACCTCGACCGCGGCGAACGACGTCTGCCGGCGGCCCTGGTTGTCGAACGGGCTGATCCGCACCAGCCGGTGGGTGCCGGCCTCGACGCTGAGCGTGCCGTAGGCGTACGGCGCGTGGATGGCGAAGGTGGCCGACTTCAGGCCTGCCTCCTCGGCGTACGACGTGTCGAAGACCTCGACGGGGTACTTGTTGCGCTCCGCCCAGCGCGTGTACATGCGCATCAGCATCTCGGCGAAGTCGGCGGCGTCGACGCCACCGGCGCCGGACCGGATCGTGAGCAGCGCCTCGCGCTCGTCGTACTCGCCGGAGAGGAGCGTGCGCACCTCGAGCGCCTCCACGGCTGCGTGGATCCTGCCGAGCTCGGCCTCGGCGTCGGCCAGCGCGCTCGCGTCGTTCTCCTCCTGGGAGAGCTGCACCATGATCTCGACGTCGTCGATGCGGCCCTCGAGCTCGGTGAAGCGGTCGAGCTGGCCCTGGAGGGCCGAGAGCCGACCGGTGACGCGGGTGGCGTTGTCCTGGTCGTCCCACAGGTCGGGGGCCGCGACCTGCTCGCCGAGGTCGGCGATCTCGGCGCGCATGTGGTCCGGATCGAGCACCTGGCCGATGGTCCTCATCGTCGCCCGGAGCTGCTTGAGCTCCACGTCGAAATCGATACCGGCCACGAGGAGCAAGGTTACGGCACCCCTCGTGGCCGGTTCGCATCGCCGGATCGACGTCCCTGCACTAGCCCTCGCAGTAGACCTCCGGCGTCCCGACGGCCCCCAGTCCGTCGAGCTCGTCGACCAGCGAGACGGTGTCGAAGCGCACCTTGAGCGGCGGCGTGGCGAACGTGAACGAGTTCGCCTGCGACTCCCCGAGCGCAAAGGTGTGGTCGTACCACGGGACCCCGTCGGCGGAGGCCTGCACCGAGGCCTGGCTGCCGCTCTCGGAGTCGTCCGAGATGCCGAAGGTCCCTCGGAACCTGGTGCACCGGTGGTCGAGGTTGAACTCGATGGACTGCGTCGCCGGCGGGTCGTAGTACAGGTAGGCCTCGATCGACGACGGGAAGGTGACGCCGTCGAACGACACGGAGGTCTCCGGGTAGAGGTAGTCCTGGTTCACCGCGGGGATGCTGGTCAGCGTCGTCCACTTGAACACGTCGACGACCACCTTGTCGCTCACCCCGCGCCGGTGGTTCTTGCTGGCCGGCATCACCACGCGGTAGAAGTGCCGGCGGTTGACCGTGGGCGCGTCGTACGTCGTGTAGGTGCCGTCGCGGCGGACCAGCGCGTCGCGCTGGTCCTTCCAGGCCGTGCTGCCGGCCAGGCGCTCCTGGAGCGTGACCAGCTTGCCGGCGGCCGCCCTCGCGACCTTGCCGTGGAACCACGCCTTCTTCCCGGCCGTCACCGTGGCCTTGTTCGCGTGGATGCTGACCGTCCAGTGCGGCTTCGCCGCCTGCGCCGGGCCCGGGACCGTCAGGGCGGCCCCGCCGAGCGCGATCGCCACGGCCACGATGCGGATGATCGTGCGCATCCCTGTGAACCTCCTCATCGCGTGCACAGCGCGCTCGCGTTGCCGAAGGCGCCGAGCCCGAACGGGCCACCGGTGCTGGTCGAGGTCGACTCGAGCCGCAGCTTGAGCGGGTTGTCGGCCAACGAGACGGTCTTCGTCTCGTGCTGGCCGACATCGAAGGTGTGGGTGTAGATCGGGGTGCCGTCGGCGAGCACGTTGACCTCGGCCTGGCCGCCCGTGGACGAGAGGTCGGAGATCCCGAACACGGCCTGCAGCTTCGTGCAGTCGTGGTTCACGTTGTACTCGACATGCGTGGTGCCCGAGTAGCGCGAGAAGACGGAGTTCTTGTACGCCTTGCCGTTGATGTTGACGGTGCCGGTGTCCATGCCCTGGCCGTTGACCGAGATGAGGTCGACCAGGTGGGTCCACCCGTAGACCTTGACCTTCACGGTGGGGCTGATCCCCTTCGAGTGCTTCGAGGTCGCGGGCATGACGACCCGGTAGGCGTGGGTGAAGTTGCTGCTCGGGGTGTCGCTGACGCGGTAGCTGCCGTCCTGCTGCACCCGGACCTTCTTCTGGTCGGCCCAGGGCTTCCCCGGCCTGAACTTCTCCTGCAAGACGACCTTGTCGCCCGCGGCAGCGCCGTGGGGCCGGACCTTTCCGGTGAACACGACCTTCTTGCCGGCGACGACCTGGACCTTGCTGGCCTTGATGCCGACCAGCCAGGTGGACCCCGCGTGCGCGGCCGTCAGCGGCAGCATCGCGAGTCCGAGTGCCATCGCGCCTGTGGCGGCGAGCTTGCGCATCGGTTTCTCCTTGTTCCGGGACCACTCGGTGGGGGTCCGTCGGATGGTCCGATGCACCTGCGGCTGGATCGGTTCGGTCGGGGACGCTGTTCCATCCCGATTTCTGGGGATCCGCGCGACTCGCCCACGCGGAACCGCAATTCTTTACCCGACACCGGGTGCGCGACGCTCTAGTCTGTGACTTCTTCCCCCCTGTTGAGCTGCAGTTGGCAACCACCCGGAGGAGGGTCGGATGGCGGGCAAGCACCGCAGGGTCGTCCAGGTACACGGTGATGACACCTACGAGCGCATCTGGGACCTGGTCCGTCTCGGGGCGGTGGTGAGTGTCGAGTTCGTGCTGTCGGACGACCGTCAGATGCTCGCCACGACGACGATCGTCGACGACCACGGAGTCACGGTCGACCAGACCGTCGTCGAGGTCTGAGCTCAGCCGCGCTACTCGTCCACACCCACCGTCGCCGCGCTCCTGGCGCCGACGTCGGCGTGCTCGGGTGAGCCCGGCAGGTGCAGCGGCAGGTGGAGCGGAGCGTGCACCTCGACGAGGACGCGCCGCGCGGTGGAGTCGACCGACACGGTGGCGGTCAGGCCCGGGTAGCGGGCGAACGCGCCGACGCGACGGAGGTAGCCGAACACCGCTGCCCGCGCGACATCGGCGTCGAGGTGCAGGTCGGCGTCGAGGCCCTCGCCGTACGCCTCGTCCCCAGACGCGCCGGCGTCGGCCGCGGTGAGGGCGGCCCCGTCGGCCAGGGTGTCGAGGCTCTGCCGCTGGAGGTACGCCGCGGAGGCGTCGGTGACGACCGCCGCCATCATCAGCAGCACCACGGCGAACCCCACGACCAGCAGCGTCACGGTGCCCCGCTCACTCCGGTGCCTGGCCACCACCGACCTCCTGGAACTGCCCGATCGGCACCGTCTGGGTCGCGTCGAGCGCGAAGCTCGGGCGGTTGCCTCCCAGCGCGCTCGGCATCATCGGCAGCACGACCCGTGAGTGCACCGAGACCGTGATCACGGAGGTGCCCTGGTGACAGTCGGAGGGGTACGGCGTACAGGTCACCCGCACCGCGGGCGCCACCCCGTCCACGCCCTGGTCGTCGAGGGCGACCCTCGCCGCGGTCCGCGCTCGCGCAAGCCCGGTCGAGTCGTCCGGGGCCAGCGCGTACGCGCGTGCGGCCGCGCGGGTGGCTGCCGTGACTCCGAAGGCGCCCCGCTGCACCTGGAAGACCGACATCACGATCCAGAGCACGGGCAGCACCAGGAGGATCCCGAGCCACGCGAGCTCGACCAGCGCGCTGCCTCGCTCGTCGCGTCGGCTCATGGCTGCTCCTCGACGGCGTGCCCCGACACGTCGAGCGAGACGGCAGGACCACCGATGCCGAGCGCCGGCACGACGACGTGGACGGTCACCTCCACGGCCGGTCCGCCGTCGATGGTCACCTCGCGAGCCGTGACGCCACGGGCGTAGCGGCCGGCGAGCGCGCCCTCGATCTGCCGCCGGGTGCGCGCCGCTCCGTCGGCGGGGCCGCGGTCGAGGGTCGCGGCGTACCTCGCTCCCTCGGAGGCGGCGGCGGTGAGGGTGTTCCGGACCAACAGCACCAGGGCGACCTGGAGCACGCCGAGGAAGACCGGGACCAGGATGACGAGCACCAGCACGAAGTCGGCGACCGCGGCCCCGCGCTGGCCACGCCCGTGCTGGCCCGGTCCGGCAGACACGACTCAGTGCACGCTGTCGAGAGCGGTCGTGAGCATGTCGGTGAGCTGCGGCTTGGCCAGCGAGTACAGCGCTCCGACCAGCCCCGCGGTCATCACCGTGACCAGCACCCAGCCCGGCACGTCGCCTCGCTCGTCACGCGGCACGGTGAGGTGGAGCAGGAGGCGGACCAGAAGGCGGGTGAGCGGGTTCATCGTTCCTCTTCTCTGCTGGTGAGGCGGTCAGGGGGTCGTCAGCTGGAGGCCGATCACGCCGGGCCAGAAGGCGACCAGCACGGTCACCGGAAGGATCAGGAACACGACCGGGACCATCATCAGGATCTCCTTCCGGGCGGCGACCTCGATCAGCTCTCGGCGTCCGGCCTCGCGGACGTCGGCTGCCTGGGCATGCAGCACGTCGGCCAGCGGGGTGCCGCGTTCGACGGCTACGGCCACCCCTTGGGCGAAGCGCGCGACGGACGGGATCCCGGTGGTGGCGGCCATCCGGTCGAAGGCCTGGGCCACCGGCTCACCGGTGCGGACGGCGGCG
>DATAOY010000114.1:0-30368 GCA_036265495.1 Nocardioides sp. | reverse complement strand
CGCTCAGGCGGACGACCCAGGAAGGTCAGGCGAGCTTGGCGTCGAGGACCGTGGCCCGGCCGCGCAGGAACGTCGCCACGACCCGGCCCGGGAGCTCCATCCCGGCGTACGGCGTGTTCCGCGAGAGCGAGACGGAGTCCGCGGCCTCGACCACGTGGCGTACCGAGGGGTCGTACAGCACGACGTTCGCCGGCGCGCCGTCCTCGAGCGGACGACCGTGGTCGGTGACCCGGCCGATGCGCGCGGGTGCGTAGGACATCCGGTCCGCGACGTCGGCCCACGTGAGCAGACCCGTGTCGACCATCGTCTCCTGCACGACCGAGAGCGACGTCTCGAGCCCGAGCATGCCGAACGCCGCCGCCGCCCACTCGCAGTCCTTGTCCTCGTGCGGGTGGGGCGCGTGGTCGGTGGCGACCGCGTCGATGGTGCCGTCGGCCAGGCCGGCACGCAGCGCCTCGGTGTCGGCGGCCGTGCGCAGCGGCGGGTTGACCTTGTAGACCGGGTCGTACGACGCAGCCAGCTCGTCGGTCAGCAGCAGGTGGTGCGGCGTGACCTCGGCGGTGACGCTCCACCCCGAGGCCTTGGCCTGCCGGATCAGCTCGACCGACCCCGCCGTCGACACGTGACACACGTGCAGGCGGGACCCGACGTGCGCGGCGAGCAGGCAGTCGCGGGCGATCACGGCCTCCTCGGCCACCGCGGGCCACCCCGCCAGGCCGAGCCGACCGGAGAGCTCGCCCTCGTTCATCTGGGCGTTCTCCGTCAGCCGCGGCTCCTGCGCGTGCTGGGCGACCACGCCGTCGAACGCCTTGACGTACTCCAGCGCCCGTCGCATCAGCACCGCGTCGCTCACGCAGTGGCCGTCGTCGGAGAAGACCCGCACCCGCGCCGCCGAGTCGGCCATCGCGCCGAGCTCGGCGAGCTGTTGGCCGGCGAGGCCGACGGTGACGGCACCGACCGGGTAGACGTCGCAGTAGCCGCCCTCGCGCCCGAGCCGCCACACCTGCTCGACGACACCGGCGGTGTCGGCGACCGGATCGGTGTTGGCCATCGCATGGACGGCCGTGTAGCCACCCATCGCCGCCGCCTGCGTGCCGGTCAGCACGGTCTCGGCGTCCTCGCGACCGGGTTCGCGCAGGTGCGTGTGGAGGTCGACCAGCCCGGGCAGGGCGATCAGTCCCGTCGCGTCGATCACCTCGTGTCCGCGCTCGTCCCGGTCGCCGTCCAGCGCGACGCGCCCGTCCTGGATCAGGATGTCGGTCGGGTCGCCGCCGAGGAGGCGGGCGTTCTTGATCAGGTAGCTGGTCATGCGTCGGCTCCTTCGCCCTCGACGTTGCCAGCAACGGTGCCGGCGACGGTGCCCCCGACGGCGGGCTCACTGCCGCCGAGCAACAGGTAGAGCACGGCCATCCGCACCGCCACGCCGTTGGTGACCTGCTCGACGATCACCGAGCGGTCGCTGTCGGCGACGTCGGCGGTGATCTCCATGCCCCGGACCATCGGGCCGGGGTGCATGACGATCGTGTGGTCCTGGAGGGTCGCCATCCGCCGGCCGTCCAGACCGTAGCGGCGGCTGTACTCCCGCGCCGTCGGGAAGAACCCGCCGTTCATCCGCTCGCGCTGGACCCGCAGCATCATCACCGCATCGGCCTTCGGCAGCACGCCGTCGAGGTCGTACGACGTCTCCACCGGCCAGCTGTCGACGCCCACCGGCAGCAGCGTCGGGGGTGCGACGAGCGTGACCTCGGCGCCCAGCGTGTGCAGCAGCAGCGCGTTCGAGCGGGCGACCCGCGAGTGCAGGACGTCGCCGATGATCGCGATCCGCTGGCCGTCGAGGGTGCCGCCGTTGCGGGAGCCGAGGTGACGCCACATGGTGAACGCGTCCAGCAGCGCCTGGGTCGGGTGCTCGTGCGTGCCGTCGCCGGCGTTGACCACCGATGCTCGCACCCAGCCGGAGTTCGCGAGCCGGTGCGGCGCCCCGCTCGCGCCGTGCCGGATCACGACGGCGTCGCAGCCCATCGCCTCGAGCGTGAGCGCGGTGTCCTTCAGCGACTCCCCCTTCGACAGCGAGGAGCCCTTGGCGGAGAAGTTGATGACGTCGGCCGAGAGCCGCTTGGCGGCGGCCTCGAAGGAGATCCGGGTGCGGGTGGAGTCCTCGAAGAACAGGTTCACCACGGTGCGGCCGCGCAGGGCCGGCAGCTTCTTGATCGGACGGTCGGCCAGCGAGCGGAGCTCCTCGGCGGTCCGCAGGACCAGCTCGGCGTCGTCGCGGCTCAGGTCCGCCGCGGAGAGCAGGTGCTTCTTCATGACGCAGCTCCCTCGATGATGACCGCGTCCTCGTCATCCACGCCGGTGAGGTGGACCCGTACCCGCTGCACGAGCGAGGTCGGGAGGTTCTTGCCCACGAAGTCGGCCCGGATCGGCAGCTCGCGATGACCGCGGTCCACCAGGACCGCGAGCTGGACCGCGCGCGGTCGGCCCACGTCGTTCAGGGCGTCGAGGGCCGCGCGGATCGTGCGGCCGGAGAAGAGCACGTCGTCGACCAGGACGACCACCCTGTCGTCGATCCCGCCGTCCGGGATCTGGGTCGGGAGCAGCGTCCGCGCCGGCTTCAGGCGCAGGTCGTCGCGGTACATCGTGACGTCGAGCGACCCGCTCGGGACGGTGGCGCCCTCGACGGCGGCGATCCGCTCGGCGATCCGCTCCGCCAGCGGGACCCCCCGCGACGGGATCCCGAGCAGGACGACGTCGCCGGCGCCCTTGTTCCGCTCGAGGATCTCGTGGGAGATGCGGCTCAGTGCGCGGGAGATGTCGCTCGCGTCGAGGACGGTGCGATCGGTGCCGGGATCGGGCGCCGGGGCTGATGATGCTGATGACGATGCGGTGGCTGGCGCAGGCATCTGCGGCCGGACCTCCTTCTCCGCCTCACTGGACGGCTCGTTAAAGGATGTCGATCGCAGGCGACCCTAGCAGGCGCAGAAGGCTGCGCCGATCAAGGCAGCCGCGTGGTGCGGTCGATCGGAGCGGCGCCTGGATGACGCCCCGACGCTCGGTCGACGGCCCCGATGGAGAGGTACCCCGCGCTCAGTGACCGCCCAGCTCCGCGCCGAGGTCCTTCAGGACGGTCTCGTACGCGCGTTGGTACGTCGGATAGGCGAAGTGCTGGTGGAGCAGCGTCGGGATCGGCACCTCGGCATGGACGGCGAGCTCGAGCATCGACATGATCTCGCCGCCCGCCGGCCCGACCACGACTCCGCCGACCAGCACCTCGCGGGCACGGTCGGCGACCAGCTTGATCAGCCCGTTCTCGCGGGTCATCCAGCCACGAGCGCCGAGGTCGCCGGTGGCGACCACCACGTCGATCCCGGACTCACGCGCGGCCTTCTCGGTGAGGCCGACGGAGGCGACCTCGGGCGCGGTGAACGTCACGCGCGAGACGGCCCGGTAGTCGGCCCACGGACCGTCGCGGCCGAGCAGGTCGTTGACCACCACGGCGCCCTGGTACATGGACACGTGGGTGAACGCACCCTTGCCGACGATGTCGCCGATCGCCCACACTCCGTCGGCCACCCGCATCCGCTCGTCGGGGTCGAGCACCCGCGCCTCGGGATCGAGCCCGATGCGCTCCAGCCCGAGACCCTGCAGGTTGTTGCGCCTCCCGGCCGCGACCAGCAGCTTCTCTGCGGTCAGATGCTGGTCGCCGAGGTCCACCTCGAACCGGCCGTCGGCGTACGAGACGGAGGCGATGTTCGCCCCGGTGAGCACCTGGATCCCGGTCTCGGCGAACGCCTGCTCGAGGGCCTCGCTCGCCTCGGGCTCCTCCAAGGCGACCAGCCGGTCGACCGCCTCGACGACAGTCACCCGGACGCCGAACAGCGCCATCACCTGCGCCAGCTCGCAGCCGATCGCCCCGCCCCCGATCACGATCACCGAGGACGGCAGCTCCGTCAGCTGCACGGCGTCGCGGTTGGTCCAGAACGGCGTGTCCGCCAGCCCCGGGACCGGTGGGGCGGACGGCGCCGTACCGGTGTTGATCACGATCCCCTTCGTCGCGGCGTACGTCGTGCCGGCGACGTCCACGCGCCCGTCGCCGGCCAGCACGCCCCTGCCGCGCACGAAGCTCGCACCGGCGTCCTCGAGCCGCTTCACGGCGGCCGCGTCGTCCCAGTCGTCGGTGGCCTCCTCGCGGATCCGCTTCGCCACTGGCGCCCAGTCGGGGCTGACCGTGGAGCTGCCAGCCATCGCGTTCACGCGTCCGGCCTCGCGCAGCGTGTGCGCGGCGGCGATCATCATCTTCGAGGGCACACATCCGAAGTACGGACACTCACCTCCGACCAGCCGCTCCTCCACGCCCAGCACCCGTAGTCCGGCCTCCGCCGTCTTGAGCGCCACGTGCTCGCCGCCCGGGCCGAGCCCCACCACGACCACGTCGAACTCCCGCTCGCCGCCGTCCCCCGCCGTCTGAGTCATGCCCTCACCCTTCCACGCACCGGCGCACGAGTGGCAGTCACCCGGCGACGACGTCCTTGAACCATGACTCCGTCTGGTAGTCGGTCTCCCAGCCCATGGAGCGGTACAGCCCGTCGGCGCTGGTCGGCGAGTCCGCATCGACCTCGAGCCCCACCCGGTTGTGTCCCCGCTCGACCGCATCCGTGAGCACGGTGTGCAGCAGCGCCTTGGCCACGCCGCGCCCCCGAGCGGCCCGGTTCACACCGATGTAGTCGATGTAGGTGCCCTCGGTGCCGGTCGCGTCGGCGGCCAGCACCGAGCAGACGATCGCCCCGGCCGGCACGTACTCCTCGTCCGCCTGGGAGACGAAGGCGAGCCACCAGTGGTCCCAGCGGTGGCCCGGATCCTCGCGCAGCCGCTGGACGAACTCGGGGAAGCTCTCGCGGTAGGAGTTGAAGTGGTCCTGGAACGACTCCTCGAGCATCAGGTGCACGATCTGCAGGTCCTGGGCGACCGGGACGCCGTTCTCGTGCCGTGCGACTCGGCGCACCGTGACGCCGTCCCGCACCGGTGGGAACGTCTCGTGCGGGTCGACCGGTCGGGTCATGTGCAACCAACGACGCCGACATGCGTAGCCCGCGCGTTCGAGCCAGCCGCGCTGCACCAGGTCGGCGGCGTACGGCGAGGCGTCCATCCGGGTGAGCTCGAGTCCGCGCAGTCGGGCGATCGCGGCGCCCTGGAGGTCCGCCCATGCATAGAGCCCGCCGGCGACCTGCGACGACTCGTCGCCGGCGGCGGGGTCGCGCTCGAGCCAGAGGCTCACGGTGGTGCGGCCGGCCGCCCGGTCCTGGACCGACACCCAGCCGCGCGGCCGGTCGTCCTCGCGGGTCACGACCAGCTGCCGCCGGGTCCAGGACGCCTGGCCCACCACCTCCGACCGGACGGCGGCCGCGTCGACTCCGGCCTCACCCGTGAACGGCGCGTGGTCGGCGGCGCGCAGCGCGAGCAGCGCCGGCAGGTCCTCCTCCCCGGGGATCCGGCCGCGCCAGCCCTCGGGCAGGTCGGGCAGCGGCTCCTGGAACGGGGGCGCGTCCGGCATGCCGGCCAGCCTAGGGCGTGGCCCGCGGACACCGGGGTCCGCTACAGACGTGCCGTGCCCCCACCGCGGCCGTGCCGGTGCGCCCCGACGGGCACGTCGCAGCGCGGCTCCGCGCTCCAGCGGCGCAGGAGAGCACCGTGCTGGGCCGGGACGTCGACCGGGCGCTCGGTCGGACGGTGGACGAGACGAGCGAGGCGATGGCCGGCTGACGGCTCGACCGGCTTGCCGCCTCGGTGCTCAGCGTTGGGCGCTGAGGTGGCGGGCCCGGGCGAAGCAGAAGAGTCCGTAGCAGCCGATCCCCACCGAGATCGCGAACAGCAGCACCGGTCCGAACGCCTGGTGCAGCACCTTGTGCAGCGCCTGGTCGAGTCCCCCGGCCTTCTTCGCACTGTGGTCGACCGCGGCGTACACGAACAGGACGCCGATCACCCCGATCGCGATCCCCTTGGCGACGTACCCGAACTTGCCGAACAGCTCGTAGACCCGGCCGACGTCGCCGCTGCGTCCCTGGGGATCGAGGTGCTCGAGGAACTTCCCGGTCCAGCCGCGGTAGACCAGGTAGCCGCCGTAGCCGATGATCGCCAGTCCCACGAGACCCACCAGCCAGCGTCCGAACGGCTGGTCCATGAGCTTGGCCGTGTAGTCGTCCGTGCTGCTCTTCGACTTCGAACCGGTGGCGACGTGGACGGCGGCGACCCCGAGCGTGCCGTACACGATCGCCTTGAAGACGTTGATGGCCGGCTTGAGGACCTTCTGCGCACCGTCCTCGACCGTGAGGTCGACGAAGGCCTCCAACAGCTTCCACATCACCAGCAGGAACATCCCGACCGCGACGACCCACACCACGAGCTCGCCGAACGGCTGCTGGACCAGCTGGTGCAGCGCGCCGTTGCGCGACGCAGCGCCACTGTTGTCGCCGAGCGAGAGCTGGATGCCCAGCCAGGCGATGGTCAGGTGCACGATGCCGTAGGCGACCATGCCGATCCGGACCGCCCGGTCGGTCCACTCGCTGTTGTTCGCCCGTCGTCCGACTTGCTCGGCTTGGTCGCTGACGTCTGCCATGACGTCGACGATAGGTCCGGACGCCGGCGAGCTGACCCCCCTAGGGGGTGAGGGAGTCGCGGTCGCGCAGCATGCTGCCGAGGACGCCGTTGACGAACGAGGGCGAGTCGTCGGTGGAGAGGTTGCGCACCAGGGCGACCGCCTCGGACACCGCCACGGGGTACGGCACGTCCTCGACGTACAGCAGCTCGTAGGCGCCGATCCGCAGCGCCGTGCGATCCACGGCGGGCATCCGGTCGAGCGTCCAGCCCTGGGCGTACCGCCCCAGCAGCTCGTCGATGCGTGCGCGGTGCTCGCTGACGCCGCGGACGAGCGTCTCGGTGTAGGGGTTGGTCGGTCGCTCGCCCTCCGCGATCGCGGCGTCGAGCGCCTCGACGGGGTCCTGCTCGCGCATCTCTGCGGCGTACAGGACGTCGAGCGCGCGCTTGCGCGCCTTGGACCGTGCGGGCATGGCGGCGGACTAGGCCTTCACGCGGCCGAGGTACGACGAGTCGCGGGTGTCGACCTTGACCTTCTCGCCCTGCGTGATGAACAGCGGCACCTGGATCTCGTGTCCGGTCTCGAGCGTCGCCGGCTTGGTACGGCCCGTCGCGCTGTCGCCGACGACGCCGGGCTCGGTGTAGGTGATCTCGAGCTCGACCGACGCCGGGAGCTCGATGTAGAGCACGCGGCCGTCGTTGGAGGCGACGATCGCCTCCTGGTTCTCCAGCATGAAGTTCTTCGCGTCACCGACGATCTCGGGCCCGATCTCGAGCTGGTCGTAGGTGCCGGTGTCCATGAAGACGTAGGAGGTGCCGTCGTTGTAGAGGTACTGCATCGTGCGCTTGTCGACGTTGGCGACGTCCACCTTCACGTCCGCGTTGAAGGTGCGGTCGACGGTCTTTCCGGACTCGACGTTCTTCAGCTTCGAGCGCACCACCGCACCGCCCTTGCCGGGCTTGTGGTGCTGGAACCAGATGACCTGCCAGAGCTGGCCGTCGAGGTTGAGGACCATGCCGTTCTTCAGGTCGTTGGTGGTGGCCATGCGGGAATGCCTCTTCTGCCGGGAGATCGGGTGGGCCCGGCACCGGAGGAGAGCCCGGGCGGGCGGCGGCCCCCGAGTCTAGTACGGCGCGCGGGCACGGCCGGAATCGTCGACCGGCTCCCGGTGCGACTCTGTGACGACCGTGCCGACCACTCGGGTAGGCGACTCCGCCTAGGACTCCGCCGGCGCCCGCAGCCGCCGGGTACGGCGCATCCGGCGTAGCACGAACCAGGCTGGCACGCCGATCAGGGCCCCGGTGACCGCGAACGGGAGCAGGGCACCGAGGCCGACCAGCAGCCCGGTGACCACGGCGACCAGTGCGTGCCAGCCGTGCCCGAGCCCGCCGACGAAGCCTCCGGCCGCGACCTGCGGCGGGGCCGGGGTCGTGCGCAGGGCGACGTCGACGGTGATGGTGGCCAGGCTGCTGCGGTCGGCCAGGTACGCCTGCTGCTGCCGCAGCGACTCCAGCTCACCCTGCCGCTCGGTCAGTGCCCGCTCCACGTCGAGCAGGGCGCGCAGGTTCGCGGTCTGCGAGACCAGGGCGCGCAGGCGTCGTACGCCGGCCCGCTCGGCCGCGATCCGCGCCTGGAGGTCGATCACCTGGGTGGTGACGTCCTCGGCCTTGCGCGACGCGCTGCGCAGGGACGCGATCTCGGAGAGCGAGGTCATCGCGCTGTTGAACGTGCTGCTGGGCACCCGGACGACCAGGTGCGCGTGAGTCACCGTCCCGTGGTCGTCGGTCGCGGTGTTCTCGTCGGCCACCCGGCCGCCGTCCTTCGCGAGCACCGCGTCCAGGCGGGCTCGGGTCGCCGCCACGTCGGTGCTGCTGAGCTCGATGGAGCCGTTGGAGATCACCGCGCGCCGCTGGATCTCGGCCCCGGCGTCTCCCCGTGCCAGATCGGCCGCGGCCGGCTCCTTCCCGTTCCCGGTGTCGCCCAGCGGCATCTCCCGGGCGATGCTCCCGGCGTCCGCGGCTCCCGTGGCGTTCTCGGAGGTGTGAGATGCGCATCCCGAGAGCACCAGCACCGCCAGCACGGGTGCGGCCACGAGCAGCGGGCCGCGGCGGGCAGGCACTCTGGTCGGGGAGGTCGCGATGTCCATGGCACTCCGACGTGCCGGTCGCTCCCTCGGTTCCCGAGCGAGGACGTTCCGACCCGGCGCAGCCGGGGCGGAACGACCGCAGCGAGCGCCACAGCGAGCTCGCTCGCACGGCGAACACACCCCCCGACCCGGCGCAGCCGCGGCGCCACGACCGCAGCGAGCGCCACAGCGAGCTCGCTCGCACGGCGACACACCCCCCGACCCGGCGCAGCCGGGGCGGAACGACCGCAGCGAGCGCCACAGCGAGCTCGCTCGCACGGCGACAGACCCGACCCCGGCGTCAGGCGGACGACCCGATCAGCGCCAGCGCCTCGCGGTAGCCCGCGACGCCGTGCCCGGCGATCACCGCGACCGCGTGCGGGGTGACCACCGAGTGGTGGCGGAACTCCTCCGGTCGCTGGGCCGGGTCGGTGAGGTGCACCTCGACCAACGGCGCCGAGAGCTGGGCGCACGCGTCGTGGAGCGCCAGGGAGTAGTGGGTCCAGGCGCCGGCGTTCAGCACCACCGGGGTGCGGTCGTCGGCGGCGGCGTTGAGCCAGTCGAGCAGCTCGCCCTCGTGGTTGGTCTGCCGGACCTCGACCTCCAGTCCGAGCTCGCGACCCCAGGCCTCGCAGCGGCCGACGAGCTCGTCGTACGTCGTGGAGCCGTAGATCTCCGGCTGCCGGCGTCCGAGCCGTCCGAGGTTGGGTCCGTTCAGCACCAGCACCCTCATGGCGCATCTCCCGCCATCACGTCGTACGCCGTGCGCAGCTGCTGCTCGCTCGGGTCGGTCAGGATCCGGGGTCGAGCCAGGTCGCTGAGCACCACGAAGCGCAACGACGAGCCCCGTGACTTCTTGTCCACGGCGATCCGCGCGCGCAGATCGTCGTACGACGCGCCCGACCATCCGGTCGGCAGGCCGACCCGGGCGAACACCGAGCGGTGGCGGTCCGCGACGTCGTCGGCCAGGACCTCGGCCGCACGGGCGAGCTCGGCGACGTACACGCACCCGATCGCAACCGCCTCACCGTGTCGCAGGGCGAAGTCGCTGGCCTGCTCGACGGCATGGCCCATCGTGTGCCCGTAGTTGAGCACCTCGCGGCCGGGATGCCCGGGGTCGCCGCCACGCTCCCTCAGGTCGCCCGCCACGACGTCCGCCTTGACGTGCACGGCCCGCTCGACCAGCTCGCGCAGCACCGGCGAGTCGGCCGCGGGCACGCCGTGGTCCTCCACGAGCCGCAGGATCGCGGGGTCGGCGATGAAGCCACACTTCACGACCTCACCGAGCCCCGACCGCAGCTCGGCGTCGGGCAGGGTGGCCAGCAGGTCCAGGTCGCAGACGACCCCGGCCGGCTCGTGGAAGGAGCCGACGAGGTTCTTGCCCGCGCGGGTGTTGATCCCGGTCTTCCCACCCACCGCCGCGTCGACCATGCCGAGCAGGGTGGTCGGCACGTGGACCACGCGCACGCCGCGCAGCCAGGTCGCGGCGACGAACCCGCCGAGGTCGGTGGTCGCTCCCCCGCCCACCGTCACGACGGCGTCGCTGCGGGTGAAGCGCGCGGTTCCCAGCGCCTCCCAACAGCGTTGGGCGGTCTCCGCGGTCTTGGCGCGCTCGCCGGGAGGCAATGGAAGATCCAGCACGTCGTACGCCGGCGCGAGGACCTCGCGCACCGCCGACGCCGGCCCCGGCAGGTCGTCGGGGAACACGAGCGCGACCCGCTCCACGTCGGGGCCGAGCTGGTCGGGGAGCCGGGCGAGCAGGCCGCCGCCCACCACCACGTCGTACGCCGCGGCGGTCTCGACCCGGATCACGGTCGGGTCAGCCACCCCGTCACTCACCGGAGTGCCTCCTCGACGGCGACCGCTACCTCGTCCGGCGTACGCCCGTCGGTGTCGACCACCGCGACGGCCACGGACTCGTAGACCGGAGTGCGCTCGTCCAGCAGCGCCTTCATCGTGCCGCGGACGTTGCCCAGGAGGAGCGGGCGCGACGCGCCGAGGCCCACCCGGGCGACGGCGTCCGCAAGTCCTACCCGCAGGAAGACGACCCGGTGCCCGGCCAGTGCGGCCCGGCTCTCCGGCGCCATCAGGGCACCGCCGCCGACGGCGAGAACCCCGTCGTGCTCCGCGAGCCCCTGGGCCACGGCCACCCGCTCCAGGGCCCGGAAGTGCTCCTCGCCGGACTCCACGAAGATGTCGGAGATGGCGCGGCCCTCGGCCCGCTCCACGTCGTCGTCGGTGTCGCGGAACGGCACGCGCCAGCGGTCTGCCAGCAGGCGGCCCACGGTCGACTTGCCGGCGCCCATGGGTCCGACGAGCACCAGGCGCGGCGCGGTCATCGAACCCTCACCGGACGTCCAGGGACGCGAGGTATCCCTCGACGTTGCGCCTGGTCTCCGCCACCGCGTCGCCACCGAACTTCTCCAGCACCGCGTCCGCGAGCACCAGGGCCACCATCGCCTCCGCGACGACCCCGGCGGCCGGGACGGCGCACACGTCGGAGCGCTGGTGGTGCGCGACAGCCGCCTCGCCGGTGGCGACGTCGACGGTCCGGAGGGCCCGCGGGACGGTCGCGATCGGCTTCATCGCAGCGCGGACCCGGAGCACCTCACCCGTGGACATCCCGCCCTCGGTGCCGCCCGAGCGGCCGCTGGTGCGCCGGATCCCCTCGTCGGTCGGCACGATCTCGTCGTGGGCCAGGCTGCCGCGGGTCGCCGCGACCTCGAACCCGTCCCCGACCTCCACACCCTTGATCGCCTGGATCCCCATCAGGGCACCGGCGAGCCGCGAGTCGAGCCGGCGGTCCCAGTGGACGTGGGAGCCGAGGCCCGGCGGCAGCCCGTGCACCACCACCTCGACCACTCCGCCGAGGGTGTCGCCGTCCCGGTGGGCGTCGTCGATGGCCGCCACCATCGCGGCGCTCGCCCCCGGATCGAGACAGCGCACCTCGTCGTCGTCGAGCCGGCCGACGTCGTCGGGCCCGGGTACGACGCCGGCCGGGGCGCGCACGCCTCCGAGCTCGATGACGTGGGACACGATCCGGGCCCCGGTGACCTGCTCGAGGAAGGCGCTCGCGACGCTACCCAGGGCGACCCGGGCCGCCGTCTCGCGGGCCGAGGCACGCTCCAGCACGGGCCGTGCCTCGTCGAACGCGTACTTCTGCATGCCGACCAGGTCGGCGTGCCCGGGCCGAGGGCGGGTCAGCGGCGCATGGCGGGCGAGGTCGGCCAGGACCGACTCGTCGACCGGGTCCGCTGCCATCACCTGCTCCCACTTCGGCCACTCGGTGTTCGCGACCTCGATCGCCACCGGGCCGCCGATGGTCCGGCCGTGCCGCACCCCGCCGAGGATCGTCACCCGGTCCTGCTCGAACGTCATCCGCGCGCCCCGACCCTTGCCGAGGCGGCGCCGGGCCAGCGCGGCGGCGACGTCGTCCGTGGTGATCGCGACGTGCGCCGGCAACCCCTCGAGGATCGCGACCAGGGCGGGGCCGTGGGACTCCCCGGCGGTCAGCCAGCGCAGCATGCGCACATCCTTCCATGCACGCCCGCGCGTCCCGGACGGGTCAGCCGGCGACGAGACCCGTCCACAGGTCGGCTCCCCAGAGCAGACCGATTACGCAGCCCACCAGCATGAACGGGCCGAACGGGAAGCTCCTGCGCTCGAAGATCCTCGCCAGTGCGAGCAGACCACCGAGCACGCCGCCGAGCAGGAAGCCGGCGTACACGCCGATCAGGAGGGTCCCCCAGCCGACCCAGCCCAGCGCGATGCCCAGGAGGCCCGCCAGTCGTACGTCGCCGAAGCCCAGGCCGCGGGGGTAGATCACCCAGCAGAGCGCGAACAGACCGCCGGCGCACAGCCACCCCAGGGCAGCGCGGATCAGGGCGTCGGTGTCGCCGGTGATAGCGGCTCCCCCCGCGACCAGCACGACCATCGCGCCGTACGCCGGCCGGATCAGGTAGGTCGGCAGCAGCCGGGTGCGCCAGTCGATGATCGCCAGCGCGACGTACAGCGGGATGAACGGCACCCAGAGCACCCACGCCCAGTGCCAGCCGACGGCGCCGCCGACGACCGCTCCGGCGACCGCGCTCGCGACCGCACTCCGCCAGCCCAGGCCGGGCAGCCGAGCGATGTCCGCGTAGGGCTCGGGTGGCTCCGGAGGAGCCGACGATGGGATGGGAGCCGCGGACGCCCCGGAGGGGTCCGCGTCCGCGTCGGAGGGCTCCGGCTCGGGGGGTGGTTCCCACGGCGGCACCCGCGCGATCAGCCACGGGACGCTCAGCCCGCCGACACCCCCGACGACCGCGCCGACGAGCACGGCCAGCGCGGTCGAGTCCATGCCCGGGACCCTAGCGATCCGGCGGCGCTCAGCGGGGGCGATCGGCGAGTCGCGCCTCGCCGGCGGCCCGCATCGCCGCGACCGGGACGTCGAACCGCCCGGTCATCGCCCGCACCTGGTCGACCGCCTGCCACAGGAGCAGCTCGAACCCGCCGACGAGCCTGCGTCCGGACGCGGTCGCGCGCTCGGCCAGGGGGGTCGGCCACAGGTCGTACAGCACGTCGAAGACCACCGGGACGTCGTCCACGACCCTGAGCACGGCGTCGGTCTGGGCAGCCGCAGGAATCGTCGAGACGACCAGGTCCGCCGACGACCGTCCGAGGTCCTGCAGTCGGATCACGGTCAGCTCGGGGGCGTGTCGGTGGCGCACGACGGCCGCGACCGTCTCGCCCGTCCGACCCGGATCACGGACGGCGAGCGTCGCCCGCTCCAGCCCCCGCTCGGCGAGCGCCAGCAGCACCGACGTGGCGGTCGCACCTCCGCCCAGCACCAGCGCCTCACGCAGGGTGTCGACGCTCCCTTGGCTCAGGGCCGCCTCGGCACCCGGGACGTCGGTGTTCAGCCCGTGCCGACCACCGTCGGCGTCCAGCAGCATGGTGTTGGCGACACCCGAGATCTCGGTCCACGTGTCGCACGAGGTCAGCATCGGCACGACCTCGCGCTTGAGCGGCATCGTCAGTGACAGCCCGCGCCACTCGTCACCCAACCCGTCCACGTACGCCGCGAGCCCACCCGCCGCGACGCGGACCGCGTCGTAGGACCAGTCGAGGCCGAGCTTGGCGTACGCCGCCCGGTGGAGCACCGGTGACAAGGAGTGCTCGATCGGGTCGCCGAGGACCGCGCAGCGCCTGGTCATCGTGGACTCATGGACTCAGCACCGTTCCGACGTCGTGCAGTACTGGCGGTACTCGGCCTTGAAGTCCAGGAAGTCCTGATAGGTCACGCCGAACTTGGTCTCGCCCGTCGCGAGGTCGACCGTCACGTAGTAGTACCACGGCCCCTCCGCCGGGTGCAGCGCCGCGTCGATGGCGGCATCGCCCGGCGAGTTGATCGGCCCGGGCGGCAGGCCGGGGTGCACGTAGGTGTTGTACGGCGAGTCGGTGTTGTGCGCCTCGTCGGTGGTCACCGCGACGACACCCTTGCGGTTCAGCGCGTAGTTGACTGTGGCGTCGATCTGGAGCAGCCCGTTCGTGCCCTCCTTCGAGCCCGGGCCGTCCAACCGGTTGTAGATCACCCGCGAGACCTTGGGCATGTCGCTGCCGCGGCCCTCGGCCTGGATCAGGCTGGCGATGGTCATCACCTCGGCGGGCGTCTTGCCGACCTTCTGGGCGCCCGCCACCAGGTCGTGCTCGGAGGCGGCCTGTCGCCACCGGTCGACCATGTCCTTGAGCATGTCGACCGGCTTCTCCTTAGGCCCGAAGGGATAGGTCGACGGGAACAGGTAGCCCTCCGGGTTGCCGTTGGCGTACGGCGGCAGCCCGAGCGCCGACGTGTCCTTCAGCGCCGCGTCGAAGTCGGCGGTGGAGTACTTCGTCTGGGCGGCCAGGATCGCGACGATGTCGACCACCCGGAGACCCTCCGGGATGGTGACGGTGTCCTTGATGATGTTCTTCGGGTTGTTCAGCACCTTGAAGGCGTCCGCGGCGGCCATCTTCTTCTTGAGCTGGTAGAAGCCGACCTGGATGTCCTTGGAGCCGTTCGCGGCGCCGAGGAACGCGTCCACCGAGGCGACGACGCCGTCGTTCTTGAGGTTGCGGCCGATGGCGGTCGTGGAGTCGCCCTCCTTCACCTCGAACAGCACCTTCCCGTGGCCGGGGCCCGAGTAGTCGTCCGCGTGCGAGAGGTGGTCCTTGAGGTAGTGGAAGCCCTTCGTACCGGCCAGATACGCACCTCCGACGACGACGGCCAGCGCCACGATCACCGCCAGGCACCCGGAGAAGCCACGCTTCTTCTTCTTGCGCGAGCCGCCGAGGTAGTACGGGTCGTACCGGTCGTCGGCACCGTCGTCGGCACCGTCGTCCGCGTGTTCGGCCGACTCCTCCGGCGCGGGAGCCCCGCCGGGCTCGACGTCGTCGTAGGTGTTGCCGTCGCTCATGACTCTCCTGTCACGGTCTTTCCCCGTACGATCTCGCCGGGCGGACGACCGGTCGCCCGCTCGGTGTCCAGGGCGTGTTGCAGGATGAGCACCGCCGCAGCCTGGTCGACCACGGCCCGCCGTTCGGCACCCTTCTTACCTCGGTCGCGCAGCATAGCCTCCGCGCTCACGGTGGTCAGACGCTCGTCCTGGAGCCGCACCTCGACCGGTGCGACCCGAGCGGCCAGCCGGCCCGCGAACTCCCTGGTCCTGACCGCGGCCGGCCCCTCGCCGCCCGACAGCGAGCGAGGCAGCCCGACCACCACCTCGACGGCCTCCTCGTCGCGGACCAGTCGGGCCAGCCGTCCCAGGTCGCCCTTGCCACGGCGCACGGTCTCCAGCGGCGTCGCCAGGAACCCGGTCGGGTCGCTCTTCGCGACCCCGATCCGGGCCTCGCCGGGGTCGATCCCGAGGCGTACGCCGTGGCGCATCTCGGCGGTCAGGCTCCGGCGGCCCGGGCGACCGCGTGCCGCGCCGCCGCGAGGGCCTCGTCGATCCGCGACGCGTCGGTGCCGCCACCCTGGGCGACGTCGTCCTTGCCACCTCCGCGGCCGCCGACCAGTGGCATCACGGCCGCGAGCAGGTCGTTCGCCCGGACGCCGCGGTCGCGGGCGAGGTCGTTGGTCGCGGCGACGACGGCGACCTTGCCGTCCTTCACGCCGACCAGCACGGCTGCTCCCGCCTGGTCCTGGTTGACCCGGCCGCGCAGGTTGAGCGCCATCGTCCGGATGTCGCCGGCATCGGCACCGTCGACGCGCAGGCTGATCAGCTTCACGCCGTCGACGTCGACGGCGTCCGCGGCCAGCTGCGCACCCTGCGCCAGCAGCTGGCTGATGCGCGTCTGCTCGAGGGCCTTCTCCGCTGCCCGCAGCCGCTCGACCATGTCGTTGACCCGCTCGGGGAGCTCCTCGGGGCGCGCCTTCAGCGCCTCGGAGAGCTGCGCGACCAGGACGTGCTCGCGCGCCAGGAACCGGTAGGCGTCGGCGCCCACCAGCGCCTCGACGCGGCGGACCCCGGACCCGATCGACGACTCGCCCAGCAGCTTGATCACCCCGAGGTGTCCGGACCGCTCGGCGTGGGTGCCGCCGCACAGCTCCCGGGCCCAGTCGCCGACGGAGACCACGCGCACCTCGTCGCCGTACTTCTCGCCGAACAGGGCCATCGCGCCGCTGCGGACCGCCTCCTCCTGGCTCATGATCTCCGCGTGCACCGAGAGGTCGGACAGCACGAGGTCGTTCACCCGTGCCTCGACGTCCTGCATCACCGAGGTCGGGACGGCACCGGTCGCGGAGAAGTCGAAGCGGAACCGGCCCGGTGCGTTCTCCGACCCGGCCTGGGTCGCGGTCTCCCCCAGCGCCTCGCGGAACGCCTTGTGCACCATGTGCGTCGCCGTGTGCGCGCGAGAGATCGACCTACGGCGCTCGACGTCGACCTCGGAGTGCGCGCCGAGACCCGCGGTCACCTCGCCGCTCGCCACCCTCGCGGTGTGCACGATCAGGCCGGTGATCGGGGACTGGACGTCGCGCACCTCGATCCGTGCGCCGTTCTCCAGCTCGATCACGCCCTGGTCCGCCAGCTGACCGCCGCCCTCGGCGTAGAACGGGGTGCGGTCGAGGACCAGCTCCACGTTGTCGCCCTCGCGAGCGCTCGGCACCACCTCGCCGTCGCGGACGATCCCGCGGACGGCGCCCTCACTGACGACCTCGCGATACCCGGTGAAGTCCACCGCCCGACCGATGTCGTCGGCCACCCGGCGGTACGCCGCCGTGTTGACGTGGCCGCCCTTCTTGGCGCGTGCGTCCTCCTTGGCGCGCTGGCGCTGCTGGTCCATCAGGTCGCGGAAGCCGACCTCGTCCACCTCCAGACCCTGCTCCGCCGCCATCTCCAGGGTCAGGTCGATCGGGAACCCGTACGTGTCGTGCAGCGCGAAGGCGCGGTCGCCGCTGAGGGTCGTCCCGCCGGACTGCTTCACCTCGGCGGCCGCCTGGTCGAAGATCGTGGTCCCGGACCTGAGCGTCTGCCGGAAGGCGTCCTCCTCGGCGTACGCGATCTGCGAGATGCGCTCCCAGTCGCGGTGCAGCTCGGTGTAGGTCTCGCCCATCTTGTCGCGGCTGACCGGCAGCAGCTCCGGGAGCACGCGGTCCTCGCAGCCGAGCAGCCGCATGGACCGGACCGCCCGGCGCAGCAGGCGACGCAGCACGTAGCCGCGGCCCTCGTTGCCGGGAGTCACGCCGTCGGCGATCAGCATCAGGCAGCTGCGGACGTGGTCCGTGACCACCCGCATCCGGACGTCGTCCTCGTGGTCCGCGCCGTACCGCCGGCCGGTGAGCTCCTCGGCGCGCTCGATCACGGGATACATCACGTCGATCTCGTACATGTTGTCGACACCCTGGAGGAGGTACGCGACCCGCTCGAGGCCCATCCCGGTGTCGATGTTCTTCTTCGGCAGCGGCCCGACGATGTCGAAGTCCTCCTTCGACCTGACCGCGCTGAGCTCGTCCTGCATGAAGACGAGGTTCCAGATCTCCAGGTAGCGATCCTCGAGCTTGGCCGGCATCACCAGCCGATCGGTGGTCTCGAACTCCCCGTCGGGACCGTGCTCGGGCCCGCGGTCGTAGAGGATCTCCGAGGACGGGCCGCCGGGTCCGGGCACGCCCATGGACCAGTAGTTCTCCTTCGGGCCGAGCTTGACGATCCGCTCGGTCGGCAGCCCGGTGACCTGCATCCAGATGTGCAGCGCCTCGTCGTCGCCGTGCAGGATCGAGGGCCACAGCCGGCTCTCCTCGAGGCCGAAGCCGCCCTCCGCCTGGGGCTTGGTCACCAGGTCCCAGGCGAGCTCGATGGCGCCTTCCTTGAAGTAGTCGCCGAAGGAGAAGTTCCCGCACATCTCGAAGAAGGTGCCGTGCCGGGTCGTCTTGCCGACGTCCTCGATGTCGGGTGTGCGGATGCACTTCTGCACGCTCACCGCCCGCGCGTACGGCGGCGACTCCTGTCCGAGGAAGTAGGGCTTGAAGGGCACCATCCCGGCGTTCACGAACAGCAGCGTCGGGTCGTCGAGGATCAGGGACGCCGAGGGTACGGCGGCGTGCGCGGCGGCCTCGAAGTGCGCCACGAACCGTCGCCGGATCTCCGCGGTGTCCATCAGTCGTCACCTTCCTCGTGGATGGGTTCGTGCCGAGCCAGCTCCGGTGGTTGAGGGGGTCGTTCTGCGGCCGTCTCGACACCACCGGCCGAGACCAGCTCGCGCCTCCCATGAGGCAGGAGCCCGAACCGCTCGCGCAACTCGGTTTCGGCCTCCGCCTGACCCTGCGCGACCTCGTCGCGCAGCATCCGAGCGCCGAGGGTCAGGGCGTGCCAGCGGTCGCTGAGGCCCTCGGCGGTGAACGCCTCGGCCACCCGACGCGCACGGACCATCGTGTAGACACCCGCGCCGGCCCCTGCCATGAACCAGAGACCACGCCTCATGAGGCCTCCTCCGCCAGCGCGGCGCGCTGCCGGGCACGGAGGTCGCGTTGGGCGGCCTTGAGGTCGGCCCGCCGCTGCTTGCGCGCGCGGCGTACCTCTTGCCTCATCTCGAAGCGGATGCGGTTGCGCGTCGCAGGCGCCAGGCCGCGGCGTACGCCGTGCGCGAGCGACGCGGCCTTCACCACGGTCTCGCGCAGCACGACGTCGGCGAACGCCGGCCCGTCGAGATGGACCGGCTCGGGCGACGGCTGCTCTTGGCCCAGGTCGGTGATCACGAACTCGACGGGGGCCGGGAGGGGCGCCGCGGCCGCGTGAGTGGGGCGCTGCTGTGCCAGGTCGTCGAGCCGGCCCCGCAGCACGTCGAGCTCGCCGGCGGTGCGCCGAGCCGCGGAGCGCACACGCAGCACCGTGACCAGCAGCACCAGGCAGACCACGGCCAGCACGCCGACGGCGAGCAGCACGGCCTGGTCCCGGGTCACGATGGACGAGCCTATCGTCCGCGCACCATCCGCCGGATGCGCTCCCACCGCTCCTTGACCGCGGCCTCGGCGCCGAGCGAGGTGGGCCGGTAGTACTCCGCGTCGAGCACGACGTCCGGCGCGTACTGCTGCTCGGCGACGGCGTACGGCTCGTCGTGGCTGTAGGTGTAGGAGGTGCCGTGGCCCAGCGTCCTCGAGCCTGGGTAGTGGGCGTCGCGCAGGTGCGGCGGGACCTGCCCGATCTTCCCGGCCCGCACGTCGGCACTGGCCGCCTCGATCGCCATGATCACCGCGTTCGACTTCGGCGCGACGGCCATCGCGATGGTGGCCTGCGCGAGGTTGAGTCGCGCCTCCGGCATGCCGATCAGCTGCACGGCCTGCGCGGCGGCGACCGCGGTGGTGAGCGCGGTCGGGTCGGCGAGGCCGATGTCCTCACTGGCGAGGATCACCAGCCGGCGAGCGATGAAGCGCGGATCCTCCCCGGCCTCGAACATCCGAGCCAGGTAGTGCAGCGCGGCGTCGGCGTCGGAGCCCCGCACGGACTTGATGAACGCCGAGATGACGTCGTAGTGCTGGTCACCCTGGCGGTCGTAGCGCACCGCTGCCCGGTCGACGGCCGTCTCGGCGGTCTCCAGGTCGATCGTGGTCACGCCCTTCGCCGACGCGGCACCCGCCGCCGCCTCGAGATAGGTCAGCGAACGACGCGCGTCACCGCCGGCCAGCCGCACCAGGTGAGCGCGGGCGTCGTCGTCGAGCGCGACCTCCCCCGCCAGCCCGCGCTCGTCGGTCAGGGCCCGGTCGATCACCTCGGCCACGTCGGCGTCCGTGAGCGAGTCGAGCTGCAGGAGCAGGCTGCGCGACAGCAGCGGGGAGATCACCGAGAAGAACGGGTTCTCGGTGGTGGCCGCGACCAGGGTCACCCAGCGGTTCTCCACGCCGGGCAGCAGCGCGTCCTGCTGGGCCTTGCTGAACCGATGCACCTCGTCGACGAAGAGCACCGTCTCGCGGCCCCGCCGGGTGAGGTCCGCCCGCGCCTGGTCAATGGCGGCGCGCACCTCCTTCACACCGGCCGAGACCGCGGAGACCTCGACGAAGGCTCGATCCGTCTGCCCGCTGACGATGGCCGCGATGGTCGTCTTGCCCGTGCCCGGCGGCCCCCACAGCAGGACCGACATCGACTGGCGGCCCTCGATCAGCTGGCGCAGCGGCGACCCCTCGGCACGCAGCTGCGGCTGGCCGACCAGCTCGTCGAGGGTGCGTGGCCGCATCCGCACCGCCAGGGGGGCCGAGGCGTGGGTGTTGGCCTGGAGCGCGCCCGAGCCCGGCACGTCCGCGTGAGTGCGCAGCGTCGCATCGTCGAAGAGCCCGTCCACGGGTGCAGCGTAGGCGGTGCCGCCGACGCACCCCACCTGCCCGCCACGCGACGAATGGCCCGGCTCCCGGGGGACGGTGCCGACGTACGTCGACGTGCGGGTGCGGTCAGGTCGACGTGACCGACTTGGTCTTCAGGTCGTACCAGGAGTCGGCGTAGCCGGGCTGGTCGTGGATCTGGGCGGGCGCCGTGGCGTGGCCGCTGGAATTGCCCTGGTCGTCGACCCCGAGGATCTCCGCGGTGACCGGGCGCTTGGGTGCGTCGTTGATCTCGCCGGCGAAGTGGCAGGCGACCTTGTGCCGCTTGCCGATCTGCATCAGCGGCGGCTCCTGCTTGGCACAGATCTCCTGAGCCATCCAGCATCGCGTGCGGAACCGGCAACCACTGGGCGGGTTGATCGGCGACGGCACGTCGCCCTCGAGCCGGATGCGTTCGCGCCGGCCCCCGATGGCGGCCTGCTTCACGTCGGGGGCCGCCGACAGCAGCGCCTGGGTGTAGGGGTGGTGCGGGTGCTCGTAGATCGTCTCGCGGTCGCCGATCTCGACGATCTTGCCGAGGTACATGACCGCGACGTCGGGGCAGAAGTGGCGCACGATCGCGAGGTCGTGGGCGATGAAGAGGAACGCGATCCCGAACTCCTCCTGGACGTCGCCCAGCAGGTTGACCACCTGGGCCTGGATCGACACGTCGAGCGCGGAGACCGGCTCGTCGGCGACCAGGAGCTTGGGCTGCAGGGCGAGCGCGCGGGCGATGCCGATGCGCTGCCGCTGACCACCGGAGAACTCGCTCGGGTAGCGGTTGTAGTGCTCGGGGTTGAGACCGACCACCTCCAACAGCTCCTGGACCCGGGACAGCGTCTTCTTCTCCGGGACCATGTTGTGCACCCGCAACGGCGTCCCGACGATCGTGCCGACCGTGTGTCGTGGGTTCAGCGAGGAGTAGGGGTCCTGGAAGATCATCTGGATCTCGCTCCGGATCGGCATCATCTGCCGTCGCGTGAGCGGTCCGATGTCGTTGCCCTCGAAGTTGATCTCGCCCGCCGTGGGGTCGTAGAGCCGGGTGATCAGCCGTCCCGTCGTGGTCTTGCCACAGCCGGACTCACCCACGAGGCCGAGCGACTCGCCGCGGTTCAGCGAGAACGAGACGCCGTCCACCGCCTGCACGTGGGCCACGGTCCGCCGGATGACACCGCCGGACTTGACCGGGAAGTACTTCTTCAGATCACGGACTTCGAGAAGCGTCTCGTTGCCGACAGATGCCCCCGAGTTCTCGGGGGCACGCTCGATGTCGGAGTTGGTCACGGTGCTCATCCTGCCCTCAAACCTCGTCGGGGTCGACTGCTGCCAGCTCCGGAATCATCTCACCCGTTTCGGGGTCGATGAGGTCGGGAGCGATCTCCGGCAGCACCTCCACGGCGTAGATCTCGCCCGGATTGGCCAGGTGACAACGCTTCAGGTGATTGTCCCCGCGGTCGCCGGGAGTCAGGTCGGGCAGGGTCGTCCGGCACAGGTCCCCGGGCACCTTGTCCACGTGGGGACAGCGGGGATGGAACGAGCAGCCCGTGGGCGGGTTGAGCAGGCTGGGCGGGTTCCCGGGGATCGGCACCAGGCGCGCCTCGGCGTCGGTGCTGACATCCGGGATGCTGCCCAGCAGGCCCCAGGAGTAGGGCATCTCCGGGTGGGTGAGGATCTCGCGCGTCGCGCCGTACTCCACCGCCCGACCGCCGTACATCACCATCGTCGTGTCCGCCAGCTCGGCGACCACGCCGAGGTCGTGGGTGATGATGATGACCGCGGAGTTGAACTCCCGCTGCAGGTCCTGGAGCAGGTCGAGGATCTGCGCCTGCACCGTCACGTCGAGCGCGGTCGTCGGCTCGTCCGCGATCAGCAGCTGCGGGTCGTTGACCAGCGCCATGGCGATCATGGCCCGCTGGCGCATGCCACCGGAGAACTGGTGCGGGTAGTCGTCGACCCGGCGGTTCGCCTGGGGGATGCCGACCCGGTCCAGCATCTCGATCGCACGCTTCTTCGCGTCGCTCTTCGAGACCCGGTGATGGATCCGGTACCCCTCGGAGATCTGGTCGCCGATCGTGTAGAAGGGGTGCAACGCCGTGAGCGCGTCCTGGAAGATCATCGCGATGCTGTTGCCGCGGATCTTCCGCATGTGGTCCTCGGGGGCGCCGATGACCTCCTGCCCGTTCACCCGGATCGACCCCGAGAGGCGGGTGTGCTTCGGGTCGTGAAGACCCAGCACCGCCATCGACGAGACGCTCTTGCCGGAGCCGGACTCGCCCACGATGCCGAGCGTCTTGCCGCGCTCGACGGTGTAGGAGAGGTCGGTCACGGCCTGGACGAGCCCGTCGTGGGTCGGGAACTTGACGGTCAGGTCCTCCACGATCAGGAACGGGTCGTCGGGGTTGGCCGGCGCCGCCATGTCACTGGGACGCTCGAAGGTATCGGTGCTCATACGACTCTTTCGTGGGAGGCGGGTCGAGGGACGGTCAGCCGTCTCAGGCGATGCTCACCCGTGGGTCGAGGAAGCTGTACAGGATGTCGACCAGCAGGTTGGCCACGACCACGAGGATCGCCGACACCAGCACGGTCGCGCTCACCACGTTGATGTCGATCGGCGTCGACAGCGCGGTCAGACCCCAGTTGCCGATGCCGTCGATGCTGAAGATCCGCTCGGTGAAGATCGTGCCGGCCAGCAGCGTGGCGAAGTCGAGACCGAAGATCGTGATCACCGGGACGATCGCCGCGCGCAGCGCATGCTTGAACAGCACCCGGTTGGTCTTGACGCCCTTGGCCTGCGCGGTGCGGATGTAGTCCTCGTTGAGGGTCTCCACCATCTGCCCGCGCGTGAACCGGGCGTACGACGTGCAGTTGGTCAATCCGATCACCAGCCACGGCAGCATCATCCACGAGATCGTCTTCGCCGGGTTCTCCGAGATCGGGTAGTACCCCGTTTCCGGGAAGATCTTCAGCTGCAACGACAGATAGATCCACGCCAGCAGTGCCACGAGGTAGAACGGCACCGAGGACACGATCAACGAGCTGCCGACCAGTAGTCGGTCGGCCAGGGTTCCCCGCCATCGTGCAGCCAGCGAGCCGAGCAGCACACCGAGGACCAGGTACATCGTCGCGCCACCCACCGCCAGGGTCAGGGTGGCGGGGTACTTCTGCTTCAGGTCGTGCGTGACCGTGTTGCCGGTCATGATCGAGATGCCGAGGCATGGCGCCGGGCACTCGTACTCCTTGCCGTCGACGTAGACCTTGTCCCGGCCGACGAAGATGCCCTTCGCCCAGGTGGCGTAGTTGGAGGCCAGGGACTTGTCGAAGCCCATCTGGTGCTTGATCGAGTCCAGCTTGGCGGTCGTGCACTTGCCGGGACCGAGCTTCTCGCAGTAGTTCACGGCCGGACTGTCGCCGAGGCCCTTGAAGAACAGCACGAACACGAACATCGAGGTCAAGATGACCACGAGGATCGAGCTGAGAATACGGCGAACGATGAATCCCGTCATCCCTGGCTTCCTAGCGGTTGTTGGTGGTGGGTGGTGGGGTACGGCGTGAGCCGTACCCCACCACCCGGATGACTGCGTCGGTCAGGCGACCGACCAGTCGACCGGAGAGGTCACTGGTTCACCCAGATGTCCTTCCAGGTCGGCATACCAAGGGTGTTGTCGTCGTTGTCGCCCATGATCTTCGATCCGTGGGCCTGGGCAACACCGGTGTAATAGGTGGTGAACAGCGGGAAGTACTTCGTAGCGATCTGCTTGTCGAGTGCGTTCCACGCGTCCGCCTGCTTCTCCAGCGGCATCTTCTGGATGGCGTCCATCTGGGCGTCCACCCCCTTGTTGCTGAACGCGGTGTAGTTGGTACCGAACGAGTGGGTCTTGTCCGGGTTCGTGGAGCCGAACAGCGTCGGCAACCAGGTCGAACCGGATGGCCAGTCCGAGCACCAACCGGCCGAGCGGACGTTGATGTCCTCGGTCGTGTTGTCGCGTGCGGCAACGTAGTTCGCCGTCGTGGTCGGCACCGGGGTGGCCTTGAAGCCCGCCTCGGTGAGGCCCTTGACGATGGCGTCCTTGCCCTTGACCGAGACCGGGTCGTCTGTCCGGAACAGGAACTTGATCTCGTAGCCCGTGGCGTTCGCCGACTTCAGCAGCGCCTTGGCCTTGGCCGGGTCGGTGTCGAAGCCCTGGCGACCGGTCACGTTGTACGGGGTGCGACCGGGCAGACCCGGAGGCATCAGGTTCGTGGCCGGGATCGCGTTGACGTTCGGGATCAGACCTCCCGCGAGGATCACGTTCTTGTACGGGTAGGCCCACGAGAGAGCCTCGCGCACCTTCTTGTTGGTGATCTTCCGGTTGTCCGGCGCCCAGTAGTAGGTGCACGGCGAGCCACCCAACGTCAGACGGTCCGGCGCCTTCTGCTTCATCTGGGTGAAGTCAGGGGCGAGCAGGTCGTCGTAGGTCAGCGTGGTCTGGCCGGTGCCGGTGTCGGCCAGCATGATCTGGTCGATCTTCTCCGACTGCTGCTGCAGCTTGAAGTCGTACCCGTCGGGGTACTGCGTGCGAGCCGGGTCGGTCGCGGGGTCCCAGTACGGGTTCTTCTCCAGCACCAGCTCCTTGGACTGGTTGAACGACTTGATCATGTACGGACCGGTCGACCACGGGTGCTTCTTGTAGGTCTTCGGGTCCGAGACCTTCTTGTCGGACGGGACCGGGCCGTTGGCCGGGAAGGTGCCCCAGTACGGCATGTCCGGGAAGGGCTTGGCCATGTTGATGGTGATCGTGTCGCCGCTGACCTTGATGCCCTTGAACTTCGAGCCCGGGTCGGTGTACATGCCCTTGTAGCTCGAGCCGCCCTTGAAGTAAGCGTTCGAGTAGTACGGGCAGGCGCCGGTCGGGAACGTCGTGGAGTCCATGCACCGGACCATGCCGAAGGCGACGTCCTTGGCGGTGATCGGCTGACCGTTCTCGCCCCACTTGACGCCCGAGCGGATCGTGAACTTCCACTGGGTGTAGTTGTCGTTGTGGGTACCCAGGTCGGTGGCCAGGTCGGGCACCAGGATCATCTGCTTGGTCTTGGGGTCGTACTTGTACTGGGTCAGCGACCGGGTGACCAGACCACTCATGATCGACGAGGTGTCGGTGTAGTAGATCTCGCTGGGGTCGAGGGTCGTGGTCAGACCGGTCAGGGTCAGCACCGTGACGATGCCGCCCTTCTTGGCTCCGGCGATCGTCACCGGGCCCTTGGCGGTCGGGTCCTGCCCGTTGCCGGTGTTACCCAGCTCGTTGTTGTTCTGTGTTTCGTTCCCCGCGGTGCCGCTGGATGACCCGGAGCCGCCACAGGCGCTCAAGGCCAACACACCGACCGCGGAGATGGCGATCAACGGTGATTTGAACCGCATAGCCCACCCTTTCCGTGGTTACTGCATTTCTCCCGGTGAACCGATCACCGGCGAGTTCTGGGGTCGAAGGCGTCTCGGATCGAGTCGCCCAGGAGGTTGAGCGCGAGGACCAGCACGGTGATCGTGAGGACCGGGGCCCAGAGGTAGAGCGGGTAGACCTCCCACCACGACTGCGCGTCGAAGATGGTCTGTCCCAAGGTCGGGATGCCGGTGATGCCGATGCCGAGGTACGACAGGCCGGCCTCGGCGGTGACGAAGGCGGGCAGGGAGAGCGACGTCGCGACCACGATCGGCGCGACCAGGTTGGGGAGCAGCTCCTTGAACAGGATGCGCCGCGTCGGCACGCCCATCACCTGGGCGGCCTGGACGAACTCGCGCTCACGCAGCGACAGCACCTGACCACGGATCAGTCGGCACAGCGGCATCCACGTGAAGACGACCAGGATCCCGATCAGCGAGAACAGCTGGACCTTGGACAGGGTGCCCAGCTGCCCGGGCTTGGCGAAGTGGCTGACGATGATCGGCGCCATCGCCAGGGCGCCGAGGATGAAGGGGAAGGACAGGAACAGGTCGGTGACGAACATGATGATCCGATCCATCCAGCCGCGCGAGAATCCGGCGATGAGCCCGAGCACCACGCCGATCAGCGTGCTGAACACCGTGGCGGCGGTGGCCACGAACAGCGACGTACGGAGGCCGTAGAGGAGCCGGGCCAGGTTGTCGACCGCGGTCTGGGGCGCCATGCCCAACGGGTGCTGGGCCCAGAACCCGTGGTTCGGCGGGCCCTGGAGCGGCAGGCCGGTGCTGAAGTCCAGCACCTCGCTCGGGTCGTAGGGGATCGTCGCGGCCGTCGGGTAGATGTTGAGGAGGTTGCAGATGACCGGCGCGAAGATGCCGCACAGGACCAGGAACACGACGATGCCGAAGCAGACCACCGCGAGCTTGTCCTGACGGAGACGAAGCAGTGCGATTTGGGTCGGAGACCGGCCGGCGAGCTTTTTGCCTTCGGGCGCTTCTGCTGCACCTACGGGGGCTTCGGCAAGTTCGGTCGCACTGATGCCCATGCTTGTCCTCTCACGCCAAGAAGTTCGTCCGTGGCCGCTGCCCAGCGCGTTCGCGGCCGGGTGAGGCAGGTCACGGCATCTGGACCGGGATGGACTCTAGATGACCGTCAAGTGATTTCTCCGCCCCCCGAGGTAACGATTCAGTCTCGGGATTTGGACCGTTCCAAAGGGGCGTCCACACCGGCTTCCCGGCGCTGATCTGCGGTGATCGGCGCCGGCGCTCCGGTGAGCGGATCGTAGCCTGCTCCGCTCTTCGGGAACGCGATCACGTCGCGAATGGTGTCGGATCGTGACAACAACGCGACGATCCGGTCCCACCCGAAGGCGATGCCACCGTGGGGGGGCGCGCCGTACTGGAAGGCGTCGAGGAGGAAGCCGAACTTCTCCTGCGCCTCCTGCTCACCGAGACCCATCACCGCGAACACGCGCTTCTGGATGTCACTGCGATGGATACGGATGGAGCCCCCGCCGATCTCGTTGCCGTTGCAGACGATGTCGTAGGCCCAGGCCAGGGCATGGGCTGGATCCTGGTCGAAGGTCTCGAGGTCCTGCGGCGAGGTGAAGGCGTGGTGGACCGCGGTCCATGCGCCGCTGCCGACGGTGACCTCACCCGCCGCGGTCGCCTCGTCGGCGGCCTCGAAGAGCGGGGCGTCGACCACCCACAGGAAGCTCCACGCGGACTCGTCGATCAGGTCGCACCGGCGGCCGATCTCGAGGCGAGCCGCACCGAGCAGGGCCCGGCTCGCCGTGACGGCGCCGGCTGCGAAGAACACGCAGTCGCCCGGCTGCGCACCGACGTGGGCGGCCAGTCCCGACCGCTCGGTGTCGCTCAGGTTCTTGGCGACGGGGCCGCCGAGCTCGCCGTCCGCACCGATCGTGACGTAGGCCAGGCCACGAGCGCCGCGCTGCTTGGCCCACTCCTGCCAGGCATCGAACTGCCGGCGCGGCTGGTCGCCTCCGCCGGGCATCACCACGGCGCCGACGTACGGAGCCTGGAAGACCCGGAACTCGGTGTCGGCGAAGTACGCCGTGCAGTCGACGAGCTCCTGGCCCATCCGGAGATCCGGCTTGTCGGAGCCGAACCTGGCCATCGCCTCGGCGTAGGTCATCCGCGGCAACGGCGTCGGTACGTCGTACCCGACCAGCTGCCAGAGCGCGACCAGCACGTCCTCCGCGACCGCGATCACGTCGTCCTGGTCCACGAAGCTCATCTCGATGTCGAGCTGGGTGAACTCCGGCTGCCGGTCGGCGCGGAAGTCCTCGTCGCGGTAGCACCGCGCGATCTGGTAGTAGCGCTCCATGCCCGCGACCATCAGCAGCTGCTTGAACAGCTGGGGGCTCTGCGGCAACGCGTACCAGGACCCGGGCTGCAACCGCGCCGGGACGAGGAAGTCGCGAGCGCCCTCGGGCGTGGAGCGGGTCAGGGTCGGCGTCTCGATCTCGACGAAGCCATGGGCGTCGAGGACATCGCGCGCGGCCTTGTTCACCCGGCTGCGCAGACGGATCGCGGCGGCGGGACCGGCCCGGCGGAGATCGAGGTAGCGGTGCCGCAGCCGCGCCTCCTCACCGACGTCGCCGCCCCTCGCGGACCCGGCCTCGTCGATCGGGAACGGCAGCACGGCACTCGGGCTGAGCACCTCCACGTCCTCGGCGATCACCTCGATCTCGCCGGACGGGATCTGGAGGTTGGCGTTGCCCTCGGGACGCTTCTCGACGCTGCCGACGACCTTGAGGCAGTACTCGCTGCGCAGGTGGTGCGCGACCGCTTCGTCGCGGATCACGACCTGGGCGACGCCGCTGGCGTCGCGCAGGTCGATGAAGGCCACTCCCCCGTGGTCGCGGCGCCGCGCCACCCAGCCGGCCAGGGTCACCCGGGTGCCCTCGTCGGCGGCGGTGAGGGTCCCGGCGTCGTGCGTGCGGATCACTGGGTGTTCTCCTCGGGGTCGTCGGTGCTGGTCACGATCGTGGGCCGGAGGTCACCCTCCGGTGGTGTCCAGGTCGCGGTGTCCGCGTCGACCTGGTCGCCGGATCGGATGTCCTTCACCTGGTCGCTCGCCCCGGTCTCGGTCGCGGGGAACCAGACGAACGGGATGCCGCGGCGCTCGGCGAACCGGATCTGCTTGCCGAACTTGTCCGCCGACGGGGACACCTCGGTCGGGATCCCGCGCCGCCGCAGGGCCGCCGCGACCCGGTCGCACTCGGAGCGCCGGTCGTCGGCGGGCAGCGCGACCAGGACGCACGTCGGCACCGGCCGGGACACGGTCAGCGCGGCGGCGCCGAAGAGCAGCCCGAGCATCCGGGAGACGCCGATCGAGATGCCGACACCCGGGTAGCGGTCCTCACCGGACGAGGCCAGGTTGTCGTACCGGCCGCCGGAGCAGATCGACCCGAACCGCTCGTACCCACGCAACTGGGTCTCGTAGACCGTGCCGGTGTAGTAGTCCAGACCGCGCGCGATGCGAAGGTCGGCGACCAGCAGCCCCGGGTTGTGCTCCCGCGCCGTCTCGACCACGGCGACAAGCTCGGCCAGGCCCTCGTCGAGCAACGGGTCCTGCACGCCCAGCGCCCGCACGACGTCGACAAACGACGCGTCCTCGGCGGAAATCTCGGCCAGCGCCAGGCACGCCTTCGCCTGCGCCTGACTGGCCCCCGCCGTCTGCGTCAGCTGCTCGACGACCCCGGCGGGGCCGACCCGGTCAAGCCGGTCCACTGCCCGCAGCGCCGCCTCCGGGTCACCGATCCCGAGACCCTGGTAGAAGCCCTGGCAGAGCTTGCGGTTGTTGACCTGGATCCGGACGGGCGGGATCGGCAGCCCGCCGAGCGCGTCCCCGACCACGAGCGGCATCTCCACCTCGTAGTGCGAGGGCAGCGTGCCGCGATCGACGACGTCGATGTCGGCCTGGAGGAACTCCCGGTAGCGCCCCTCCTGCGGCCGCTCGCCCCGCCATACCTTCTGGATCTGGTAGCGACGGAACGGGAACTGCAGCTTGCCGGCGTTCTCCACCACGTACCGGGCGAAGGGCACCGTCAGGTCGAAGTGCAGCCCGAGCTGCTCCTCCTTACGACCTGAGGGCTCCTCGGTCTCCTGCAGCCGGCGCAGCAGGTACACCTCCTTGGAGGTCTCCCCCTTGCGCAGCAGCTGGTCGATCGGCTCGACGGCCCGCGTCTCCAGGGGCGCGAACCCGTACAGCTCAAATGTGGCGCGGATGTGGTCGATCACCCGCTGCTCGATGATGCGCTGCGGTGGCTGCCACTCGGGGAACCCGCTCAACGGGGCGATGCGACTCACTGCGCACACCTTTCGCTCGCAACTGCGGGGCTCGCAAGCTCGCTCCTCGTGCTCGCCCTTCAAAGGCTAACCAAGCCGGTACGGCCCGTTCATGCCGATA
>DATAOY010000113.1:0-44868 GCA_036265495.1 Nocardioides sp. | reverse complement strand
GTCGGCGAGGACTTCTGGCCGACGACCTACGACCGGAGCGTCGCCGACGAGATCGTCGAGGTCTCCGACAAGGACTCGTTCGACCTGACCCGGCGGCTGGCTCGCGAGGAGGGCCTGCTGGTCGGCGGCTCGTGCGGGATGGCCGTGGCGGCGGCGCTCAAGGTCGCCCGCGAGGCCGGCCCGGACGACGTCGTCGTGGTGCTGCTGCCGGACGGCGGCCGCGGGTACCTGTCGAAGATCTTCAACGACGACTGGATGGCGCGCTACGGCTTCCTGCACACCGCCGAGCTGATCCCGACCGTCGCCGACGTGCTGCGCGGCAAGGACGGCAAGGTGCCGCCCCTGGTGCACGTCCACCCCAACGAGACGGTCCGGGACGCGATCGACTACCTGCGCGAGTACGGCGTGTCGCAGCTACCGGTGCTCAAGGCCGAGCCGCCGGTGGTGACCGGCGAGATCGCCGGCTCGATCGCCGAGCGGGACCTGCTCGACGCGCTGTTCAGCGGGCAGGCTCACCTGCACGACACGGTCGAGCGGCACATGGCGGCCCCGCTACCCATGATCGGCGGCGGGCAGCCGGTCGGTGAGGCGGTGGCCCTGCTGGAGAAGGCCGACGCCGCCGTGGTGCTGATCGACGGCAAGCCGGCCGGCGTGATCACCCGGCAGGACCTGCTGGCCCTTATTGACTGACCCAGCAGTACAGGCGCTGGTTGGCGTCCACCGCCCGGCGGGCCAGCTCGCCCAGCTCCTCGAGCACGCCGAGGATCATCTCCGGGTCGGCGCCCTCGAGCTCTTCGAGCTCGACCAGCTGCTCGGCCGCGCCGCCCAGCTGGTCGGAGTCGGACGTGGCCAGGGCGTCGCGCAGCTCGTCCGTGACGGTGTAGACGGCGAGGTCGCCGTCGTCGGCCACGAGGTCGGCCACGCGCGGGTTGTCGAGCACGACGTCCTCGTCGACCTCGGTGAGGATGGATTCGAGGCTGGCGAGGATCACCGCCGGATCGAGGTCCGGCGCCGAGACCCCGTCGTCGCCGGGGCCCTTGTCGACGAATGCGGCCGCGGCCCGGTCGTTGGTCGCGGCGAAGTATTCGATGAGCTGACTCACGGGGGAAGTATCCACCTCGGCGCCTAACGAAGTGGTGCCGGGACGGCGACCACGTCGACGAGGGCGCCCTTGCGCAGCACGGTGATCGCCAGCCGGGCGCCGATCGCCGGCGCGCCCAGCATGAGCCGCTGGACGTCCTGCACACCGGTCACCGGCACGCCGCCGGCCGACAGCATGATGTCGCCCACGTACAGCCCGGCGAGCCCGGCCGGGCTGCCCGGCACGACCTCGACCAGCCGCAGGCCACGCCGTTGCCCGAGGCGCTCGGCGAGCGGCGGCGGGAGCGGCGCCGGCGCCCCGGCCACGCCCAGCCAGGCGCGCTTGACCTGGCCGGTCGACATCAGCTCGGAGACGATCCGGCGGGTCGTCGCGTTGATCGGGACGGCGAGGCCCAGCCCGATGCCGGCGACCGCGGTGTTGATGCCCACCACGCGGCCCTGCGAGTCGGCCAGCGCGCCGCCGGAGTTGCCGGGGTTCAGCGCGGCGTCGGTCTGGATCACGTCGTCGACCAGCCGGACGTGCCGGCCGTCGCGGACCGGCAGGGACCGGCCCAGCGCGCTGACCACCCCGGCGGTGACCGAGCCGGCCAGGCCCAGCGGGTTGCCGACGGCGACCACGAGCTGGCCGACGCGCAGGCTGTCGGCGTCGCCGAACTCGGGTGGCTCGGGCACGGCTCGGTCGGCGCGGAGCACGGCGAGATCCGACAGCGCGTCGCGACCCACCACCTCGATCCGTGCCGAGGTGCCGTCGACGAACGACGCCTCGCCGGCCGTCGCGTCGCCCACGACGTGCGCGTTGGTCACCAGATGACCCTCCGCGGTCAGCACCACGGCGGACCCGGCCGACTCCCCGCGCCGACTCCGGATGTGCAGGGCCGCGACCCGCGGGGTGAGCCGCTCGGCCACGCCGATCACGGCGGCCGAGTAGGCATCCAGGGCCCGCCCCTCGGCATCGTCCCGGTCGTCCCTCATGCCGTGTCCAACGCCGGTACGACGGTCGGCGTTTCCGCGTTCGCCGACAGCGGAACGGCCCACCGGTGCTCTGGTTGGATGAAGGCGTGCCGTCCTCGCTTCCCCCGGGCGACCCGGCCCCGGCCGACGGGTCGCTGCCCGAGAGCGCCCTGGCCGAGCTCGGCAGCCGTCCGTTCGGGATCTACGTCCACGTGCCGTTCTGCACGGTGCGCTGCGGCTACTGCGACTTCAACACGTACACGGCGGCGGAGCTGGGGGACCAGCCCGGCGCCTCGCGCGCCTCGTACGCCGGGGCCGCGATCGCGGAGATCCGGATGGCGCGGGCGGTGCTGGGCGACCGCGACCTGCCCGTCGACACCGTGTTCTTCGGAGGGGGTACGCCGACCCTGCTGGGCGCGGCGGACCTGGCCGCCGTGCTCGCGGCGGTCGCTGCGGAGTTCGGGCTCGCGTCCGACGCGGAGGTCACCACCGAGGCGAACCCCGACAGCGTGGCGGCGTGGGACCTCGAGGACCTGCGTGAGGCGGGCTTCACCCGGATCAGCTTCGGGATGCAGTCGGCCGTCGACCACGTGCTCAGCACGCTCGACCGCACCCACGACCCGTTGCGGGTCCCGGCGGTCGTGGACTGGTCGCGCAGCGCCGGGTTCGACGAGGTGAGCCTCGACCTCATCTACGGGACGCCCGGTGAGTCGCTGTCGGACTGGGCGACCTCGCTCGAGGTCGCGCTCGGCTGCCACCCCGACCACCTCTCGGCGTACTCGTTGATCGTCGAGCCCGGCACGGCCCTGGCCCGCCGGATCTCCCGTGGTGAGCTGGCGATGCCGGACGACGACGACCAAGCCGACAAGTACCTGCTCGCCGACCACCGCCTCTCGGAGGCGGGCCTGGAGTGGTACGAGGTGTCGAACTGGTCGCGCGACCGGGCGACCCGGTGCCGCCACAACGAGCTGTACTGGACCGGCGGGCACTGGTGGGGGATCGGGCCAGGGGCGCACAGCCACGTCGGGGGCGTCCGGTGGTGGAACGTCAAGCACCCCGCGGCATACGGCGGACGGCTCGCGGAGGCGACGAGCCCGGCCGCGGCCCGGGAGACCCTCGACGCCGAGACCCGGCGGGTGGAGCGGGTGCTCCTCGAGATCCGCCTGCGCGACGGGCTGCCGGTCCTCGCCCTGGACGCGCACGGGCGCGCCGCCGTCGCCGACCTCAGGGCCCGCGACCTGGTCGAGCTCGCCGCCGAGCGGCTGGTGCTGACCCGGCACGGGCGGCTCCTCGCCGACTCGGTCGTGCGCGACCTGCTGCCCTGAGCCGGCCCGAGTCGACTCGCGTCAGCCGCCGGTCGCCCAGCCCGCCGGAGCGCGAAGCTCCTCGATGTCGGAGGAGTGGTGGACCACGATCCAGTTCTCCTTGACCAGCCCCTCCGCGAGGCCCGACGAGGGTCGCAGCACGGCCACGGTGCACCCGGTCCGGCGGAGCTCGTCCTGCCAGCCGGGTGCGACCCCTTCGATGTCGCTGTTGCGCTGGAGCTCTGCGATCGTGAACGTGTCGCCGTACCCGTGCATCAGCAGGTCGAGCTGCGGGTAGCGCCACATGAAGTAGCCACCCCAGTCCCAGGCACCGACGACCTTCGTCCCGCTCGGCAGCGAGCCCAGGGCGGGGTCCACCCACGACGGCTGGGCCGGCGGCCGGTCCGACGTGAACGGGACGGCGACCGCCAGCACCGCCAGGGCGAGCGCCGTACCACCGAGGACCAGCGCCCGCTCGGTCCGGCTCGTCGAGGCGGCGTGTGGCGCCCGCCGTCCCGAGAGCACCGCCACCGTCGGCACCAGCAGGAGCGCCGCCACCGGGACGGTGCGCCAGGACCACGCGCTGCACAGGATGCACAGGACGACCAGCAGCACGTCGAGGCGCCGTAGGGGGCGGGTGCGCAGCAGCACGAAGATCGCCACCACCAGCAGCACGGCCAGCACGATCCACGAGAAGGACAGCGGATCCGGCCGCTTCCACTCCGAGAAGAAGCGGGAGCGCTCCTGCACCCGGACCAGCTGGACATACAGCTCGGGCCCGACCGGTGTGCAGGCCGCCGCCACCGCGCTGAGGAACGGGATGGCCAGTCCCCGGGTGAGCTCGCGTCGCGACAGGTCGCGGTCGAGGGCCATGCCGATCAGGGCGAGGACGCCGAGACCGATGCCGATCGGCCACATCCCGTGCACCATGGCCCACACCCAGGTGACGGGGATCAGCCACCAGCGCAGTCGTCCGTCGTCCCGCGTGCGCAGCCAGGCGCCGAGCGTGACCACGATCAGCAGGTAGCTCAGGACCTGCGGCCGCATCGACAGACTCAGGTACGACGCGCTCAGCGCCCCCAGCACCAGCAGCGACACCACGAGGCGGCTGCCCCAGCGGCGCGACACCAGGTAGAGGGTCGCCGTCAGCGCGAAGATCTGAAGACCCGAGAGCCACGCGATGCCGGCCAGGCCGAGCCAGTCCTCCACCTTGGCCATCACGATCTCCGGCAGCCACTGCGTCGGCACCCAGTGCGCGGTGGCGAACGTGCTCACCGTGCCCGGGTCGCGCAGCGACCAGCCGGACAGGAGCTCGTGGCCGAACCGGAGGTGGAAGTAGGTGTCGGTGTTGCTCAGCGGCAGGGCGGTCGCCAGCAGCAGCCCGGTGGCCGTCGCGGCGAGCACCAGCGACGGCAGGGCACGCTCCCACAGGAACCCGCCATGCCGGCGCGGCGCCGGCTGGTCCGCGTCGACCACCGTGCGCTCACTCGGGCTGACCGAATGCGTCACGTGGCACACCTTCCTCGGTCAGCCCGGGCGTGTCAGGCAGACACCCCGCGTGGGACCGTCACTTCACGACCGTCAGGGTCTGCGCCGCCGCCTTGGATCCGGTGATCCGAGGGGCACCGAGGTAGACCACCTTGATCTTGTGCGTGCCCCTCTTCAGCACCGGCAGCCTGATCGTCTTGACGCCATTGTTCTTGCCCTTGAGGGTCGTCGTCAGCAGAACCTTCTTCTTGCCGTCGTAGATCTTCACCTTGCCCGTGGGCTTGGGGAAGTTGGGCACGGCCACCGAGACGGTGATCTGGGGGTGGGTGCCCACGAGGACCGGGTTCGAGAAGAAGGAGAAGGCGGTCGCGGACCTCATCTTCCCGACCTTGATCGCAGCGCTGGCCGCGGTGCCGGGCGCGTAGCCCGGGATCGTCGCGGTGACTCGCACCGACACCGAGCGGGTCGCGTCGGCCGATCCGAGCAGGTAGGCCGCACCGGTGGCACCCGCGATCGGCTTGCCGTCGCGCAGCCACTGGTAGGTGTAGCCGGCGGTCCCGGGCCAGGTGCCCGGGTTGGCCGTCACGGTGTCGCCGACGTGGTGTCCCCCCGAGATCGAGGGGCGGGTGATCGGCGAGGGCTTGGTGCCCAACCCACCGGTGATCACGTTGCTGACGGACGTCCCGTCGGCATAGCCCGGCTTGGTGCCGGTGGCCCGCAGGGTCAGGGAGTGTCCGACGTCCGCCGGGGTGACCGTGTAGCTGGTCGCCGTCTGACCGTCGATCGGCCACCCGTCCCGGAGCCATTGGTACGTCGTGGTCACCCCGGTCAGGTTCCAGGTGGGAGGGGCCGACGTCAGGAGCTGGCCCACCGCACCCGTGCCGGTGATGGACACGTTGTTCGCCGGAGAGACGCCGCCATCCACGGTGAACTGCCTGTCGGTCCAGTTGCCCGGGCTCCCCAAGGGGTTGCCGTTGGCGTCCAGTGCGGTCACTCGCCACTGCCAGGTGCCGGTGCCGATCAGGTTCGGCTCGGCCCAGGACGTGTTCGCGGTGAAGGTCGTCTCGGCGACGGTGCTGGAGCCGGCGAGGCGCCGCTCGAACCGGTAGGTGACCGCGTTGCCGACCGGGAGCCAGGTGAACAGCGCGTCGTTCGGAGCCTGCGCCGAGCCGTTGGTCGGTGAGACCAGGGTCGGCGAGTCGCCGCGGGAGATGAACTCCTGGAACGGCGACCACGGGCCGGGGCGGCCGGCCGCGTCCACCCGCCGCACCCGCCAGGTGTACGGCGTGGTGCTCGCCGGCAGCAGGCCCGACGGTGCGTAGGCGACCACAGGAGTGTTCACGGCGAGCACCCGGTTGCCCTGCTGGCCGATCAGGTCGTCGTTCTTGTAGACCTCGAGGTCGTACGACGCGGCGAACGCCAGCGGGTCCCAGGTGAACGGGTCCGTGCCGTTGACCTGCGGCAGCTGGCCGCCGGTCGTGACGGGGTAGGTCAGCGTCGGAGCGGGCGAGCTCTTCTTGAACGACGCCGGGTCGCTCCAGTTGAGGTTGTTCCCGGTCGCGTCGATCGCCCGGACCCGCCAGTACAGCGTGCCCTCCGGGTACGTCGTCGTGTACGCCGTGTAGGTGGTCTGGTCGACGATCGCGTCGTCGACCAGCTGGGTGAAGTCGGGCGTGGTCGAGACCTGCACGCGGTACTGGTACGCCTCGGTGCGCGCGGGCGGCGTCAGCGCCGTGTCCGACGTGTCGGCCGTCGACTCGGTCGCCAGCAGGTCCTGCCAGGTGAGCGTGACGTCATTGCTCACGGTCGCAGGGCTCTGGCTGTCGGTGGTCACCGGACTGATCAGGGCGACCTGGTTGCTCTGCTTGTTGAACGCGTGCGAGGCATGGTCGACGGGGGCACAGACGTTCGGTGAGGTGCAGGGCACCACGGTCCAGTAGTACGCCGATCCGGCCTGGCTGTCGGGCAGCGCGGCGGGATCGATCCACATGTCGTTGTGGACCACGAAGCCGAACAGGCCGGGCACCGCGTTGTTGATGCCGTCGTAGGTCAGGTAGACCTTGTAGAAGCCGACATCCGGGTTCGGGTCCCAGCGCAGCACCGGCGTCTGCCGGAGGTTCTGGCACTCGTCGGGCAGCTGGGCACCGCAGCTGATGCCCTCGGGTCCGGAGGTGTCGGTGCCCGTGAGGGCGGCCCGGAAGCCGGCGAGGCTGGCGGGCGGGTCGATCGTGTAGTGCCCGATGGCACCGGTCGCGATCGGGGTGTTCCCGGTGTAGGCGTCGACGTACCAGTCGTACCGCTGCGAGGTCGAGTTCGGCCCGGCGCTGGAGAACTGGTCGCCGGTGTCCTGGGCGGACGGGTAGAAGTAGGGGGTCCCGCCCAGCAGCGGCGTCCACGCCGTCGAGCCGCTCTTGCGCACGTACACGACGTAGTGGTCGGCGCCCTGCACGGCCGACCAGGTGAGCGTGGGGAAGCGCTTCGTGTGCGGCTCCGCGCCGGTGGGATCCGGCGACGTCGCCGTGGCGGCCGGCTGGTCGACCACCGTGAAGGTGGGCTGGCCCGGTGGGGTCGGCGAGGTACCGAGCGTCCCGTCGTAGGAGATGCTCTGCACCGTCCAGCGGTAGGTGTGGCCCGAGATCAGACCGAAGCGAGGCGTGTACGCCGTGGTGTCGGTGACGTCGGAGGCGGAGCCGCCACCACCGGTCAGGTCCACCCAGGAGACGCGGTACTGCGCCGCGCCGGCGACGGGGGCCCAGGTCATGGTGGGCACGGAGGTGGACGCGCCACCGACGGGAGACAACGGCTGCGGGAGGTCGGGCTCGTAGGTGAACGAGTGCACCTGGGCCGAGATGTAGTCGGTCAGGACGTTGCCGGGGTCGTCGACGGCGTAGACCCGCCAGTAGTACGTGCCGTAGGCGCCGGGCTGGCAGCCCTGTCCGGGGCTGCCCGGGGTCAGCGTGGTCTGCGTCGTGAAGCAGTTGATCGGGTTGCCGGGCCGGTCCGTGAACGCGGCATCGGTGCTCAGCTGTACGACATACCGGCTGGCGTGCGGGACCGCGCTCCACTGGTAGTAGAACGGGTCGCCGACCGTCGCGCCGTCCGCGGGGTACTCCAGGGTCGGCTGGTCCGGGTAGTTGCGCTTGAAGTGCCACACCGGTGCCAGCGCCCAGGGCGACCTGTTGCCGGCGGCGTCGACGGGTCGTACGCGCCAGTAGTACTGGTCGTTGTTGAGCGTGGTCGGCGGCGAGTAGCGGGTGCCGGTCAGTGACTGCGCGTCGATGACGGTGGTGTTGAAGTTCTGGTCCGTGCTGACCTGGAGGTCGTACCAGCGCGCTCCGGCGACCGGCGTCCAGTCGAGCACGACGTCCTGGACCGCGCCGTTGATGTCGTCTGCAGGGCTCTGCCGTCCGACCGCCGGGAGCGCCCCGATCGTGAACGCCGAGGGCGCCGACCAGTCGGTGTTGAAGTCGCCGTTCGAGAAGCGGGCCTCGACCTCCCAGTAGTAGGTCCCCGGCGCGAGCAGCCCGGACAGGGTCGCGGCGTCGGCCTGCACCGGGCCCAGGGTCACGTAGCGCGACGGGTCGACGAAGCCGGGGTCCTGCCCGACCCGCACCAGGTAGTCCTGGGCACCCTGGACGGCGGACCACTGGAAGGCCGGCGTCTGGTCCGGCTGCTGAAGGGTGTCACCGTTGCCGGGCGACTGCAGAGTGGGCGGGTTGTCGGCCGAGCGCGAGAACGCGGCGTTGCTCCACTCGCTGTTGCCGCTCGGTGAGTCGGCGCGGACCCGCCAGTAGAGCTGTCCCTTGGGCAGCTGGACGGTCGGTGTCGCCTTGTCGTTCCAGGTGCCGCCCTGCGACCACAGCACGGTCCCGAAGTCGGGGTCCTTGGCGACCTGGACGTCGTACACGGTGGCGTCGGGGACGCGGTCCCACGACAGGGTCGGGATGGCGGTGCCGTTCGGACCGTTCGGGGCGAGGTTCACCGGTGCCGCCGGTGCGGACGCCTGGGCGGGGGCGACGAGGACCAGCGAGGCGGCCACAGTGGCAGCCACCGTGGCGGCCACCGTGGTCAGGGTCGCGATCAGGCGTGGTGAACGACGGACACCGGGCACGAGCGGGGCCTTCCCCGAGACGACAAGGACGACGCAGCCTAAGTCGGCTATCGGGGCGGCGTTCGGCGAATGGCAAAACTCGACAGGACCCCGATGGGGTTCAGTCGACGCCGACCGCGAAGGCGGCCTCGAGGTCGTGCCGGGAGTAGGCCCGGAACGCGATGTGGGTCTCGGTCGAGGTGACCCCGGGCACCTTGTTCAACCGGTCGGCGACGACGTCGGCCACGTCGTCGTGGTGACGCACCCGCACCAGCGCGATCAGGTCGATCTGGCCGGTCACGGAGTAGACCTCGCTGACGCCCTCGAGATCGGCGATCGCCTGGGCCACCTCGGGGATCTGCGCGACGTCGGCCTTCACGAAGACGATGGCGGTGATCATGCCCCGACCCTAGTCGGGCACGACGAGGACATGCACGACGTGCGGCGCCGTCCCTAACGAACAGGGCGGGCGGCGACCGGCAGGTCACGACGCTCGTCGAAGGGCACCAGGTCGAGCCGTGACTGGTGGACCGCGTCGTGGAGCGCGAGGTGCCGGGTGGCCCCCCCGACCGGGCAGGTCCACTCGCCGTCGACCTCGACCAGGCGGAGCCCCGGCGCCTCGAGCCAGCGCAGGATCCGCTCGGTCTCCTCGGCCGTGGCCGCCGGCACCGGACCCGGACCGCCGCGGACGGTCTCGCCGCTGGCGACCAGCTCGGCGACGTACTGGTGGGCGTCGCCGCCAGGGGGGATCACGCCGGCCGCCGCCAGCCGGCCGTGCCGGACGACGTGCACCTCCCAGCGGGAGCGCCGTGCCGAGCCCGGCGAGGGGTCGTCCTCGCGGCGGGCGGCGACCAGATGGGGGATGCGGGTGAGAGCGGTCAGGCGCTGGGTGCGCGAGACCGCGCGGATGAACGCCGACAGCCGGTCGCGGTGGACCCCGGCCTCCTCGAACCGCTCGCCCTCGGCGAGGAGCGCCATCCGGCGGGTGATCAGCTCGACGACGTCGTCCGGCCGGTGGAGGAGGTTGTCGCGCAGCTGCCGCACCACCGCGGCGTACGTCGTCTCGTCGACGCTGCCGTCACACGGGGACAGGCAACGGCCCATCTCCGCGAGCACGCACGCGGATCCGGAGGGGTGGCGCGCGATGCGCTGGGAGCACTGGCGCACGGGAAACGTCTCGTGGAGGGCGGCCAGACACTTCTCGGCGGACCGCTTGCTGGCGAAGGGGCCGACGTAGTCGGCATCGTCGTCGGCCACCCGCCGCACGAGCGACAGGCGGGGCCACGGCTCGCGGGTGAGCTTGAGGTAGTGGACCTTCTCGGGGAAGCGCGAGCGGCGGTTGTACCTCGGCTTGTGCTCGGCGATCAGCCGGAGCTCGCGGACCTCCGCCTCGAGCGGGGTGGCGCACTCGATGCCGGTCACGGACTCGGCGATGGCCACCATCTCCCCGATGCGGGAGCGGGTCTCGGAGGCGGTGAAGTAGGAGCGGACGCGGGTGCGCAGGTCGCGCGAGGTGCCGACGTAGAGGACCCGGGACTGCTCGTCGCGGAAGAGGTAGACCCCGGGCGCGTGGGGGAGCCCCTCGGCGAGATGGCGCTTGCGGCGCTGCGCCGTCGACACCTTGGCGCTGAACGTCGAGAGCTCCTCGATGGTGTGGACGCCGAGGCCGCCGAGCCGCTCCATCAGCCCGTGGAGCACGTCGACCGTGGCGCGGGCGTCGGCCAGGGCCCGGTGGTTGGGCGTCGTGGACGCGTGGAAGGCGCGCGCCAGCGAGGAGAGCTTGCAGTTGGGTGCGTCGTCGCGGGTGATCACCCGGCGCGCGATCTTGGCCGTGTCGAGCACCTCGAACGCCGGCCACGGGACCCCCTGCCGGGTCGCGAACCACTGGAGGAAGCCCACGTCGAAGGGTGCGTTGTGGGCGACGAGCACGGAGCCCGCCGCGAACTCGAGGAACGACGGCAGCACCGACTCGATCGGTGGGGCGCCGCTGACCATCGAGTTGGTGATGCCGGTCAGCACCGCGATGAACGGCGGGATCTGGGCATGGGGGTTCACCAGGGTCTGGAACTCGCCGAGCAGCTCGCCGCCCCGGACCTTCACCGCCCCGATCTCGGTGATCATCGAGCCGGCCTCGGGCGACCCGCCGGTGGTCTCCAGGTCGACCACGCAGAAGGTCAGGTCGCGAAGGGGGCGACCCAGCTCGTCGAAGGAACGCTGGGCCTCCCACCGCTGGCGGGCGAGCGTCCGGGCTGGCACGGCCGCGTCGCCGGGGAGGCGGAGCGGCGCGGCGGTCATGTCGACGACGCTAGGACGGCGCGCCGACAGGCCGTCGGCACCACCGCTCGACACGCCGGGAGACGGCCGGCCCACCTCGCGAGCACGCGCGCCGGTCTCCCTGCGGTCGCCGCGCCCCGACTCCGCCGGATCGCCACGTCCTCGCTCGACTGTCGGTGGTCCCTGGAACCCTCAGGGACATGACGACGAGAATCGACTGCGACACCTGCCTGGTGCGTGGGCAGGCCTGTCACGACTGCGTGGTCACGGTGCTGCTCGGGCCGCCACCGGAGCTGACCCTGGCCGAGGACGAGTGCCGGGCGCTCGACACCCTGGCCGCCGGCGGCCTGGTGCCGCCGTTGCGGCTGGTGACCGCCGTCGACCCACCGGCCATCGAGTCCGCATGAGCGTGGCTCCTGTGGACGGAGTGTGACAGATGGGGCTGGTGTGACTCATGTGACACCCGCTGGCGCCCGGTCACGAAAATGTCACGACAGCCTGGTTGAAAGTTTGGCGGACCCCTTCGGGTGTGGTTAGTGTGACCGCTCAGATGCCCGTGCCGATGGACCAGTCCGGTGTCCATGCGGGTGTCGCGCCGAGTCACCGCCGTTGCCGCTCGGGGTTGCGACGGAGAGCCGGGGAACCAACCCACCTGGGGTGAATCGCCGCCAAGGCGCAGGTGCACGAGAGTGCGCCGGCGAGGAGGCGGTGTAGGGCCTGTCGTGTCCGAACCCGTCAGCTCACCTGGTAGGCGTACGACAAGCAAGGGAGTCCTTCCGCTCGTGCTCAACGGCCGGAAAAGCCTCGTCACGCTCATTGCCACCTCCGCCGCCGCGGCCGTCACCTTCGTCGGGACGATCCCCAGCGGCACGGCAGAGGCCAAACCCACCATCCAGGACGTCCAGCATCGCGTGGACCGCCTGTACCACGCGGCCGAGCAGGCATCGGAGCGCTACAACGCGATCCGCGTCCAGCTCAAGCAGATGCGTGGCGATGTCGCGGCGCTGCGTGCCGACCAGACGCACCAGCAGAAGCAGACCGAGAAGGCGCGGCGACTGGTCGCCGACTCGATCGTGCGGCAGTACGAGGGCGACTCGCTGTCCGCCGTCGGGCAGGCCGTCGTCTCCAGCGACCCCAACGCCTTCGTGTCGCAGCTGACCACGATGTCCGCCTTCAACTCGATGCAGGCGGGGCAGTACTCCTCGTACCTGACCCAGGCGAAGGCGCTCACCATCCGCCAGAAGGCGACCCAGACGCAGCTCGCGAAGGTCGCCGAGCTCGAGCGGCAGGCCGCCCAGGACAAGGCGACGATCGACAAGAACCTCACCGCGGCCAAGAGCCTGCTCGGCAAGATGCAGGCCGCGGCCCGCGAGCGGATGCTGGCCGCCTCTCGCGACAGCACCCGCGTCGCGCCCTCCGACATCCCGGTCTCCGGCCGCGCGGCCGCCGCGGTGCACTACGCGATGGCTCAGGTCGGCAAGCCGTACGTCTACGGCGCGGCCGGCCCGAACTCCTTCGACTGCTCGGGCCTGACCATGGCCGCCTGGGGTGCCGCCGGCGTGGGCCTGCCGCACTCGTCGAGCGCGCAGTTCGGCTCCGGGACCCACATCTCGACCAGCCAGCTCCAGCCGGGCGACCTCGTCTTCTACTACCACCCGATCAGCCACGTCGGCATGTACATCGGCAACGGCATGATCGTGAACGCCGAGAACCCGTCGGCGGGGATCCGCGTCACCGGCCTGTACTCCATGCCGTACGTCGGCGCCGTCCGCCCTGGCTGACCCCGCGCCTCGAGCGCGTCGAGAGGCCGACCGCCCCCGCTGGGGGGTGGTCGGCCTCTCGCTGTTCCTGGTCGTGGTCGTCGTGGCCGTCGGGGTCGTCGTCTGGCGGACGCAGCACGACTCGACGTACCACGCACCGCTCGACGGCCGGCCGGTGCCGCACGTCGACCAGGCCGGCGCCACGTCGCTGCTGGACGACCTCCAGAGCGCCGTTCGTCGCGACGACGTGACCTCCGGGGCGTCGCTCGGTGCCACCCCCGAGTCGCGGGCCGCCCTCGGCGGCGTCGTCCGCAACGGGCGTGCCCTGCACGTCGCCGACTTCTCCCTTCGCTACGTCGCCGCCTCCGGTGCGGTCGCGCAGGACGGCTCCTGGGCGGCGGACGTCGCGACCACGTGGCGGTTCGCCGGCTTCGACGACCGGACCGAGCGTCTCGAGGTCCGGGTCCGGTTCGCGCGTGCCGGTGACCGGCTACGGATCGCCGGCATCGGCGGGGGAGACCACCGGACCCCGCTATGGCTCTCGGGTCCGCTGCAAGTCCGCAGATCCGCCGACACCATGGTCGTCGTCGACGGCTCGGCCGAGGAGGCAGCACGCCTTGCCGCCCTCGCCCGGCGCGCGGTCCCACAGGTGCAACGCGTCCTCCCGGGCTGGCGTGGCGGCCTGGTCGTGGAGGTGCCCGCCTCGCAGGCCGACCTCGACGCCGCCCTCGGCGTCCATCCCGGCGCCTACGACGGCATCGCGGCCGTCACCACCACCGTCGACGGCTCGAGGTCGCGCCGCTCGCCGAGCCATGTCTTCATCAACCCGCAGGTGTTCGACCCGCTGCGTCCGCGCGGCGCCCAGGTCGTGCTCACCCACGAGGCGACGCACGTCGCCACGGACGCCGCCACCAGCGCCGCGCCGACCTGGCTGGTGGAGGGCTTCGCCGACTTCGTCGCCCTCAGCTCACAGCGGCTGCCGCTCACCACGACCGCGGCCCGGGTCATCGCCCTCGTGCACCGCAGCGGCGCCCCGCGCCACCTCCCCGACGCCCAGCAGTTCCAGGCCGGTGCGAAGGATCTCGAGGCGCGCTACGAGAGCGCGTGGCTCGCCTGCCGGCTGCTCGTCCGGGACGGTGGACCTGGCGCATTGGTGGGCTTCTACCGGGCGATGGATCGCGGTGGCGAGCTCCGCCCGGAGCTGCAACGTTGGTTCGGTCTGACCCCGGCCGCCTTCACCGAGCAGTGGCGGACCCTCCTGTCACACTTGCCGGCGTGAGCGAACGCCGCTGGTCCGTGGTCACGATCCTGGTCGCCACGGTCGCCTTCGTGCTCGTCGCGGCCTGGCGTATCCCGTGGCACCCGGTCCCCGGTGGCACCCCTCCCGCGGTGCCGGCGTCGCAGGTGTTCACCCCCGCGGAGATCGCTCGCGCCAACGCGTACACCGACCCGGCGCGCTACCTCGGCTGGGCCTCGCTCCTGGTCTCGCTGGCGGTGACGCTCGTGCTCGGGCTGACCCCGCTCGGCGCTCGCCTCGCGGGACGTCTGCGCGGCTGGTGGTGGGTGCGGGTCCTGCTCGCCGTGGCGGCGCTGGCCGTGGTCGGTCGCCTGGTGACCCTCCCCTTCGCGATCATCGGCCACCACCGGTCCGTCGCGTACGGCCTCAGCGACGAGGCGTGGGGTCCGTGGACCGTGGACCTCCTCAAGAGCCTGGTGCTCTCGATCGTGGTCTCGGGGCTGCTGCTCCTGGTGCTCGTCGGGTGTGCCCGTCGCTGGCCGCGCGCCTGGCCCGCGGTGGCCGGGACCGTCCTGGGCGCCCTGGTGATGGCCGGGTCGTTCGTCTACCCGGTGCTGGTCGAGCCGGCGTTCAACCACTTCACTTCGCTCGAGAACGGCCCGCTCCGGACCCAGATCCTGCATCTGGCAGATGAGGAGCACGTGCACCTCGACGACGTCCTCGTCGCCGACGCGTCACGCCGTACGACGACGCTCAACGCCTACGTGTCGGGGTACGGCAGCACCCGTCGGGTCGTGCTGTACGACAACGTGGTGCACGACCTGCCGCGCCCGGAGATCCTCTCGATCGTCGCCCACGAGCTCGGTCACGCCCACCACGACGACGTGCTCACCGGCTCGATCCTGGCGGCGCTGGGCACGACGTTGGGCATCGGTCTGCTGGGCCTGGTCGTCTCCGTCGTACGTCGCGGCCCGGGCGGCATGCGCGACCCGACGGTGGTACCCCTCGTGGTGGCCCTGGTGGCGATCGCGACGCTGCTCTCGAGCCCGGTCAACAACGGGCTGTCGCGGCTGATCGAGACGCGGGCCGACGTCGCGTCGCTCGAGGCGACCCGCGACCCGACCGCGTTCATCAGGATGCAGCGCGAGCTCGACCTGCACTCGCTCAGCGACGACCCGCCGGCGTGGTCGCACTTCTGGTTCGGCTCACACCCCACCACGCTGCAGCGGGTCGCGATCGCCGAGCAGCTCGGTCAGCGGATGGGCGTTCCGCAGCGCGCGGTGCCCGAGGGCTGAGCGCGACGCGCGACACGAGACCGAAAATGTCGATGGCCGCGGACCCCCCATGGATCCGCGGCCATCAGCGCGCCGGAACGAACTGGGGGGTCAGCAGCTGGTACCGCTTCCGGCGCTGGATGCGACCGTGTGGCAGGTGCTCTGGAACAGGCCGTTGAGGACCACACCACCGAACGCGTAGACAACGAGAGCGATCACCGCGGCGATGCCGGCGATGAGCAGGCCGTACTCGACGGCGGACGCACCGCGCTCGTCCATCCGGCTGAGCCGGGCGTGGAGCAGGATCCGCAGGTAGTCGAGCATCGGGAGGTCTCCTTGATCGCGCGCGCTGTGCTTCTGTCCACCAGTGTGGCGGCACCGGGCCCCGTGCCGGATCCGACGTTCGATCGAGATGGCCTGACCCGGATGGACTAGCCGGACGTGCTCAGCACGCAGGTGCGGCCTGACCGATCGACGGGTTCGGCACAGCGCGGAGCCCCGACACGCGGACGGGGCCGCGGACCTGGTTCAGGTCCGCGGCCCCGCCGGTTGTCGAGGACGACGTCAGCAGCTACCGCCGCCGGACGCGCCGACGCTGTTGCAGGTGGTCGAGAAGATGTTGTTGATGACGCCGCCGAACGCGAAGACGACGACGACGATCAGGGCCGCGATGCCGGCGATGAGCAGGCCGTACTCCACGGCCGACGCGCCCCGCTCGTCCAGGGCCGCCAGTCGGCCGTTCAGCATGATGCGCAAGTAGTCGAGCATGATGAATCCGTTCCCCCTATGAGTGTGCGTTGAAGAGTGCGTTGCACGCTTTCAAAGGACGACGGGGACAGGGAGACCGGGTGACGCCACTTCGTGGCAAAGCCGCCAAGATGACTCACGCCGACCAGAGCTGCTAGTCAGCCGGAATCGGCGCACCCGGGGTATTTCTTTACCAAGGTAAATGACGAAGGCCGCGGACCCGTTCGGGACCGCGGCCTTCGGGTAGGTGCTGAGGTCAGCAGCTGCCGGTGCCGCCGGCGCTGGCGCCGACGCTCTTGCAGGTGTTCGAGAAGACGTTCTTCAGAACGCCACCGAAGGCGAACACGACCACGACGATGAGGGCGGCGATGCCGGCGATCAGCAGGCCGTACTCGACCGCGGACGCACCGCGCTCGTCCATCTTCGCCAGGCGGGCGTTCAGCATGATGCGGAGGTAGTCCAGCATTTCGTTCTCCTACAGATTGTTGACGTTGGCGCTTGAGAGCCGAGAAGGCCGGAGGCCTCCGTACTCAATGATGGCCTTTATCGGCCGATCGCGGATCGAGTTTTCGGTCGAAGCCGCCTAGTCACTCAGGACCATTTGGGGCACTGCAGAAGGAGGAAATCGTCGAATTCGCTGACAACGACCGCCGAGATGTGCTGTCAGGTGGACGGGCGTTGTACGGCGGAGAGTAGGCCGATCCGCATGGCCGTGACCAGGGCCTGCGCGCGGTTCTGCGCACCGAGCTTCTGGTAGATGCGGGCGATGTGCGACTTCACCGTGGACTCGCTCATGTACAGCTGCTGGCCGATCGCCGCGGCGTTGGCGCCGTCGGCCAGGAGCAGCAGGACGTCGTGCTCGCGCGTCGAGAGCCGCGTCGACTCCGCGCTCATCCGGCGCATCATCGCGCCGGCCAGGCCGGTGCACATGAACGACCGCGGCGAGACCGCAGCGTGCCGGGCCGCGCGCACCACCTCGGTGGAGGGGGCGTCCTTGCCGACGAACGCCGATGCGCCGGCCTCCATGGCCGCGAAGATCTGGTCGTCGCCGGAGTGCATGGTGACCACGACCAGGCCGATGGTCTCGTCGCGCTGGCGCACCTGGCGGATGATGTCGAGTCCGGTGCCGTCCTGCAGCTGGAGGTCGGTGACGATCACGTCCGGCCGGTCGTCGCCGTACATCGCGACGGCCTCGGCCACGGTGCCGACCGAGCCGACGACCTCGGTGCCGTCCTCGCGGGCGAACGCGCCGACCAGGCCCTCCCGGACGAGCTCGTGGTCGTCGACGATCAGAACGCGGAGGGGAGTCGTCAAGGTGGTCATGCGCGTTCCTCGGGTCGTCTCGGACTCATGCGAGCAGGGTGTCGGGTTCCACGGGCGCCTCTTGCGGCGACACGCCGGAAGAGGCGTCCAGACGTACCGACACCACGGTGCCGTGCGGGGTGTTGTCCGAGACGGTGAGCGCTCCTGACACCAGCGCCGCGCGCTCGCGCATGATCTCGAGCCCGTGCGAGTCGTGGCGACGCGCGCCGAGTCCGCGACCGTTGTCGGCGATGACGATCTCCGCGGACGGCGGAGCCACCGAGCACTGGACGTTGATGGAGGTCGCACCCGAGTGGCGTACGGCGTTGGTCATCGCCTCCTGGGCGATGCGCAGCAGCTCGCTCTCGATCTCGGGTCGCAGCCGGGTCGTCTGCTCGTCGAGGGTGACGTGGATCGGGATGCCGCTGCTGGCGCTCAGGTGTCGGGCCAGGGAGCCGATCGCGGTGCCGAGGGAGTCGCTCTCGCCGATCTCGGTGCGCAGCGTCTGGACCGAGCGGCGTACCTCGCCCACGACCATCGTCAGTCGCTCGCGCAGCATCGTCAGCTGGCGCGCACGCGTGGAGCCCTCGGGCTCCTGGTCGACGAGGGTGTCGACGAAGTAGCCGAGCGACGCCATCTCCTGGGCCACCCCGTCGTGCATCTCGCGGGCGAGCCGGCGGCGCTCCTCGACGGTCGCGGAGTCGCGGAAGGCGAGGAACAGCACCGCGGTGTCGAGCCGCACGGTCGCGGGGCTCAGGTGCCGGTCGAGCGCGGACAGCCGGCGGGGCAGGTCCATGGCCTGCGGGTCGAGGCCCGGGGCGAGCACCCCCGAGACCACGGCCGCGACGCCACCGCCGCTGTTGAGGGGGAAGGCGAAGCTGTGCCCGGAGATTCGGACGTTGCCGGTCATCAGGCTGTACTGCGCCAGCTCCTCGCTGACGGCGAGGTCGGGCGTGGCCAGCCCGGAGTCGCCCACGAGGGGCGTCAGCACCTCACCGCGCGGGATGTGGACGGTCAGGGCGCTGACGGGCAGCTCGTCGCGCACGGCGCTGGCGATCTGACCCCCGAGCGCGACCGGGTCCAGGCCCGAGCTCAGCCGGCCGGACAGCGTGATCAGCTCGCGGATCAGCGTCTGGGCGTCGCGATAGGCCCGCTGCGGGTCGTTCACCTGCAGGAAGGTCCTACGCAGGAACGCCGCGATGAGCCCGAGCCCGAGCCCGGTGACCGCCCACGTGAACGCGGCACTGCCCTGGTCCTGGTTGAGGCTCGAGGTGGTGAGCACCACCACGACGTACGCCGTCAGCTCGGCCGACAGCGACAGCACGACGCCCCGGACCCCGCGGCTGAGGCCGGCGGTGAACGGCGGGACGGCGATCGCGCCGAGGATGGCGGTCGTCGAGTGCGACGACAGGCCGGCGACCGACCCCACCATCAGCGCGTCCACGACCAGGATCAGCGTGGCCGGGAGCCCGAGCAGCTCCGCGGCCGTGACGGCCGCCCAGATCGCGGCGGTCGCCAGCAGGGCGAGGAGCAGCAGCTGGTTGTTCTTGACGATCAGCGGCATGACCAGGCTCAGGAGCGCGAACGTCCGCGCCCCGACGGCGAGCCAGGTGTGCTGCCGGCCAGCACTGCCCCAGATCATCGGACGAAGGTCACCCCGCCCCTGAGAACGAGTCCATGATGTGGATGACGGCCGGTCCCATGACCGCGATGAACAGGCACGGGAGGATGCAGAAGATCAGGGGCACGGTGATCTTCACCGGCACCTTCTGGGCCTGCTCCTCCGCACGCTGACGCCGCTTCATCCGGATCTCCGAGGACTGGATGCGCAGCACGTTGGCGATCGGGATGCCGAAGCTGTCGGCCTGGACCATCGCGGTCACGAAGCTCTTCACGTCGTCGACCTCGGTCCGCTCGGCCAGGCCGCGCAGGGCGTCGGCTCGGCCCTGGCCGATCTGCATCTCGCGGAGCACGCGCGAGAACTCGTCGGCGAGCGGGCCCTCGGTGTTGCGGGCCACCTGCTGGACGGCCGCGTCGAAGGCGAGCCCGGACTCCACGCTGATGGTCATCAGGTCGATCGCGTCGGGCAGGTCACGCTGCATCCGCTTCGAGCGGTCGTAGACCTTCTGGTAGAGGTACAGGTTCGGACCGAGCCAGCCGACCGCGGTCGCGCCGGCCACCACGACGATCCGCACGGTCAGGCTCGTCCCCAGCACGGCGGTGAACGCCACCGACGTCAGGAACAGCACGATCGCGCCGATCACCTTGCCGGCCTGGACCCGCTCCACGGTCCAGCTGGCCGGGTTGCCCGCGACGTCGAGCCGCTTGCGGATGCGCTCCGGGGCGTCGCTGCCGGAGAACCGGCGGGCGATCTTGGAGGCGCGCTGCTGCAGCGGCGACATGATGCGGTCGGCGAACGACTCGTCGTACTCCTTGATGAGCTCGGTCGGGGCGTTCGTCAGCGCCTGCACCAGGGCGACCGAGCGGTCCACGCCGGTGACCGACTGACCGCCCGCGGTGGTCCCGACCGCAGCCGAGATCAGCACGATCGCGAGGAGAACGAGCGCGGCGCCGAGAATCAGCAGCAGAGTCATCTCACACCTCGACCTTGACGATGCGGGACATCCAGAAGATACCCACGGAGAGGATCATTGCACCACCGAGCAGCATGGCGATGCCCATCGGACGCGTGAACAGGACCATGACGTAGCTCCGGTTCGCGAGCACCAGGTACAGCAGGAACGCCGGGGGCAGGCCGCCGAGCACCATCGCGGAGAGCTTGCCCTCCGCCGCGAGGGCGGCGACCTGGCGCCGGATGTACTCCCGCTCGCGCATCGTGGCGGCCACCGTGTTCAGCAGCTCGGCCAGGTTTCCACCGACCTGCCGCTGGATGTTGATCGCCATCACGACCCACTCGAAGTCCTTGCTCTGGAACCGGTCGGCGACACCCTGGAGAGCGGTCTCGAGCGACAGTCCGAGGCGAGTCTCGACCAGCACCTTGCGGAACTCGCTGGAGATCGGCTCGGTGCCCTCGCGGACGATGGTGTCGACGGACTGGGCCAGCGAGAGACCGGCCGCGAGCGATCCCGACATCAGCTGCAGCGTGTCCGGGAGAGCGGCCTCGAACTTCTTCCGCCGACGCTTCCTGCGGAACCCGAGGTAGAACCACGGGCCGATCGCGCCGACCAGGATGAAGACGATCCCGATGATCAGATCACCCTTCCCCAGCAGCAGTCCGACCAGCGACACCAGCAGGAAGAAGCCGGCGTGGAACAGCAGCCACTCGGCCGGGCGCCACTTGCTGCCCGCACCCTCGAGGCGCGCAGCGATCTTCGACTCGAGGCCCTGGTTGCGCTTGAGCACGTTCGCCGCGGCGGTCTTCGCGGACTGCAGTGCGGAGTCCTCGGGATGGCTCTGCGTGGGCATCGGGGCGGCGCCAGGCATCCCGGCGGCAGCGCGCTGGGCATACTTCACCACCCGCTCCTCGGTGGAGAGCGTGCGCTCGCGAGGGACGGCCAGCACCAGCAGGAGGAGCACGCCCAGGCCGAGCGCGCCCAACCCGGCGTACATCAGCCAGCTCGTGTCCGCCGCCGAGCTGGCGAGGGGGAGGACCAGGGTGCTCATCGGGTCACCGCAGCCCGTCCATCGCGAACAGCATCGGGTCCACGTGCACGTTCGAGTGCTCCATCTTGTCCAGGAACTTCGGACGCAGCCCGGTCGAGCGCAGGTAGCCCTGGGCACGGCCTTCCTTGTCGAAGCCGGCGGAGTGGTCGTACACGAAGATGTCCTGCAGCGTGATGATGTCGCCCTCCATCCGCTCCACCTCGGTCAGGCTGGTGATCCGTCGCGAGCCGTCCTTGAAGCGGGTCTGGTGCACGATCAGGTCGACCGCGGACGCGACCTGCTCGCGGATGGCGCGCACCGGCAGATCCATGCCGGCCATCAGCACCATCGTCTCCATGCGCGCCAACGTGTCTCGGGGACCGTTGGAGTGCAGCGTGCAGATGGAGCCGTCGTGGCCGGTGTTCATGGCCTGGAGCATGTCGAGCGCGGAGGCGTCACGAACCTCACCGACGATGATGCGGTCGGGACGCATACGCAGGCTGTTCTTGACCAGGTCGCGGATCGTGACCATGCCGCGGCCCTCGATGTTGGCCGGGCGCGACTCGAGCCGGACCACGTGGTCCTGCTTGAGCTGGAGCTCCGCGGCGTCCTCGATGGTGACGATGCGCTCGTCCTCCGGGACGAAGGACGACAGCACGTTCAGCGTGGTCGTCTTGCCGGCGCCGGTGCTGCCGGACACGATGATGTTCAGGCGACCGCGGACGCAGGCCTCGAGGAACTCGACCGCCTTCTCGCTGAGCGTTCCGAAGGCGATCAGGTCGTCGGAGGTCAGCGGGTCGGCCGCGAACTTGCGGATGGTCAGCGAGGACCCGTCGACCGCCAGCGGCGGGATCACGGCGTTCACACGGCTGCCGTCAGGCAGCCGCGCGTCGACCATCGGGCTCGACTCGTCGACGCGGCGGCCGATGCGGGAGACGATCTTGTCGATGGTGCGGCGGATGTGGGCCTCGTCGCTGAACTGGGCGTTGGCCTTCACCAGCTTGCCGCCCTTCTCCAGCCAGATGGAGTCGTGGGCGTTGACCATGACCTCGGAGACGTCCGTGTCGCGCAGGAAGGGCTCGATCGGGCCGTAGCCGAGGATGTCGTCGCTGATCTCCTGCGTGAGCCGGTTGCGGTCGGCGTTGCTGATCGGCCGGTCCTGCGAGCTCATCAGCTGTCCCAGGACGGCCCGGACCCGCTGGTCCAGCTCGGCCTGGTCCAGGTTCGCGTCGTACAGCTGCGGACCGAGCTGCTTGAGCAGCTCGGTGTGCACGTCCTGCTTCAGCTCCTCGAGGCGGTCGTGCTCGGCGCTGCCACGGCGGGCGATCCGGGTCGCCGACAGCGGTGCGGTGCGCGGACGTCCGCCGTCGTCGCCGTCGTCGCCGCCACGGGGCGGAGCCGCAGGAGGTGTGTCCTGGGGCTCGGGGCCTCGCGGAGGCGGGGGAGGCGTCGGGTTCGCCCCGGCCTCGCTCTGCTTGCGGGCCGCGGCCAGTCGTTCGGCGAGACTGCTCACGATGTCACCTCTTGATCCGGAAGAGCTTGGCAAACCTGTCGTTCTCGGAGTCCGCCGCCAGCCCACGGCCCGAGTCCGCCACCCCCGCCGGCTCGCCGGCGATCAGGGTGGACAGGCTGCGGAACGCCGAGCTGGACGGGTGGTGCGGGCTGGCCGCGATGATCGGCGTGCCGGCGTTGGTGGCGGCGGCGATGTCGATCGACGTCGAGATCTGCGATGCGACGTTCATCCCGAGGATCGTCTCCACCTTCTCGGCGCCGATGCCGACGGCGTCGTCGGCTCGGTTCAGGAGGAGGTAGCGGTGACCGCGCCCGATGTTGAGCATCTCGAGCGTGTCGAGGGCGACCTTGACGTTCTTCAGGGTCGGGACGTCGAGCGTCGCCACGATGATGCACTCGTCGGTCTCGTCCAGCGCCGTCAGCGTCTGCTCGTCGAAGGCCGGCGCGGTGTCCACCACGACGTAGTCGTACATGGTGCGCAACGTGCGCAGGACCTTCGAGATCAGCAGCGGCGTGATGCGCTCGCGCACGTCGGGGTGGCTCGGGGCGGCCAGCACCTTCAGGGCGTCCTGGTAGCGGGTCAGCAGCGAGTTGAGCATCGGCGCGTCGAGATCCTCCTCGGACCCGATCGCGTGCTCGATCGTGTGCGACGGGAACAGCTGGAGCGTGATCGCGACGTCGCCGAAGGCCAGGTCGAAGTCGACCAGGCACACCTGGCGCGAGCCGTTGTCGGTCAGCGCCAGGGCGAGGTTGACCGCGACCGTGGTCTTGCCGACACCGCCCTTGGGTGAGAAGACCGAGATCACGTGACCGTTGTGCTTGGAGGCCTCGGGACCGCGGAGCGCCTGCGAGAACGTGTGCGCGCGGGAGACGGCCCCGGCGACCAGGTGCAGGTCGTCCATGGCGACGACCTCTCGCGCACCTGCCTGCATGGCCCGAGCGAGCAGCGCGGTGTCGAGGGCGGGTCTCACGAAGACGACGCTGGTGGCCGGCCGGGAGACCCGAAGGCTCTCGCAGACGGTCACGCCGTCGCCGAACGAGATGTTCGGCCCCAGCACCACGACGTACTCCTCGGGGTGCTGGGCCAGCCACGGCAGCAGTCGCTCGGTGGTGTCCACGGACTGGCAGCCCGGGGGCAGGGCACCGAGCAGCCGCCGGGCTGTCGTGCTGTCGGGATCGACGATGACGGGCATGTCAGCTCACTTGCCGAAGAGGGACTGGACCAAGGTGGACGTGCCCGGGCCGGGACTGACCTTGCTGTCCGGGGTGAGCAGGCCGAAGGTGAGGTCGAGCGCCTTGGACGCCACGATCACCTTCTGTGCCTCCTTCTGGCTCACCGCGATCGTGAGGAGGGTCCGCGGCAGGGTCTCGGTGGTCTGGACGCCGCTCTCGTCGGTGGACGTCGAGGTCGTCGGCGGCTGCGGCGAACCGACGTTCAGCACGGTGACCTTGGGCAGCAGGAGCCGGGTCGTCTGGGCGTCGCCTCCCGCGGAGGCGCCGTTCGCCGTGTTCGTGAGCGTCCCGGTCACGAAGATGGCGACCGCCGAGCCGTTCTGGATGTTGCCTGCGACCCGGTCGGGGTCGGTCAGGTTGACCGAGATCGCGATCATGCCCTTGGGGATGACCAGCGAGGACGACGTCGCCGCGACCGTGTCGCCGAACTGGCTGGCGATGATCTGCTGGCCGGCGAAGATCGGCACCGAGGCGATCTTGCCCTTCAGCGCGGTCGTGGTGGTCTGGTACCCGCTGTTCAGCTGGTTCTGCGGAACGGGCTGCAGCGAGATCTTGCCCGAGGACAGAGCCTGGTCGTAGTTCTCACCGGCGGCGATGTCCTGCGTGGCCTTGAGGACGCTGACGTTGTCGAACTTGTCGTTCGCACGCTTGTCGGCGCCTTGGACGTAGAGGAAGACGAGTGCGGTGCCCATGACAGCAACGAACACGGCAAGAATGAGGAGCAGCCTGCGGCGATCCATGGCCGATTTACCTTTCGCTCGGACATCTGCCGTCCAGCGGATGGCGGGCTGGCAGTACGTGATGCGCGCGAACCGTGCTCGGACGGAGTGGATTTTCGCCCTGGTTGAGCCCGGAACTCGCGAGACAGATGGTAGGTGTGAGACCACTGCGCTCGTGGGAAAATGGCAAAATCCTGCGTCCGACGACGCGAGATCGTGACGCCGCGGCCGGCTGGCGTGACCGGGGAGCTCGGCCACGCGGGTGATGGCCGGTCGGCCGCCGAGCGCGGTGTGGCCGCTGCGGTGGCTGCCGGTGTGGAGCGACTCCCCTCCGGAGGAGTTGACGACGCTGTCTCCCCCTCCGCCCCCCGGAGGGTCCTCCCTACGTCGAGACGTCAACGACGTCCCGGGGCGCGGCAGCTAGGCGAACAGGGCCGCGATCTCGTCCTTGTGCTCGCGCACGACGACGTTGCGCCTGAGCTTCAGGCTGGGGGTGAGCTGACCGGTCTCCTCGGTCCAGTCATGGGGGAGCACCGCGAACCTGCGGATCGACTCCGCCCGGGACACCGCGGCGTTCGCCTCGTCGATGGCGTGCTGGACCTCGGCGAGCAGGTCGGGATCGTCGACGTGGGCCGAGATGTCGTCGGTCTTGTCGTGGGCGGCCGCCCAGTCGGGGAAGGCCTCGGGATCGATCGTCACCAGCGCGGCGATGAACGGCTGGCCGTCGCCCACCACCAGGCACTGGCTGACCAGGAAGTGGGCGCGCACCCGGTCCTCGAGCACGGAGGGAGCGACGTTCTTGCCCCCGGCGGTGACCAGGATCTCCTTCATCCGGCCGGTGATCCGGACGAATCCCTCCTCGTCGATCTCGCCGACGTCACCGGTGTGGAACCAGCCGTCGCGCCCCAGGACCTCCGCGGTGGCCCCGTCGTTCCCCCAGTAGCCGGCGAAGACCTGTGGTCCGCGGAAGAGCAGCTCGCCGTCCTCGGCGACGCGCACCTCGGTGCCGGGCAGGGGCTGGCCCACGGTTCCGATCTTCAGGGCGTCGGGGCGGTTCGCGGTGACGGCGGCGGTGGTCTCGGTGAGCCCGTATCCCTCGAGGACGGTCAGCCCGATCCCGCGGTAGAAGTGACCGAGCCGGTCGCCGAGCGGTGCACCTCCGGACACGACGTACCGGCAGCGGCCGCCGAGGGCCGCGCGCAGCCGGGCGTACACGAGGCGGGAGAACACGGCGTGCCGGGCGCGGACCGCCAGCGGGACCTTGCCCCGGTCGAGCGCGCGGGAGTAGGCGATCGCGGTCTCGGCCGCCCGGTCGAAGATGCCCCCGCGGCCCTCGGCGGTCGCGCGCTGCGACGCGGTGTTGAACACCTTCTCGAAGACTCGGGGTACGGCGAGCAGGAACGTCGGCTGGAACTCGGCGAGATCGGGCAGCAGCCGCTTGACGTCGCTGCTGTGGCCGAGCCGCACCCGGGCCTTCACGGCGCCGATCTGGATGATCCGGGCGAAGACGTGGGCGAGCGGCAGGAACAGCAGCGTCGAGGCGTCGTCGGCCTCGAACAGCTGGTGCAGCTCGGGGACCGCTACCCCGAGCTCGGCCATGAAGTTCCCGTGGGTGAGCTGGCAGCCCTTCGGACGGCCGGTCGTCCCGGAGGTGTAGATGACCGTCGCCAGGTCGAGCGGGGTGGCCCTGGTCCGCCGGTCCTCGAGAACGTCGTCGGAGATGTCCTCGCCCAGGCGGCTCAGGACCTCGACCCCGTTGTCCGCCAGCGACCACACGTGGTTCAGGTCGGTCAGGCGGGAGCGTCGCTCGGCGATCCTCGCGGTGTGCTCGGGGCCTTCCGCCATCACGGCCACGGCCCCGGAGTCGCCCAGGATCCACTCGATCTGGTCAGATGACGACGTCTCGTAGACCGGCACGGTCACGGCGCCGGCGAACCAGATCGCGTAGTCGACGAGCGTCCACTCGTAGCGGGTCTTGGAGATCAGGGCCACCCGGTCGCCGGCGCCGATGCCGGCCGCGACCAGACCCTTGGCGACCGACCGGACCTCGGCCAGGAACCGCGCGGCGGTCACCTCGCCCCACCCGTCGTCGGTACGGCGCGCGAAGACCACCGCCGCCGGGTCCTCCGCCGCGTTCGTCACCACGTCGTCGGTCAGGTTGCCGGTCGCCGGGATCTCGACGGTCAGCGGAGCGGAGAACTCACGCACGCTGCCTCCAACGCTCGCTCCGGGGTGGGTCAGGGGTCCGGGGGGAGGTTACCGCCGGGTGCCCCGAGGGCGATCCGATAGTCTCGCCGGGCCGGTGAGGCGGCGCCGCGGCGTGGCGCCGTACCGGTCTCCGACACCGAGCCTGAAGGGGTCACGATGGCCGACCAGACCACGTCGTCGATCGTCGTCGACGCCTCGCCCAGCGAGGTGATGGCGGTGATCGCGGACTTCCCGGCGTACCCCACCTGGGCCAAGGGCGTCACCACCGCCGACGTCCTCTCCGAGTTCCCGGACGGTCGCGCCGAGCAGGTCTTCTTCAAGCTCGACGTCTCGCCGATCAAGGACGAGTACACCCTCGCCTACGTCTGGTCCGGCGACGACCAGGTCACCTGGACCCTGGTCGAGGGCAAGATGCTGCGCGCGCTCGACGGGGCCTACGTGCTCGTCGACCGGGGCGACGGCACGACCGACGTGACCTACCGGCTCGCGCTCGATGTCTCCATCCCGCTGATCGGGATGCTCAAGCGCAAGGGCGAGAAGATCCTCATCGACACCGCGCTCAAGGGGCTGAAGAAGCGCGTCGAGTCGCTCGGCTGACCGGGCAGAGCTGACGGCGCTGGCTCGTGCGGATCCTCCTGTTCACCGGCAAGGGCGGCGTCGGCAAGTCGACCGTCGCGGCGGCCACGGCCGCGCTGGCGGCGGAGTCCGGACGGCGCACGTTGGTGCTGTCGACGGACGCCGCGCACTCCCTGGCCGACGCGTACGCCGTGAGCGTGGGCAACGAGCCGGAGCAGGTCGCGCCGAACCTGTTCGTGCACCAGGTCGACGCGCAGCGCCGGTTCGAGGAGTCCTGGGCCGAGATCCAGGGCTACCTGCTCTCGGTGCTCGAGGTCGCCGGAGTCGACCCCGTGGCCGCCGAGGAGCTGACCGTCATTCCCGGCGCGGAGGAGGTGCTCGCGCTCCTCGAGCTGCGGCTGCACGCGCTGTCGGACGACTGGGATGCCGTCGTGGTGGACTGCGCGCCCACCGCCGAGACGCTCCGGCTGCTGGCGCTTCCCGAGGCGCTGGGCTGGTACATGACCCGGGTCTTCCCGGTCGAGCGCCGGGTCGTGCGAGCGCTGAAGCCGATGCTGTCCCGGGCCGCGGGGGTGCCGATGCCGGAGGACGACGTGTTCGGCGCGGTCGAGCGGCTGCACGCCGAGCTCGACCAGGTGCGCGCCCTGCTCGCCGGTCCCGACTCCGGTGTGCGGCTCGTGCTGACCCCCGAGCAGGTCGTGCTCGCCGAGGCCCGACGGAGCTTCACGACGCTGTCGCTGTTCGGCTACCGCGTCGATGGAGTCGTCGCCAACCGCGTGTTCCCGGACACGGGGGGCGATGCCTGGCGCGCGGGCTGGGTGCGAGCCCAGACGGAGGTCCTGGCGGAGGTCGAGCAGTCGTTCGCGGGCATCCCGGTCTGGCGGTCCGAGTTCCGGCCGACGGAGCCGGTCGGACTGGCCGAGCTCCTCGACGTGGGCCGCGCCCTGTACGCCGGCGCCGACCCGCTCGACGTGCACCGGTCGGAGGAGCCGCTTCGGATCACCCGCAGCTCCGAGGGTGCGGTGCTCCGGCTGAGGCTCCCGTTCGTCGGCCGCGGCGACGTCGACCTGGCCAGGGACGGCGACGATCTGGTCGTCACGGTCGCGTCGTATCGTCGTCTTCTCACCCTGCCTGCCGGGCTGGCCCGCCGTCGCGTGGCCGGCGCAAGGGTGGACGGGGGCGAGCTCCAGGTGAGGTTCGCCGGCGAGCGGAGCGAGAGGTGAGCCGAGAGGTGGCCAGCGGGTGACTGAGAACGACGGTCCCGCACCGGTGGGCAGCGTGGCCGAGGAGGCCGCGAAGCTCCTCGGTGCGCTCTCGGGGTGGGCCCGCGAGCACGGCGACGGCGTATCCACCATGGCCGGGTCGATGGCCGGCTCCATGGCGGACGAGCTCCATGAGCACCTGGCCACCGGGTCACCCGAGTGCGCCTGGTGCCCGCTCTGTCGCACCGTGGCGGCCATCCGGCACACCAGCCCCGAGGTGCGCGCCCACCTGGCCGGTGCGGCGTCGTCCTTCATGCTCGCCGTCTCGGCGATGATGGCCCCGCCGACCCATGCGCGGGGCGATGGTGTCGAGCGGATCGACCTCGACGACGACGCCGACGACTGGCCCGAGGACGACTCGTGAGCCTGGCCTGCGGCATCGATGTCGGCGGCACCAAGATCGCCGGCGGCGTCGTCGACGAGCACGGCACGATCCTCGAGGAGCTGCGGGTCGAGTCGCCGGCCACCGACGTCCCCGCCATCGAGGCCGCGATCGAGAAGCTGGTCACCGAGCTGAGCACCCGCCACGCGATCGAGGCCGTGGGTGTGGGCGCCGCCGGATACATCGACAAGGCGCGTGCAGTCGTGCTGTTCGCGCCGAACCTGGCCTGGCGCGACCTCGACCTCAAGGCCGACCTGGAGCAGACCCTGCACCTCCCCGTGGTGGTGGAGAACGACGCGAACGCCGCGGCGTGGGGCGAGTTCCAGTTCGGCGCCGGACACGACGTCGACGACCTCCTGCTGGTCACCGTCGGGACGGGCGTCGGGGGCGGCGTGGTGCTGGACGGGTCGCTGTACCGGGGGGCGTTCGGCGTCGGAGCGGAGATCGGGCACATGCGGGTGGTCCCGGGTGGGATCCTGTGCGGCTGCGGCAACCATGGCTGTCTCGAGATGTACGCGAGCGGCTCGGCCCTGGTCCGCGAGGCGCGGGCGGCCGCCCGCGCGGGCTCCCTGCTGGCGGCCGACCTGCTCGACCGGGCCGGCGGCGACCCCGACGCGATCACCGGGCCGATGGTGTCCGATGCCGCTCGTGCCGGCGACACGTTCGCGATCGAGCAGCTGGCGGACCTCGGCCGCTGGCTCGGTGAGGGCATCGCCTCCCTGACGGCCGTGCTCGACCCGGCCGTGGTTGTGGTCGGCGGCGGCGTCAGTGCTGCGGACGACCTGCTGCTCGAGCCCACGCGGGCCGCGTTCCGGGCCCAGCTGACCGGGCGCGGGCACCGGCCCATGCTCGAGATCCGCAGGGCCCGGCTGGGCAACCGGGCGGGCCTGATCGGCGCCGCCGATCTCACCCGGCACTGAGGTCGGGAACGCGCGAACCCACCGAAATCGCCCGATGCCTGCTCACCGGCTGCCACGATCGGGCCATGGGCGAACGTGCGGTGCGGTGGGCTCCACCCGCGCTCGTGCTCGTGCTCCTCGGCTGGATCGCGGCCCGGGCCGCGCGCCCGATCAGCGATCCGGACGACTGGTGGCACCTGCGCCTCGGCAACGACCTGATCTCCCAGCACTCGCTGTCGACGCCGGCGCACTGGTCCGGATACGCCACGGTCGACTGGGTGCCGACCGAGCCACTGCCCGAGATCGCCGCGGCGTACGTCGACCGCTGGCTCGGGCTCCCCGGCCTGGCCGTCCTGTACGCCGCCGCGGGCATGGTCGTGGTCCTCACCGTCCACCTGACCTGTCGTCGCTTTGCCGCGCCGCTGCCCTCGGCGCTGGCCACGGTCCTCACCGTGCTCGCCGCCTCTGCCTCGCTGACGTCACGGCCGCAGCTGATCAGCTTCGCGCTCTTCCCGATCGTGGTCTCCGCCTGGCTGCGCACGGAGCAGGACCACCGGACGCGCTGGTGGCTGGTCCCGCTGGTGTGGCTCTGGTCGCTGTGCCACGGCTTCTGGTTCCTCGGCGCCGGCTACGGCGTCCTCTTCGTCGTGGGCTTCGCGCTCTCGCGCGCCATGTCCCGACCCGTGCTCCTGCGTCAGGCCGCGGTGGCGATCGCGTCGTTCGCCGTGGTCGCGCTCAACCCGGTGGGGCTCGGTGTGCTCGAGGCACCCCTGGCGGTGAACAGCACCGCGCCGTACATCGAGGAGTGGGCCCGTACCGACCTGACCAGCCCGGCGGCGCTGGGGGCGCTGGTGATGCTGGTGGGCACCGCGGGACTCTGGGTCGCGACCCGCCACGGTGCCACCTGGCCACGGGTCCTGGTGCTGGTCAGCGCCGTCTTCTGGACGTGGTACGCCGCGCGCACCGTCGCCGTGGCGGGCCTGGTCGTCGCCCCGCTGTTCGCGGCCGCCCTCGACCGGCTCGTCCGGGCCGGCACCGAGGGGCCCGCCGAGGCGACTCCCACCGACAGACCGGGTCGTACCGAGACGGCATCGCTCGCTGCTGCGGCCGTGGTCGCGGTGATCGCCGTCGCGTTGCTGGCGCCGAGCACCTCCGACCGTCCCGGCGACGTGCCGACCGGCCTCGACGCCACGCTCGACCGGCTCCCACCCGGGACGCGGGTGTTCAACGCGTACGCGCTGGGCGGCTGGATCGCGTGGCGCCACCCGGACCTCGAGCAGTACATCGACGGGCTGATCACGCCGTACTCCGAGCGGCACGCGCACGACTACGCGATCGCCGCGGCCACGGCTCCGGGCTGGTACCGCGTGGTCGAGTCGTCCGGCGCACAGGTCGCCCTCCTCGGGGAGGACTCGGCGCTCGCCGCCCGGCTGAGGGACCGTGGCTGGGTCGCCGGCGGGACCGACGCGGGGTACGTGCTGCTGGTGCAACCGGGGGACCGCGCGCCGGCGTGAGCCCGGGGCCCGAGGTCGCTCAGACCCGGGCGCCGTCGTCGTCGGGGTCGCGCGGGGCCATCGTCGCGACCAGGTAGCCGAACGAGGCGATGAAGGCGACGACGAGCCCGAAGGTGAGGATGCCGGGCAGCGCGTAGTCGATCAGGTTGATCACCACCAGCAGGACCGGCGACGCGACCAGGCCGACCCACGCGACCCGGCGTTCGGGAGAGATCACCGGCGGTGGGGGGAGCGGCGGCGGCGTGAACGACTCGTCGTCCTCGAGGTCGAGGTGGAACGGCTCCTCCGGCCCGGCTTCGGGCTCCGGCAGGGGCGAGGTGAGCTCGATCAGACCGGCCACGTCGGGGCCCTCGCCGTAGTGGTCGACGATCTCGCGCCAGGCGAGCTCGTCGGCCCGGGCGCCGTCCCCGGCGTCGTCGTCGCGCATGCTCACCCGACCAGCCTAGGCGGTGTGCCCAGGGCGGCTGACAGACCTCGGCCGTCGTCTACGCCGCGCACACCCGGGCGACGAACTCGGCGGACTCGCTGAAGATCCGCTCGGCGTCGTGGTCGAGGGTGGCCACGTGGTAGCTGTTCTCGAGCGTCCGCTCCTCGATGTCGGCCGACGAGACACCGTGCAGGATCGTCGGTGACGAGGACACGTCGATGACGTGGTCGTCGTTCGACCGGAAGTACAGCAGAGGCTGCGTGACCAGCTTCAGGTCCGGGACCACCACCTTCCACATCGCGGTCACCTCGGCGAGACCCTTCAGCGGGAGGCGGTCGTACCCGTGCTCGTCCTGGTCCGGCTTCTTGATGTCGTTGGCGACGCCGCGCAGTGCCGGGACCACGTGCTTCAGCACCGGCAGCAGGTGCAGCTCGGTGCGCATGCTCGCCACGAAGGGGTTGACGAGGATGACCCCCGAGACGTCCGCGCCGCGCGTCTCGGCGAGCCGCAGCGCCACCGACCCACCCATCGACAGGCCCGCGACGACGACGGCTTCACAGTCCGCACGCAGCCGGTCGAACGCCGCCTCGGCCTCGGTGCACCAGTCGTGCCAGGAGACGCGGTTCAGGTCCTGCCATCGAGTGCCGTGCCCGGGCAGCAGCGGCACCTCGACGGCGTACCCCTGATCGGCCAGGGCCTGGCCCCACGGCTTCAGCGACGCGGGGGAGCCGGTGAAGCCGTGCACGAGGAGGACCCCGATCGCACGGCCCCCGGTGCGGTCGGGCTGCGCCGGGAGGGCCAGCGGAGCGGTCGGAGACGGATGGGTCGGAGCCACGGCCATGCGGGAATCCTGCCGTACGCCGTACGGCTTGTCAGGGTTCGCCCTGCGCGAGTGCTACTAGGGTGTGCCGGGACGGTGGCGAGTCGACGTGCGAGGAGGTCGAGGTGCTCTACTGGTTCCTGAAGTGGATCGCGCTCGGGCCCTGGCTGAAGCTGGTGTTCCGGCCGCACGTGGAGGGCGCGGAGAACGTCCCCGCCTCCGGCCCCGCGATCCTGGCCAGCAACCACCTGTCGTACGCCGACTGGCTCTTCATGCCGCTCACGCTCCCGCGCCGGGTCACCTTCGTGGCCAAGGCGGAGTACTTCACGACGCCGGGCGTCAAGGGCTGGTTCCAGAAGAAGTTCTTCTCCGGCGCGGGCCAGGTGCCGATCGACCGGTCGGGCGCGAACGCGGCCGAAGGGGCGTTGGCCTCGGCGCGCCACATCCTCGGCCAGGGCGAGCTGTTCGGCATCTATCCCGAGGGCACCCGTTCGCACGACGGGCGGCTCTACCGCGGGAAGACCGGGGTGGCCCGGCTCGCGCTGGAGACCGGCGTCCCGGTGATCCCGGTCGCGGTCCTCGGCACCGACGTGGTCGCGCCGCCGGGAAAGACGTTCGGCACGTTCACCCGGCCGGGCGTGCGGTTCGGCAGGCCGCTGGACTTCTCGCGCTACGAGGGCCTGGAGAACGACCGCTACATCCTGCGGGCCGTCACCGACGAGATCATGTACGAGATCATGCAGCTGTCCGGCCAGGAGTACGTCGACATGTACGCCGTCAAGGCCAAGGACCTGTCGCAGAAGTCGGCCGCCGAGGCCAGGCGGGCCGAGCGCGAGGCTCGTGACCAGCGAGCGGCGGCGGCCGGCGAGCAGAAGCAGGCGTCCTGAGCGGCCAGCACCATGCCCGGCTGACGCCGGGCCTGAGGCTCCCGGTCCGGCCCACCGAGCCGGCCGCGATCGCGGTCGAGGACCGGATGTACCGCTGGCTCGCGGTGCTCCGCCTGGTGCTGGTCGTGAACGCGGTCGGGCTGAACATCTACCGCGGCGGCTTCGCGCACCCCGTCGGCGGTGGGCTGCTGCTCGCGGGCATGGTCGTCTGGACCGGCGTGATCAGCTGGGTCTACAGCTCCTTCCGGCGGCGTACGACGGCCTGGGTCGTCGCCGACCTGGCGGTCGCGCTGGCCTCGCTGGCGCTCACCGCGGCGGTCAAGGAGCCCGGCTTCCACTCCACCGTCCCCGGCTTCTGGATCATGGGCGCGATGTTCGCCTGGGCCATCCACTGGCGTCTGTACGGCGGGCTGGTCGCGGCCGTCCTGCTGTCGCTGTGCGACCTGCTCACCCGCCAGTACCTGTCGGAGACGGTGTACGGGAACCTGTTCCTGCTCCTGATCGGCGGACCGATCGTCGGCCTGATGGTCGACTCGCTGCTGCGGTCCGCGGCTCGGACCGCCGCGGCCGAGCGCGCGGCGGCCGCGGCGGTGGAGCGGTCCAGGCTGGCCCGGGCCGTCCACGACGGCGTGCTGCAGGTGCTCTCCCTCGTCCAGCGCCGGGCGCCCGAGCTGGGCACCGACGGAGTGGAGCTGGGCCGGCTCGCGGGCGAGCAGGAGCAGGCCCTGCGGTCACTGATCCGAGAGCAGGATGCGGTCGGTGCGGCTCCGGGGATGGTCGACCTGGTGGGGGCACTCTCGGCGCTCGAGCGCCGGCCCGGGGTGTCCGTGGCCACGCCGTCCGGCGGCGTCCTCCTGGAGCGGGCGACGGCCGACGAGATCGTCGCGGCGGTGGCGGCCTGTCTCGACAACGTGGTCGCCCACGTCGGTCCGGACGCGCCGGCCTGGGTGCTGCTGGAGGCGTCACCGGAGACGATCCACGTGTCGGTGCGCGACGAAGGGCCGGGCATCCCGGACGGCCGGCTGGAGGACGCCGCGCGCGCGGGTCGGCTCGGCGTCTCGTCCTCGGTCCTGGGCAGGGTCGCCGAGCTCGGCGGCCGGGCCGAGCTGTCGACCGGCTCCTACGGGACGGAGTGGGAGCTCACCTTCCCGCGCTGACGTACGGCGAGTCGTGCTAGACGGACACCTCGTCGACCGTCCGGTCTCCGGCGACGCGCGTGGGCCCCGTCACCCTCGAGAACCTGCGCCCGACCAGGAACCCGACGAGGGCCACGAGAGCGGTGACGACCCAGCCCGCCGGGCCGATCCGGTCGAGCGCGTGCACGAAGGCGTTCTGGTGCCAGGCCACGGTCTGCGAGAGGTAGAGGTTCTCGTAGAGACCTCCCAGCAGGAACGCGAAGGCCTGCACCGCAGCCACCGGGCCGAACAGCGCCCGCTCGACCCGGCCCATCCGGCGGTGTGAGAGAGCGAGCGCGGGCGTCGCCGAGGCGAGCAGCTCGAGGCCGTAGCGGTAGCCGTAGAAGCCGTCCCCGCCGGTGAACGTGTTCAGCGCGCCGCCGAGGACGGTGTAGACGAGGCCGCCCACCAGCAGCGAGCGCGACCAGTCGGGCAGCGAGCTCCACGAGCGCACCAGGGCGGGGAGCAGGAGCAGGACCAACGGCGTCCAGACCAGCAGGCCACGGTCGGGTGAGACCCACATCCCGAGCTGGTTGGGGATGCTGAACCGGTAGGCGTCGGCGTTCGCCCCCACGGTCCCGGTGTCGTAGGCACCCAGGGGGTTCCAGGTGCCGTAGACCCAGTGGATCCACGCACAGCTGGCCGCCAGGAAGGCTCCGCTGGTGAGGCCGATCCGCAGCACGATGCCCGGGTCGCGACGGCGCAGCCCGACCGCGAGGCCCAGCACGGCCACGATGATCGCCGCATGCACCCGGCCCCACAGGGCGATGCCACCGAACACGCCGGCCCACCACCAGCGTCCCGTCGCCGAGGCCCAGGCCATCCCCGCGATCCCCAGGACCGTCAGGGTCTGCGGCCACATCAGGTTGGCCGAGACCGTCCAGACCGGCGTCGTGAAGCCGAACAGCACGACGGCGAGCAGGGCCTGCCGCTCCGTCAGGGAGCGCCGCAGCGCCAGGAACAACAGGGTCAGCGCCCCCGCCGTCAGCAGGGCGGCGGTCAGGCTGCCGGGCACGATCGACATCGCCCCCGAGCCCAGCAGGACGTACGCCGGGAGCGTCGCGGCCACGACGCCCGGGAACCGGCCGAACGCGGTATGCCCGCCGTGCGTGTGCACGATGGCCAGGAGCTCGGTCGAGCGGTGTCCCACGTCGGGGATCCTCGCTCCGTCGATCCACGGGGAGCCGGTGGTCACGATGTGCCACGACGTCCAGTTCGCGCCGTACACGTCGGTGGTCCACAGCGTCCGCGACATCGTCAGCGCGTAGACCGCGAACGCGACCAGGAACAGCCACGCGGCGATCGGGCGGCGCCGGTTCGCTGGGCCGTCCGCCACGGTCGAGGGGGTGCCAGACATGCCGACATTCTGAGGGCTCGACCCGGTTCGCACCGGGGACTTGGTAAAGAAAGTGACCTGCGGGCCGCTTCAGGGGGGCGGTCTTCCGCGCGTCGACGGCCCGGCGATTCCCCTGATAAACCCCGGTGCTTTCCATATCCTCGTGACGACCAAGGAGGCCGAACAGTCGTGTACCGGGACCTGCGTGTCGCCGTCGTCGTGCCCGCTCACAACGAGGAACGCCTGATCGGGACCGTGATCACGACGGCGCCCGAGCTCGTCGACCACATCATCATCGTCGACGACGCGAGCTCCGACGCGACCAGCGACGTGGCGAAGGCGGCGGCCGACGCCCGGACCGAGGTACACCGTCTCCCCGAGAACCAAGGGGTCGGCGGCGCGATCGTGGCCGGCCACAAGCGCGCGCTGGAGCTCGGCTGCGACGTCTCGGTCGTGATGGCCGGCGACGCGCAGATGGACCCGCGGTTCCTGCCGTCGCTGATCGACCCGATCGCCGACGGTGAGGCCCAGTTCACCAAGGCCAACCGGTTCTACGGCGAGGGCTCCTTCGCCGGGATGCCCCGGCACCGGGTGATCGGCAACGTCGGCATGTCGTTCCTGACCAAGGCCGCGTCGGGGTACTGGAACCTCTTCGACCCGCAGAACGGCTACACCGCGATCCACCGGCACGCGCTGGAGCGGCTGCAGCTGGATCGGCTGTCGCGACGCTACGAGTTCGAGAACGACCTGCTGATCAAGCTCAACGTGCTGCGCGTCCCGGCCCGCGACGTACCCATCCCGGCGGTGTACGGCGCCGAGGTGTCCGGGCTCAGGGTGAGCAAGGTCGCGCCCCGTCTGCTGCGGCTGCTCTTCAGGGGCTTCTGGCACCGGATGTGGTGGAAGTACGTGCTCCAGTCGTTCTCCGCGGTGGCCCTGATGTTCTTCACCGGCCTCTTCCTGGTCACGGTCGGCCTGGCGTTCGGGATCTTCACCATCGTGAACACCCTCGGGCCGCCGGTCGCCACGCCGGGCACGGTGCTCCTCGCCGTCGCGCCGCTGCTGAGCGGTCTGCACTTCCTGGTCTCCGCGCTCCAGCTGGACATCCAGGAGGGCAACCGGTGACCGTGAGCGACGTCGCCGCGTCGCCGGTCCGGGTCGACCGCACGTCCGGATCGCCGTACCCCCTCCTCACCGGCCTGGCCGTGCTCCTGGTCTCGTGGGTCCTGCTGGTGCCGCCGTTCGGCGGCACCGACGAGTTCGACCACGCCTACCGGGCGGCGTCGACCGCCCACGGCCAGTGGATCCCGACACCCAGCGACGCCACCCGCGGCACCGGCGCGTGGCTGCAGGTGCCACGCGACATCGTCGCCGCGGCGCGTCCCGAGTGCCAGGCGCGGGTGTACACGACGCCCTCCGACTGCGTCGGCACCGGGCAGGGCGACCTGGTCCGGATCGCCAGCGGCGCCGGTCGCTACCACCCGCTCTACTACGCCGTGGTCGGCACCGTGGCGCTGCCGTTCGACGGGACCGCCGCCCTCTACGTGATGCGCCTGGCCACCGCGGCGCTGGCCCTGGCCCTGGTCGCCCTCGCGCTCGGCGCCCTCCGCACGTGGGCGCGATCGCGGGTGGCCCTGCTGGGGCCCGTGGTGGCGTGCACGCCGGTCGTCGTCTACTCCTGCTCGATCGTCTCGCCCAACGGCGTCGAGATCGCGGCCGGACTGGCCTTCTGGGCGGCGGCCGTCGGGCTGCTGGTCGCCGACGCGCACGACGTACGCCGGCTGGCGGTGCTGGCCGCGGTCTCCGGAGCCACCCTGTGCACCCTGCGGCCGATGGGACCCCTCTGGTGCCTGCTCGTGTCGGCCGTGGTGCTGGTCGCCGTACGCACCGAGCCCGGGCGGATCCGGCGGCTCCTTCGTCGTCGCGACGTCCAGCTGTCGGCGGCGGTGGTCGCCGTGAGCGCCGTCCAGAGCGTCGTCTGGACGATGGCCATGGGTGCGCTCGAGCTGGGCAAGGTCCCCGACCCCGTGCACACGTCGATCGCCCATCGGGTGGGCGAGGTGTCGGCCCTGGTGCCGCTGTGGGTGCTGCAGTCGGTGGCCGCCTTCCCGATGCGCGACGACGCCACCAGCCCGGCGGTGTACGTCTGCTACCTCCTGCTGTTCGGCGCCGTGATGGTCACCGCCCTCCGCTGCGCGGACCACCGGATCCGGATCGGGATCGCCGCGGTCGTGGCCGTGTCCCTCGTCCTGCCCTTCGTCACCAGCGTCTCGTCGTACGACGAGCTGGGCGCGGCGTGGCAGGGCCGGTACGCCCTCCCGTTCGCCCTCGGCATGGCCGTCCTCGCGGGCTTCGCCCTCGACCGGGCGGCCCGCACCCTGCCCGGGCCGTGGCCGGTGCTGGCCGGGCTCCTGTTCGTGGCCGCGCAGGTCGTGGCCGCGGCGTACACCCTCCACGTCGAGGTCGGACGCAGCCCCCTGGTCGACTCGGCCGCCTGGCTCCGTCCCCCGATGTGGCTGCTGGTGGTGCTCACCGCGGTGGGCGCCGCGCTGCTCTGGTGGGGCGAGGCCGCCACGCGTCTGCTGGTCAGGGGTGAGGCACGTGCGTGACCCCGAGGCGGAGATCGCCGCCGACGCGGTCGTGCCCGAGAGCAGCGTGGTCTGGGGCCTGGCTCAGATCCGTGAGCGTGCCGAGCTCGGCGAGGAGTGCGTGATCGGGCGCGGCGCCTACGTCGGCAGCGGCGTCCGGGTCGGTGCCCGGACCAAGATCCAGAACTATGCGCAGGTCTACGAGCCGGCGATGCTCGAGGAGGGCGTCTTCATCGGGCCGATGGTCGTGCTGACCAACGACGCCTACCCGCGGGCCGTGCGGCCCGACGGCGCCCGGGCCGGCACGGGGGACTGGACCGCCGTCGGCGTCGTCGTCCGTCGCGGTGCGTCGGTCGGTGCCCGGTCGGTGTGCGTGGCGCCGGTGACCATCGGCCGGTGGGCCCTGGTCGGGGCGGGCTCGGTGGTCGTGGACGACGTGCCCGACTTCGCCCTCGTCGTCGGCAACCCCGCGCGGAGGATCGGCTGGGTCGGGCCGGCGGGCCGCCGACTCGTGCGCGACGGTGAGGGGTGGCGATGCCCGGTCACCGGCGCGTCGTTCGTGGAGGAACAGGGACTGCTACGTGAGGGTGACGAGAGTGACTGAGACATCGGTGGCGCGCGTGTCGGCTGTGCGCGTCCACATGGGACCGGAGGAGATCGCGGCGGCGACCGCGGTACTCGCCAGCGGGCGGCTCGTCCAGGGCGCCGAGGTGGCGGCCTTCGAGTCGGAGTTCGCCGACGTCGTGGGCGGGCGCATCTGCGTGGCGGTGAACTCCGGCACCAGCGCGCTGCACCTCGGCCTTCTGGCCGCCGGCATCGGACCCGGCGACGAGGTCGTCGTGCCGTCGTTCACGTTCGCGGCCACGGCCAATGCCGTGGTGATGGCCGGGGCCACGCCGGTCTTCGCCGACATCGAGCCCGACACCTTCTGCCTGGACCCTGGGGCCGTGGCCGCGGCCGTCACTCCGCGGACGGCGGCGGTGCTGCCGGTGCACCTGTACGGCCAGCCCGCCCGCTGGTCGCGCCTCGTCGAGGTGGCCGAGCGGCACGGGCTGCTGCTGCTCGAGGACGCCGCCCAGGCGCACGCCGCGTCGTACGACGGGGTGCCCACGGGTGCGCTGGGTGAGGTGGCGGCGTTCAGCTTCTACGCCACCAAGAACATGACCACCGGTGAAGGCGGCATGGTCGTCTGCCGGGACGAGCAGACCGCACGACGGGTGCGCCTGCTGCGCAACCAGGGGATGGAGATCCGATACCGCAACGAGGTCGCCGGGCTGAACAACCGGATGACCGACGTGGCCGCCGCCATCGGCCGGGTCCAGCTCCGACGGCTGCCCGCCTGGAACGACGAGCGGCGCGCGGTCGCCGCGGCGTACACCCGCGACCTGGAGGGGGTGGTCACGCCGTACGTGCTGCCCGAGGCCGACCCGGTGTGGCACCAGTACACCGTGCGTTCGACCGCGCGCGACGAGCTGCAGCGAGAGCTCGACGCGGCCGGCGTTGACGCGGCCGTCTACTACCCGGTCCCGACCCACCGGCTGCCGGCGTACGGGCTCGAGCTGGACCTCCCGGAGACCGAGCGCGCGAGCCGCGAGGCGCTCTCGCTGCCGATCAGGCCCGGCCTGACCGACGACGAGCGCGCACGGGTCGTCAGCGCGGTGAACGGGGCGGCGGCTCGTCATGGCTGACCTGCGTGCCGGGCTGGTGGGGCTCGGCCAGATGGGCCGGCACCACGCCCGCGTGCTCGGCTCGCTACCGGGCGTCGAGCTGGTCGGCGTCGTCGAGCCCGACCCACCCACCGACCGGGCGGCCGACCAGCTGTCGATCGTGGCCACGGTGGACGAGCTGCTCGAGGAGGGCGTCGACCTGGCCGTGGTCTCGGTGCCCACGGCGCTGCACGAGCCGGTCGCGGTGCAGCTGGCGGAGGCCGGCGTCCACGCCCTCATCGAGAAGCCGGTCGCCCCAGACGTCGCGGCCGCGCGCCGGATCGCCGACGCGTTCACCACCGCAGGGCTGCTGGCCTGCGTCGGCCACATCGAGCGGTACAACCCCGCGCTGCAGGAGATGCGGAGGCGGCTGAAGAACGGCGAGCTGGGCGAGATCTACCAGATCGCGACGCGGCGCCAGGGCCCGTTCCCGGCCCGGATCGCCGACGTCGGCGTCGTGCTCGACCTCGCCACCCATGACGTGGACCTCACCGCCTGGGTCGCGGACCGGCCGTACGTGGACCTCGCCGCCCGGACCGCGCACCGGTCGGGCCGGCAGTTCGAGGACCTCGTCGCCGCGGTCGGGACGCTCTCCGGCGGCATCGTGGTGAACCACCTCGTCAACTGGCTCTCGCCGCTCAAGGAGCGGGTGACCGTGGTGACCGGCGAGCGCGGCACCCTGGTGGCCGACACGATCGCCGCCGATCTCACGTTCTACGCCAACGGGCTGGCACCGGTCTCCTGGGACACGCTCGCGTCGTTCCGGGGGGTGGTGCAGGGTGACGTGACCCGCTACGCGATCCCGAAGCGAGAGCCGCTCCTGGTCGAGCTCGAGGCCTTCCGCGACGCGGTGCTCGGACACGGCAGCCGGGTCGTCAGCATCACCGACGCCACGGACACGGTCGAGGTGGCGGAGGCCCTCCTCCGGGCGGCGGCCAGCGCTGAGACGCAGACCATCGGCTGACGGCGGCCGCGGCCTAGGCTCGCGGACGTGACCATCCACGCCGAGCACCCGTTCCGGGACCCCGAGCCGGACCCGGTACGTCAGTTCCGCGGCCGGATCGGCGGCACGGTGGGCCTCTGGACCGCGGGTGTCGAGCCCCACCGCGCCGGGCTCACCGTCACGTCGTTCCTGGTCGGCGCGGGGGAGGACGCGCGGGTCCTGGCGCTGCTCGACCCGGACGCCGACCTGACCGAGCGGCTGCTCCGATCGGGGCGCGGCGTGGTCCAGCTGCTCACCTGGGACGACCGCGACCTGGCCGAGATCTTCGCCGGGACGGCGCCCGCTCCCGGAGGCATGTTCCGGCAGGCGGAGTTCCTGGACACCCACTGGGGTCCGCGACTTGCGACCGCGACCACGTGGGCCGGCGTACGGCTGGAGTCCGAGCAGGAGGTCGGCTGGTCGACCCTGGTCACGACCGTCGTGGAGCACCTCGAGGTCGGTGACGATGACGAGCCGCTACGCCATCACCGCGGCCGCTACACGCGTCGGGACTGAGCGGTGTCCTATGGTCGCTCCATGTCCGACGGGGACGGTGAGGCGCGCCTGCGGGTGATGGTCGTCGACGACCACCCGATGTGGCGCGACGCGGTCGAGCGCGACCTCCAGGACGCGGGGTACGACGTGGTGGCCGTCGCGGCCGACGGCCACCAGGCGATGGCCCGCTTCCGCGCGGCGCGACCGCAGGTCGTCGTGCTCGACCTCCAGATCCCCGGACCCGGTGGCGTCGAGGTGACCTCGGACGTGCTCGGCCACGATCCGTCCGCGCGGGTCCTGATCCTCTCGGCCTCCGGCGAGCACGAGGACGTCCTCGAGGCGGTCAAGGCGGGGGCGACCGGCTACCTGGTGAAGTCCGCGTCGCGCCAGGAGCTGCTGGATGCCGTACGGCGTGTGGCCGCGGGCGACAGCGTCTTCACGCCGGGGCTGGCCGGGCTGGTGCTCGGCGAGTTCCGGCGGATGAACGAGGGCGGCACCGACGAGCCGGAGCCGGAGAACGCGCTGACCGCGCGGGAGACCGAGATCCTGAAGATGGTCGCCAAGGGGATGAGCTACCGGCAGATCGCCGAACGCCTGGTGCTGTCGCACCGGACCGTGCAGAACCACGTGCAGAACACGCTCCGCAAGCTCCAGCTGCACAACCGCGTGGAGCTCACCCGCTATGTGATCGAGCAGGGCCTGGAGGATGACGGCGATGGCGGCGATGACGGCGACGCGTGAGACCGTCTTCCGGCCGGCGACCCCGGCCGATGCCGACGCACTGACGGCGGTGGAGCGCGACACCAACCTGGTCGCGCTGGCGCACGTCTTCCCCGGCGTCCCCTATCCCTCTGCCGACGTCCGCGAGCGCTGGCGGCGGCTGCTGGCCGATCCCGAGGTGCAGGTCGAGGTGGCCGGGCCATCCGAGCGGCTCGACGTGTACCTCGCCTGGGACGACGAGCGGCTGCGCCATCTGGGCGTCCGGCCTGGCCTGTGGGGACGTGGCCTCGCGCGTCGGGCGGTCGAGCGGGCCACCGGCGTGCACCGGCTGTGGGTGCTTCGCGACAACGCGCGAGCCCGTGGCTTCTACGAGCACCTGGGCTGGACGCCGACCGGTCGGGAGCAGCAGGCGGAGTGGCCGCCGTACCCCGTCGAGCTGGAGTACGGCCGATGACCGGCACGCCGGACCTGCTCGAGCTCGCCGACGAGCTCTACGCGCTCCCTCAGGAGGCCTTCACGCCGGCGCGGGACGCGAAGGCCAAGGAGCTCAGGGCCGACAAGGAGCTCGCGGCCGCGGTCAGGAAGCTGAAGAAGCCCTCGGTGGCGGCCTGGGTCGTGAACCTGTTCGTACGACGCGAGGCAGCGCAGGTGGACCAGGTGATCGCGGTCGGCCAGGCGCTGCGCGACGCCCAGGAGGGGATGGACGGCGCGGAGCTGAGGGCGCTCACCAGGCAGCGGCGGCAGCTGACCTCGGCGGTGACCCAGCAGGCGCGGTCGCTGGCCAAGGACGAGGGTGTGAAGGTCACGCAGTCCGTCGCCGACCAGATCGAGGCGACGCTGACCGCGGCGATGCTCGACCCCGAGTGCGCCCGGGCCGTGCGCAGCGGGCTGCTCACCGCGGCGCTGTCGTCGACGGGCGTGGACAGCGTGGACGTCGCGGCCGTGGTCGCGGTCCCGGAGGCGCTCGGCTTCTCGGCGACGCCGACCACGGGCGAGGAGCCCGCTCCGCCGGAGCTGCACGTCGTACCGGGCGAGGGTGACGACGCGGCGGCACGGAAGCGCGAGGAGGCCGAGGCGGCGCTGGCCGCGGCGCAGGAGACCGTCGACGAGACCGAGTCGGCCCTCGCCGAGGCGAACCAGGCCGTCGAGGAGCTCCAGGCCCGCAGCCTCCAGCTCCAGTCGGAGATCGACGAGCTCCGCCGCACGCTCACCGAGCTCGAGTCGTCGGCCGAGGACACCGACGAGGAGCTGGAAGAGGCCGAGGAGGTGCAGACCGACGCCGCCTCCGCCCACTCCGCCGCGGTGAAGACCCGCGACGCCGCCCAGAAGGCGCTCGACAAGCTGGGATAGTCCCGATCGGTGTCCCGCTACCAGGCCGACACCGGGTTCCGAGGACAGACTCGAGGCGGGTGTCCCGTCAGTCGGCCCAGCTCAGGGAGCGGCGGACGCCCTCCTGCCATCGCGCGTACGACGCATCGGCGGCAGCGCGCGTGTCCTCGTCGGCGCTGGGCTCGAAGCGGGCGTCGAGCTGCCAGGTCTCGCGGAGGTCGTCGGTGGAGTCCCAGACGCCGACCCCGAGACCGGCCAGGAAGGCGGCTCCCAACCCCGTGGTCTCGACGATCTGCGGCCGCTCCACGGCGACGCCGAGCTGGTCGGCCTGGAGGCGGCAGAGCAGGTCGTTGGCCGCCGCGCCGCCGTCGACCCGCAACGGCGAGGAGTCGGCTCCGGGCATCGTGGCCAGTACGTCGCGCACCTCGAAGGCGATCGCCTCCAACGTCGCGCGCACGAGGTGGGCGCGGGTCGTGCCGCGGGTGATGCCGAGGATCGTGCCCCGGGCGTGGGGGTCCCAGTGGGGTGCGCCGAGCCCTGTCAGCGCCGGCACGAAGACCACCCCCTCCGACGAGTCCACGGTGCTCGCGAGCGCCTCGGTCTCGGCCGCGGAGCCGACGATCTGCAGGCCGTCGCGCAGCCACTGCACGGCCGCCCCGGTCACGAAGATCGAGCCCTCGAGCGCGTAGGTCAGCTCGCCGTCGGGGGAGCGCCAGGCAGCGGTCGACAACAGCCCGGCATCCGACCGCTCGAGCGCCGTTCCGGTGTTGGTGAGGATGAAGGACCCGGTGCCGTAGGTGCACTTGGCGTCTCCGGTGCGGAAGCAGGTCTGGCCGAACAGCGCCGACTGCTGGTCGCCCGCCAGGCCCGCGATGGGCAGCTCGAGTCCGCAGAACGACGCCGGGTCGGTCGCGCCGATCTCGCCCCAGTTGGGCACCAGCTCGGGCAGCGCGTCGCGGGGCACGCCGAA